>NZ_BCNF01000151.1 GCF_001485495.1 Gordonia desulfuricans NBRC 100010 | reverse complement strand
TATGCTGCGATCTACGTTGACAGGGGCGGCGCCGTCGGAGCGGTCGGCGGCCTGGTAGCAGTGATTCCCGGCGGTGTGCCCAAATAGCAGTGATTCGCACAGTCGGTCTCTTCCAGTGTCTACGACACAGCCCGGGTGACGGTGGCGACGATTCCTCCCTGCGCCACTGTCGTGGACAGTGTGTGGCGAGATCGGTTGTCTGCGTCGGGAGCGGTCACGACAGCTTCGGCGATCGGGGCCGACAGCGTAGTCCGGACGGTACGTTTCATATGTCTGGCCCCGTAGGTGGAATCAAATCCCTTGTTGATCAGAAGACTTCGTACGTCGTCATCTGGCATCCAATCGATGTGTATGGCAGACAGCTGATTACGTAGGCGCGCGAGCTCGAGATCCACGATCTTCGCCGCTGAGGTCTGGGTCAACGGCGCGAACTGCACAACCTCGTCGAAGCGGTTGTACAGCTCCGGGTCGAAGAATTGCTCGACGACGTCGGCAACGATCTGCTGCGAGTCGCGACGTGCGCCGGGTCGGAATGGTGCCGCGAGCCGCTGCAGTGACGACGAGCCTCGGTGCCGGCGTTCGTGAGCAGCTACTTCGGCAGATCCGAGGTTAGAGGTGAATAACACAATCGCGTTGCGGAAGTCGATGGTCTCGTTGCCTGCCGACAGCCTTAGGACCCCGCTGTCGAGTATCTGCAGTAAGGACCGCAGGACTGTCGCGTGCGCTTTCTCGACCTCGTCGAAGAGTACGAGTCCCGGCCGGGAATGGTTACCTGCGATCAGGGCGGGGTCAAAGAGAGTCAGGCCTTCCTTTGCGCCGGCGTATCCGGGCGGCGCACCGGCGAGTGATGCCGAGTAGTGTTCTTGTGCAAGGGTATTCATGTCTATTCGGCAGAGGTTATCGGGATCGCCGGCGACCTGACGCGCGAGTTGTTTTGCGAGCTCGGTCTTTCCCACGCCGGTCGGCCCGACCAGCAGTAGCGAGGCGATCGGACGGTTAGGGTCACGGAGCCCAGCGGCGGAAATCGTCAATGCGCGCACCGCCGCTTCAATAGCGGCCTCCTGTCCGACGATATGTGACTGCAATGCGGCAGTCAGCTCCTGTGGTGATCGGAGCCGTCCCAGCCTGAACCGGCTGGAGCCCATCGGGTTGGGGGTCGAGTTCGGGGGTGGTCCGGGTTGCATCGAGCGATCCTCCTTGAAACATAGGTGTAACAGGTATGGCTGGACCCTGTCGATTGTAATACTTTACGATCAAAGTACCTCGTGCAAAGGCTGGCGAGAGTTGACGAACTGAATGGAGGTCCAACATGCGACACGGAGACATCTCATCGAGCCCGGACACGGTAGGCGTTGCTGTCGTGAATTACAAGATGCCGCGGCTGCACACCAAGGAGGAGGTACTCGACAACGCGCGCAAGATCGCGGATATGGTTGTTGGGATGAAGGCCGGCCTCCCGGGTATGGATCTGGTGGTGTTCCCCGAGTACTCCACCATGGGCATCATGTACGACAACGACGAGATGTATGCGACGGCCGCCACGGTGCCAGGCGATGAAACCGACATCTTCGCCAAGGCGTGTCGGGATGCAAAGACCTGGGGAGTCTTCTCTCTGACCGGTGAACGGCATGAGGATCACCCGAACAAGCCGCCCTACAACACCTTGGTGCTGATCAACGACGAGGGCGAGATCGTGCAGAAGTATCGCAAGATCATGCCGTGGACTCCGATCGAGGGCTGGTACCCGGGTGGGCAGACCTACGTCACTGACGGCCCGAAGGGCATGAAAATCTCGCTCATCGTCTGCGACGACGGCAACTACCCGGAGATCTGGCGGGACTGCGCGATGAAGGGTGCTGAGCTCATCGTCCGCCCGCAGGGCTACATGTATCCGGCCAAGGAGCAGCAGGTTCTGATGTCAAAGACGATGGCGTGGGCCAACAACTGCTATGTCGCAGTGGCCAATGCGACCGGTTTCGACGGGGTCTACTCGTACTTCGGCCACAGCGCCATCGTCGGATTTGACGGGCGCACGCTGGGGGAGTGCGGGGAGGAAGACTATGGGATTCAGTACGCGCAGCTGTCGCTTTCGACGATCCGGGATGCGCGTGCCAATGACCAGTCGCAGAACCACCTGTTCAAGCTGCTCCACCGCGGCTACACCGGCGTCTACAACGCAGGAGACGGTGACAAGGGAATCGCCGAATGCCCCTTCGACTTCTACCGTGACTGGGTGACCGACGCCGAGGCCACCCGGGAAAGGGTTGAGGCGATCACCCGCCAGACCATTGGTGTTGCGTCCGCACCGGTCTACGATCTGCCCACCGAGAAGACCGCAGAAGCATAGCGACGGAATCGATCTCGCCGGGGAATCACGTCATGTTCCGGCGGGATCGAATCTGTTTTCCGTGTGTGTGACCTCACATGAGCGATTTACACCCAGGTAATAGCGCGCTGAGATCATGAGACGTAATCGGCGATCCACGCTGCGTAGGGAGAGTGTTCGATGTCTGACCCACGCATGAATCTCGGTCTGCTCATACCTGAGAGTGGTCCGGCGGGGATCTTCGGGCCGTCGTGCCTGAGCAGCGCCGAACTGGCCATCGCCGAACTCAATCAGCATGGCGGACTTCTTGGTTGCGAGGTCACCGCCACCGTCATCGATGGCGGCGCCGACATTGGGGACGTGGCCCGTGACGTCTCCGCACGGGTGTCCAACGGTGAGGTCGAAGCCCTGGTCGGCTGGCATACTTCGGCGCTGCGTCGCGAGATCGTGGGATCCGTTGGTGGTCTAGTGCCCTACATCTACACGGCGGTGTACGAGGGCGGTGAATCGTCACCCGGTGTGTTCACCACCGGGGAGGTACCCGAACGTCAGATTGTGCCTGCGCTGCAATGGATGGGTCGGGAGAACGGCATCACATCCTGGTTTGTCGTCGGCAGTGACTATGTGTGGCCACGACGCACGGCTGGTCGTTTGCGGAAGTGGGCGACGACAGGTGCCTACGGTTCAGGTGTCAGGCTCGTCGGGGAGCACTTCACGCCGCTGGGCGAGCTCGATTTCAGTGGTGTGCTCGATGAGATCGAGCGCTCCGTCGCCGACGGGGTGTTCGTGTTGTTGCTGGGCCAGGATGCGGTGTCATTCAACAGGCAGTTCGCCGCACGTGGGTTCGATCGCGATCTTCCTCGACTCGGGCCGCTGATCGATGAGAATATGCTGCTGGCCGGCGGTGTGGGCGCTGCGCGTGAACTCTATTCCGTGTCGGGGTTCTTTGAATCCTTGGGGACCGGCCACAGTCTGGAGTTCGGTGGGCGGTATATGGAGCGCTTCGGTGCGAGTGCGCCGCCGCTGGCCTCGCCGGGCGAGTCTTGCTACGAGGGTGTGCGGCTCCTGGCTGAACTGGTTGAGCGGTCGGCGTCGGTGAATGTGTCTGAATTGAGTGTGCAGGCACAAGCCGACATTCACTATGACAGTCCACGTGGGCATGTCCGCTTCCGTCGGCACCATCTCGCTCAGGACGTGTATATGGCGAAGGCCAGGGGGCTCGAATTCGATGTCCTCGAACAGATTGCCGCGGTCGGCTAGATCAGCGGCGGGCGCCGCTCGGTTTACTGACTCGTGAAGTCTTCTGCTTGTTTGCCGTAGTGGTTGAGCATGCGTTCCAGCGCTTGTCGGTCGCGTGCGGCGAACATACCCAAGGCCTCGGCTTCGGTGGCAGCGATAGTGCCGAGGAGTTCCTGGTGGACGCTCGCACCCCGGCTGGAGGCGTGCACCAGTACTTTGCGACGATCACCCGGGTCGGCGAGCCGGAAGACGTAGGCGTTCACAGCCAGCTTGTCCACGTATTTGGTGAGGGTGGGTGCGGCGACACTCAACGCTCGTGCCAAGTGATTCATCGCCACGCCGTCCTGGCGCACGATGATGTCGAGTGCGTACCAGTGATCGGCGGACATATTGTGCTGCGCCGTAATCCGGTCGATGCGGCGTGAGAGCATCCGACTCAATGAATTCAATCGCCCTGCCAGTGGCCTGGGTGAGACCTGTAGGACGTCTGCTTCGGCCGCGCCGGCGGCGCCCGTCGGCCTGGTCTGGACATTGGTCATCCGATCATCCTTCTCTTGGTACGGGGTATGCGCAGTATGAGTGCCTGCGGCCGCCGCTCCAGTCCCCCAATGCCCACATACTAGCGTTCACAACGATTACCCCTCAACCACATCGTTGTCGTTTCGCATATTTCTGTTACGAACTGTTAACACTGAGATACTTCACAATGACAGTACTTTCACTACTGTCAGTTGCGGGGGAGCCAGGGGCTTGTCATTCAGGCAGTAACTCCGCGAGTCCGGTCGAAAAGACCCGCCCCTCCCTGCTGTGCGGTACCCGCAGGCTCGCGACCACCGTTGAAGGAGATGAAGTGTCAGGAGCACACGACCACAATCACGATCATGGGCACAGCCACGCCCATGAAGGTGCGGCGTGCGACAGCGAGTCCGCTGGGTACGGCACCGACAAGGTACGGCTTGAGGCGTTGGTCACCGATGGCGTTCACCGCATCGGAGATCACGAGGGACCGTTCTCTATTCACGTCCTGGGCATCGGCAAGACCGGTTCTAACGTCGTCGAATCGATGCTGCGCGAGTACGCACCCGGGGGTGCTGCAGCCGGTTCGGAAACACCGTTCCGTGGGCTGGCCATCGACATCGGTGATGCCGAATTGACCGGTGTCACCACCGCGTCGGCAGCACTGTCCGGCGATCTCGCCAGCGCGGAGGTCGTCGACCTCCCCGCGCTGGAGAATGAGGCGCTGTTCAGCGAACTGCGACGCTACCGCGAATTTCTCAAGAAGGAGTACCCCCGCTACTACTGGAATCCCAACTACGAGCCGTGGCTTCCCAACGATCTCGTGGTGCCGGAGGCTGGTGACCACTTCCCGCGTGCGGTGTCCAAGGGCCTCTACGGCGTCGACTACTACACCGGTGGTGCGGTTGCCCAAGCGCTTGACCGTTTCGCCGACGGGATCATGTCCAGCGACAAGACCCCACTGGTGATCATCGCCTTCTCACTGGTCGGTGGAACCGGTAGTGGCATCGTCGTCGAGTTGGCCCGCCATCTATCCAACATCCGGTTGGGCCGTCGCGCGCTGGTTGCCGGCATGTGCGTGCTGCCCGCCGACGCCGACCCCGACGAACTCAAGGACGGCCGCGCGTTCATCGCCATCAATGAGCTCGACTGCATGGTGGACGCCGACAAGAACAAGGGCGTCATGACCGTCTGGGGTGACCTCTACAAGAACCCCTTTACCGCTGGATTCTTCGGTGTACCACAGAACGCGGTGTACGACGCGGTCGGCGACCTTGACGCCGCGCACAAGGCCATCGACACCGGTATCGCGCAGTTTGTTTTGCGTGACGGAGGCGATCACCTGTACGAGTCGATCAAGGCGCTCAACTGGATGAATGTCCCGGCCGACGCGTGGCACCCGGCCACCCGTGGTGATCAGACCGACAGCTGGATCAACTTGCTCGCAGTGGGTATTGGTCCGGCCGGCACTCCGCTGGTCGGCGAGGTGACCGACTCGGCAGCAGTCGAATTCGTCGAGGTTCGCGCATTCGGTGCGGATTCGGCCAGCGCAGTCGCAGCGTCGTTGTCTGAATCCCTCGATCCCGTCGTCGGACCCAACACGCTGGCCTTCGCAGGTTCGGGCGACACCACGGTCGCGGCCTTCATCCCGCGGCTGAGCAAGCTCGACATGAGCTGGTTCGTGCCCGCGCGGGAGGCCTACGACGCGCTGGATTGGGAGTCCAAGCTCATGCGTCACGCATGGCTGCTCGATCTCGGTGTGCTGCTCTGCGAGCCCTCAACCCGATTCGAGGGAGTCGGTGGCGAATGCCTGTTGGGCTGCGCGTGCTGGGTTGTTGTCCCGCACTTAGCAATCCGTGGTGAGGTTGAACAACTCGAGCTGTCCAAGTGAGCACCGGAACCGACATCGAGCACGCGGGGGCCGAGATGACTACGGAGCCAGCAGGTCTGGACTGGGATCAGGCCGTCGAGAAGTATCGGGACGGCGCGGCGGTCGACACCCTTCCGGGTGGGGCAACCGTGACCGTCAGCGGAGCCGACGACGAGCGGATCTACGTCAAACACCGGCTCTGGACCGCAGAACTACACCGCTACAACTTGGAAAAAGGTGTTGACCTGGTTAACCAGGGGGCAATCCCGCGCGAGGCCAACAAATTCATCGACAAGTACCGAACGTTGGTTGCGGACGAGCGCCCCACGGTCGCCGCAACCATCCTCAAAGACCTTGGATACCTGAGCTAGCTAGAAAGGCTGGACTACCACCATGGCACTATCCATGTACCACAGTGCAAGCGGAAAACAGGCGCCGCACTGTATCAATGTTGTCGGCCTCGGTAAGGCCGGCGCCCAGCTCATCGATGCGCTCTTGCGGACCGGTGAGATCGAGGACATGCTCGACGATCCGCGCGCTCGTTTCACTGCGTTGGCGATCGATATCGGCGAGGGCGACATGCGTCAGATGCGCCAGTACGCGGACTCGTTCTACGCACGCCTTGATGATCGTGGGATTCCCCGGGACCGCGCGCAGATTCGCACTGTGGCCCTGGACATCCCTGACGCCGCGGATCTCGAGCAGAGCATGGCGCGCTTTCCCGAGTTCCTCGGCAGGGAGTTCCCGCGGTTCAGCTGGAAGGGCCAGGGCGAGAGCGGATTCGCGTCGTGGCTGGATGCCACCACGACTCCGACCACCGAGAAGAACTACGTCGGCCAACTGGAGGTCCCGTCCTCCGACGAGCATGTGTCCCGCTCCTTGGCGAAGGCGATCTATGGCCGTGCGTATTACGACGGCGAGCGCCCACTCCACAGCGAACTGGAAGCATTTGCCGACAGCATCGACCAGACCGGCCTGCCATGCCTGGTTCTTGTTGCCTTCGGTGTTGGTGGCGGCACGGGCAGCGGAATGGTTGTTGACCTCGCCCGCCACCTGAGCACCGGTGCGCTCGGCCGTCGGGTGCCGGTCATCGGGGTCGGCTTCATGCCGTGTTCGGGAGATCCTGAGTACCAGCGTGGCGCTTCGGTTTACGCCACGCTCAACGAGATCGACTGCATGCTCGATGAGACGAAGAACGAGAAGATCACCTCGGTGTGGGGTGACATGTACAAGAATCCGTTTACCGGAGGATTCCTGGCGGTCACCCAGGAGCAGTCGTGGGAGCGTCTGTACCGGTACACCACAATCAAGAAGGGTGTGCTCCCCGAGATCCGGCATCAGCAGGCGTTGCACGTCACGAACAAGTTCGTCGACGACTCGTTCGCCCGCTACGTCGTTCACGACTACGGTCGCGAGATCTTCCGCGTTCTGCGTCCGGCCGGTTTCACCGGTGCACCACATGAGCGAGTCAGTTTCGGGCCGCGTAACTTCACCGTGTTCAACGTTGCCAAGCTCATGCATCCCGGTGTGGAGGTACTGCCGGGCGAGCCGATCAGCAAGTGGCGTAGTGCGATCAGCGACTGGATCGGGTATGTCCCGCAGTGGATGGGTATTCGCGAGGGCTTCGCGACAGAGTATGTGGAAGCACATACCTTCGCGGCCCGCACCAAGTGGAATGCGACCCTGCAGGCCAAGCTAGAATCGACTCTGTCGCAGTACCTGCTGCCGGGTGAGGACGGCTCGCTGCGGACCACCGAAGGCGAGTTCTTCGACGAGCTGACGGTGTACTCCAACATCATCGTTCCGGGTGTGGCGAAGGCCGACCTGACGGCATTCGCCGAAGCCAAGAAGCTCTATGACGCGGTCCCTGCCAGTGAGCGGATCGTCCTCAGTAGCTGGCTGCTCGAACTCGGCATCGTGCTCTCGGAGCCATCGGATCAGTTCGAGGCCACGATGGGTAAGGCGATTGCTGGATCTCCAGGGTGGAACACCCGTATCGGTGTCGACGAGATGGCGGGCGCCGCACTGCCGGCCACCGCTGTCGAGTACACCAACGAGGTGATGGCAGCCTCGGTCGCCACGGTGGTGCCGACGCCGTAATCCGGCCGGTGGCGGTCCGCTCGGCGCGTGTGGGTGTACCAACCGAGCGGACCGCCCGGTCCCGGCCTCAGAGGTTCTTGTGCATGGAGGGCAGTGGATTTCGAAAGTGATTGGCAAGACGACTATTTAGCGTGGATATTGCGCCTGAATGACACCCGTGATTCGGTGCGGTACATGGTCACCCACCGGCTGGAGGACCGGACTGTTGCGGAGGCGGTGGCCATGCAGGTGGTGGTCTCGATGCTGGCCCGGCCCCGGGTGTTTCGCTACCAGGGACTGCCTTATGCGGGGCGTATCGCGGCCCTTGCCGAACCTCTCATTGCCGACCCGGACGGTGACTGGCGAGCACAGCAGTGTTCCTGGGAGGAGCTCGCCGGCCGGCTGTTCGAGATGCCGACCGACTTACGCAACGTACATGTGGCAGCGCATGTTCACGGACTTAGTGCCGCCGAGATTGGTTCGGTGCTCGGGGTCGACGTCGACATGGTGCAGTCGATGCAAAAACAAGTGGAGGACTATCTCCGACCATCGGATGACGGTGAATGAGTTTTCGTAACTGACCCGTCTCATACAGCAGAGGAATGAACCAGTGCATATTGCCGAAGGCTTCTTGCCGCCGGTCCAGGCGGCCTGTTGGGCGGCGGTAGCCGCACCGTTCGTTGTACACGGTGCCGTGGCCGTCGTGCGCGAGGTACGTGAGCATCCTGAATCGCGGTTGTTGCTCGGGGCGGCAGGGGCGTTCACCTTCGTCCTGTCCGCAATCAAACTTCCCTCGGTGACAGGTAGCTCGAGCCATCCCACCGGAACTGGGTTGGGCGCGGTGCTCTTTCGGCCGCCGGTGATGGCCTTCCTGGGAACGGTGGTACTCCTGTTTCAGGCGCTGCTGCTTGCACACGGCGGTATCACCACCTTGGGTGCCAACGCGTTTTCGATGGCCATTGTTGGTCCGTGGGCCGGATACGTGGTGTGGCAGTTGAGCCGAAAGACGAAGGCACCCTTTAGTGTCGGGATCTTCTTCGCAATGGCGATCGCGAATCTCTCGACATACTGCGTTACCTCTGTTCAGCTCGGCATTGCCTTCCCCGATGCGACCGGCGGTGTGATCGGTTCGGTGGTGAAGTTCCTTGGTGTCTTCGCCGTTACTCAGATTCCACTGGCTGTCATCGAGGGCCTCGTCGGGGTCCTGATTTTCAACGTCCTGCGGAAGGTGGCGCGGCCGGAATTGCTGCGTCTGGGAGTATTGACCGACCGCACCGCACAAGACAGCGCAGCCCCAGCCAAGGAGACCATCCATGTCGCGTAACAAGAATGTTCTGGTCACCGCACTGATCATCGGTGCGATTGTCGTGATCTTCGCTCTGTCGATGTTTCTCAATCGGAACGCCCCGGAGGATGAGGCGTTCGTCGGTAGCGATTCCCTGGCCACCGAGCACATCGAGGAGAACCATTCCGACTACAAGCCATGGTTCTCGCCGGTCTTCACCCCCGGGTCCGGTGAGATCGAATCAGGACTGTTCGCGCTGCAGGCTGCGCTCGGTGCGGGAGTGTTCGGCTTTGCGCTCGGGGCGATGTGGCAGCGTAGGCGCTCCGAACGTGAGGCGATCGCACTGGCCGGTGACGTCGACGCTATGGCCGCGAGCGCTGGCGAGGGTGACCGGACATGAGTGCTGGCACCGCCGCGATCGATAGCGTTGCGTGGAGGTCGACGTGGCGCCGCCGGCCGGTCGCAGAGAAGGTCATTCTCTTCGGCGGGATCGTCGGATGTGCGGTGGTGCTTGCCCCGGTTCCGGCGGCGCCACTGTTGATCGTGGTGACCCTGATCGCCGCGCGACGAGCCGGGGTTCCGTTTGCGCACGTGCTCCGTACCGCCCGAGGACCTGCGGCATTTATTGCGATCGCGGCGCTGTCGACTGCGGTATCGATCGATTTCGGCGCTCTGACGATATCAATGACTGCGCACACGGCTTTGGGTGCAGCTGAACTCGCACTGCGTGCGATGACGGCATCACTGGCGATGCTCGTCTTTGCCTCCACGACACCGATGACCACGTTGACGACGGCCCTACGGCGGGCGGGGCTCCCGGCGGCCTGTGTTGACGTCATCGGAATCATGTATCGCATGGTGTTCGTGCTGGTGGAGTCGCTGGCAACGATCCGGCAGGCGCAGGTCGCGCGACTGGGCTATGCGGGATTTCGACGATCACTCAACTCAGTGGGCCTCCTGACCGCGGCCGTGCTGATCCGGTCTTGGACTCAGGCACAACGGCTGGAGACCGGATTGGCGGGTCGCGACCAGGGTATCGGTATGCCGGTTCTGTATCGGCAGCCGGTGAGCCGACAATTCATCTTCGGCTCGGTATCCGTTCTTATTGGTGTTGTCGCACTAACAGTTTCGTGGGAGATGGCATGAGCCATAGATCGCTGAGCGCCGAACATGTGGCGTTCGCCTATCACGGTGCGAGCGATACGCTGATCGACGTCGATATCGAGATGGCACCGCGCTCACGCGTGGCACTGCTGGGTGCCAACGGATCGGGAAAGACAACGCTGCTCCGAATACTGGCCGGATCGCTGCGGCCGTCGCGCGGGACGGTCAGTCTTGACCACACCCCTATCAAGTACGGTAGGGCAGGGCTGCGTACTCACCGTCAGAATGTGCAGTTGGTTCTGCAGAACCCGGATGATCAGCTGTTCTCGGCGGATGTCAGACACGACATCGCCTTCGGGCCAGCGAATCTGGGATTGAACACCGACGAGATCCTAGAGCGGGTCGACGAGGCGATGCGGCTGCTGTCGCTCACCGACCTGGCCGACCGGCCGGCACATGAACTGTCCTACGGGGAACGCAAACGCGTCACGATTGCCGGCGCGATGGCGATGCGGCCCTGTGTGCTGCTCCTCGATGAACCCACTGCCGGCCTGGACCCTGCCGGGGTGGCCGAGATGTTCCAGGCACTTGAACGGCTCGAGGAAAGTCGCACCACGGTGGTCCTCTCCACCCACGACGCTGCTCTGGCGTTGGATTGGGCGTCGTCAGTAGCGATCGTTGAGGGCGGCACAGTCCGCCAAGGCGATCCCGGCGAACTGCTCGGCAATGCCTCGCTCCTTGCGGCCGCCCGGCTCGCGGCGCCATGGTCGCTGGAACTCGCCGCAAAGCTAGCACGAGACGGATTCCTCCCGCAATCACTGCGCCCGCGTAATGTCTCTGAGGTGCATGCGTCTATCGCTGCGCACGCATTACGCCACGGCGGACGGGTCTGACGGCGCCGCAGCCTGTGCACGTTCCGCTTGCGGTGATTGCTTGTCGCAGGTCCTCGGGTAGTGGATCTGAGGCACAAAACCACGCCGACAAGAGCCAGGAGTGGCCATAGGAGGGCTTTGCGCTGCGTGCTCGCAATACCGGCGACAGTGAGGGGGCCAAGGAACTCGATCGCGACGGCGGTCCTGACTTAGCTCAAATTGGTGTCCACGTCTGGGGCGAGGTCGCGCAGAGCCTGAGCCAGGTCGTCGGGGAGCGGATCTGCGGCGGTGACGGTCTGACCGGCGGCTTGGATCTCGATGGTGCGGTAGCGGCGTGCGGTGGTGACGAACGTCTTGATCGACCATCCGGTGCGGGCTTCGACGATCCGGGTGATCGCGAGTGCGGCGAACACGATCGTCAGGTGCGCCCGGATCGATCCCTCGAGGTGGTGGAAGATCGGGCGGGCGGCCAGATCAGATTTCGACATGCGGAAGCTCTTCTCGATGCGCCACAGCTGGTGGTACGAGCCGATCACGAAATCCGGTGTTGGAGAGTCGATGTTCGTCGCATACGCCTTCCATCCCGCGAGGGTCTTGGCCTTCTTAGCCAACGCAGTGTTGACACTCTTGTCCGCGCCGGTCAGGGTGACGAACCGGTTACGCTTGACCGGGATCTTGCCTGCCACAGCCTTTTCCGCCCTCTCCAACTGCTCGGTGATGCCCCGCAGGCTGCGTCGGGCACGATCAGCACTGTAGCGGTAGTACACCACCCGGTCCCTGCGGTAGCTGGTCTTCGAGTTCGCCGGTTTGCGTTGGGTCAAGGTCTACCCGTCCGGCGGTGTCGATCCGGGATTGTCTTTGTGCCACTTGCTGATCAGATAGGGGACCGTCGGGATCTTCTCCCCCAGAATGAACGTCAGATCGGCATCCTCGATGGCTTTCATATTGTCCGTCGAGATCATGCCGGCATCGGCCACCACGGTCACATCGGTGAGCTTGTGGGCGGTCATGAAGGCGGTCAGCGTCGGCATCATCGTCAATGTCTCGGCCCGGTTTCCTTCGAACGCTTCCATCATCAACGGAAACCCCGACGCGTCGGTCAACAACCCGACCGTGATCTGCGGTTCCAGGCGCCGTTCCTTGGAGAACCCCGGTTCGCGAAACCCGTCGGCCTTGTCGGTCTCGAAGTACAGGGTCGTCACGTCATACAAACACAGCGTCGCCGGCCCGAGGCGGGCGTGCTCGGCGCACGCCCGCGACAGCTCACGCTGCCACCGCGGCTCGGCAAACATGCGCAGGTGGCGCGTGACCGTCGCATACGACGGTGCATTCACTCCCGCTTCATCCAGGACCCGCAGCGAATCGAGTTTGCTCGTCGGCTCGATGATCCTGGCCAGTACGAGATCACGAAACACGTTGTCGCCGTACGTCTTCTCGGTGAATCCGAGTTCGTCATAGATTCTCAGCAACGCATCGACCAGCACCGCCATCCGCGAACTGGTGATCGGTAGTGGCCCAGCCCCATCGACGGCGGCGATCCCCAGGTCCAGTTGCTGCTGCCCCTGCGACAGCCGCGCAGCAGCCGCCGCTTTCAACGCGGCGACCTCCTGTTCGTCATGACCAGATCCGATGTGCTCGATCCTGCGCGCCCCACCACGATTCGAGTACACAATCTGGACAGCCGTTGCCCCCGACTTCGTCTTCACCGTCCGCACGAACGCCACATGACCAGCCTAAGCACCGCCGGTTAGTGTCCACCTCCGAACCCAACACCCCAGGTCACAGCCCCGCAAACCGCGAAACAGACGAAAATGAGCTAAGTCAGGTCGCAATACCGGCGACGGTGAGGGGGCCAAGGAACTCGATCGCGACGGCGGTGCCGAGCGGGATGCGGTCGATTGCAGCGAGGAAGAACGTGGTCATGAAACCCGTGACCACACCGAGAATCAGCAGTGCGGGAAGATCTTTCAGGCGCAATGAAACGATCGCAGGGCGGGCGATGAGCCACAGGAACTCGATCCCGAAGCACATGCGCAACCAGGCAGTACCGGACGGGCCGACCTGATCGATCACCGGCACCGACAACGCGATCGATACCTGCACCGATAACATCGCCGCAACCGCCATGGCCCACCGCGGTGATCCTGACCATGCGCGTCGCTGGATCATCTGGCCACCAGGCGTTTCGAGACCTGGGCAGCGCATGGCCGGCGGCGTAGAGCGCGTCATCGGTGACAGGGGTGAGGGCGTCGAGAATTAAGAATGCTGCCCGTGTTTCGGCTGTGAGGCTTGTGCGTCGGCACTGCCGCCAGTTCCATCGCCGGCACGTCACGCCGTCGGTGTCGCACCAGACCACCTCGCCGGGCTCGGGGTGCTCGATCACGGTCTCGCCGTTTACAATTGAGTCGAACGACTCGTCGCCGCCGGCACGGATCAACCCGGGCAGGACCGTGGTAGCGATCGTAGTCCTCGCCGCCGATCGGAATCTGGTGCATCACGGAGATCGCGTTGTAGATGTCGGTGATCGCGTTCACCCGTGGCAGCCCCTTCTCAGCGCGGCGGGTAAGGGCTTCGAGGCTGTTGCGGGTGCGCTGCGGCTTGGCCCCGAATGCCCGATACGCCTCCCGCCACGACGCGATATGCGGCTGCTCGTCCAGGGGGCACTCCGCCATCAGATTGTGAGCGTAGGTCTCGGCTGCTAATACGAGCGCATCGACGGCAGCGCTTCCCGCGCCGGAGATATCTGGGGTGAGACCATCGATGATGAGCAGCAACGCACGATAGTCCGGGCGCAACTCGAACACCTCCGGTCCTACAGAGCAGGCGGCCAGAAATGACTCGGGGGTCACGACCTCAGGCATCGGGGAACTCCGTTCGGTGAGTAGCGCCCACAGTTGGCTCGAACACCGTGAGCGAGAACCGGGCACTGACATCGGTGGCATTCACGTAGGCGTGGACGGCATCGCCATGAAAGGACAACGCATCGCCGACTCTGAGGTCATAGCGCTCTGGACCGACCTCGACCACGAGGGTTCCTTGCTGCACCTGCAAAAGCTCACGAGTGCCCTTCCGATGGGCCTCGCTGTCATGGCGCTCACCGGGCCCGAGCAACCAATCCCACAGCTCAACCACATCAGGCGGCGCGGTACCAGCCACCAGAACACCTCGTCCACCTGCGGTACCTGTCCACAGCACCGCCCCCTGGTCGGCACGAGTGACTTTCGCCGTACGCGGGACCGGGGGCTCAACCAGAGCCGGCAAACCGACCCCAAGCGCATCGGACAGTCTCAACAGAGTCGCGACACTCGCGTTGACCGCACCTTGCTCGACATTCACCAACATCCGCCGGCTCACGCCAGCTACTGTCGCGAGCTGATCCAGCGTCCAACCCCGAGACTTACGCTCCTGCCTCACCCGCGCGCCAATAGCGCGGGCCAGGGACTCCGCACCTACATCCACATAGTGCATCATAGTGCACTATGTGGGCAGCGGACTTTCCACCGGCGACAAGTTTCAGCAGTAGCCTGTCCAAGCCCTGGGCAATGTTGCGTCACGTGACGGGTAATCCGTAACCACTCACGCCAAACTGTACCCATTTCGCGCCATATCAAGCCGATAACGTGCGTTATTACCAGTACAACCCTGCGTATTGCATCAGATGAATCATCCCGGATTCGCCTCGCCGGGTGGATCGTGCCTCATCTCATGGCGCCGCGACCTGCGCATACAGGCCTGTTCAGCAATGTCGAGGCCCGAGGGTTGGGCGAGCTTCAGCCGCGCCGACCCAAGGCTTGATGGATTGCGTCACCCAATTGACCTGCGGGTATTGACCTACTATCTCATTAGATGCATCATTGAATCATCAGATGAAACCGATTCTGGTGGAGGTTCCGATGCAGATCGACGAGGTTGGCCGAGTACATCTGGTCGAGTCTGTGCCGCTCCTGCGGCCCGAGGAACGTGTTGTCGAGCTGATGCTCGACGGGTGGCGGAACCAGCAGTTGTCCAGGAACTTGCAGTTCTCAACAATCGATCGGCGAGTCCGCTGCGTGCAGAGGTCCATCGAGCACAGCAACGAGGAGCCGTGGAACTGGACACCGGCGATGGTTGAGGAGTTCTCCGCCGACCTTCGGTCGATTCGTCACGTGACGCACTCAACGTTGCGTGGATACCACGGCACGCTGCGTGCATTCTGCACCTACATCAGCAACCCCGACTATGGGTGGGACCGCGTCTGTGAGCAACTGTTCGGCGCCTACCCGGCCCAGATCTTTACCGCATGGAACATCGCAAGCCACGTCCAGGAGTATGACGGACGGCCGAGCAAGCGCCCCTACACCAAGGACGAGCTTCAGGCCCTGTTCGAATACGCGGACGACGAAGTCGCTCGGATCGGTGCGACCAGCAGAAAAGGCTGGCAGGCGGCCTATCGGGATGCCGCGATGATGAAGGTCGCGTATGCCTACGGCTTGCGGTTCAACGAGCTGACTCACCTGCAGCTGGTGGACTTCGCCCGCAATCCTCATGCTCGCGAGTTCGGAAAGTTCGGGGTGTGCAAGGTCCGCTACGGCAAGGCGTTCCGCGGATCACCGCCGAAACCCCGTTCGGTGTTGACGGTGTGGCGCTGGACGCCTCCTATCATCGAGGATTGGATCGCCAACGGCCGAGGCGATCCCGACAGCCTTGATCTGTTCTGCAGCGAACGAGGCGGCCTGGTGGTGGAGTCGACGCTCCTTCGTCGTGTACGCCGCTACTGCGTTGATCTCGAAATTCCAGACGGAGTGGATCTGCATTCGTTTCGGCGGTCGTACGCCACACATCTACTCGAGGATGGGTGGGATCCCCGGTTTGTGCAGGACCAGATGGGACATGAGTACGCCTCGACGACGGGGATCTATCAGTTCACCTCGGACGACTTTCGGCGGTCGACGTTGAGATCGGCGTTGGACCGGACGGTGACAGAGGCATTGGACAGCACGACGAAGGGCACTCCCGAATGAAACGCAAGGTCGATTACACGTGGCGGCTGGCGGAGTTGATGGCTGCGCGCGGAATGAACACGACCACGGACTTGATCCCCTTGCTCGCCGAACGCGACATCACGTTGTCCCGCCCTCAGGTCTATCGGCTGGTCAACCAGCGACCTGAGCGGGTGTCGTTGCAGTTGATGTCGGCGTTGTGCGACATCTTCGGGTGCGGCCCAGACGCCCTTCTCACAGTCACCGCCGTCAATGATCGCGAGCACCACCGAGCCGCCAATGCCGGCCCGAACGTTGTGCGGTTGGACCGCGCAGTGCGTCCGCGGCGGGCCAACATTCTCGACGAGTAGCAGCTACGCAATGAGGTGAGTACAGGATGGAACCTGACGGCCTAGTCCCCTATCGGCCGGTACACGCGGG
>NZ_BCNF01000150.1 GCF_001485495.1 Gordonia desulfuricans NBRC 100010 | reverse complement strand
AGTCGAATGCGCTGTGACAGATCGGTGCAGACCACAGAGGGGTGGGCGGGGATCACGTGGCGATGAGTGTGTCCGCGTGGCGGAAGATGGTGACGTCCGCGGCTGAGCGATTGGGGCCGCAGTGGCGGGTCGTCGGTGACGGTCGAAAGACCGTGCTGATGCGGACCGACATCGAGTGGTGGGCGCTCTACGTCGGGTACGAACCCACCAGGCTGGGAAGGGTCTTTGCGTACTCGGCATTTCTGGGAGGACCGTTGCCTCCGACGCGGACCGGCGATGCCGGCGTGGATGGAGATCAGTTCGTGTTCCCGGGGGAACCGCGGATTCGCTACCAGGATGACTTGGTCTGTGCGGCGGGGATCGCGGAGTTCGCCGAAGTGGTGGTGGGGGTGGCACTCGATCCTGTGCGTGACGTGAGGGGCTACTTGGCGTACAGCGAAGAGACGCTGGTCACGCGAACCGCTTCGGGCCATGACTATCTGTACACCGGAAGGTCGCGTCAGCGGCTGGTGCTGCTGCGGGTGGTGTGTGCGGCCAAGCCGACCGCGGGTCTGATCGAGGATGTGCGGTGGGTGCTCGATGATCGGTTGGTGAATCAGAACGGCGCCAATCCGAGTAGTGAGGTGTTCTTTGCCGAGATGCTCGAGTTGTTGCGCGACGATGATCGTGGTGGTGTGGAGCATCTGATCTCGCGTACTCGCCAGGCGGGTCTGGCCGAGTTGGGTGCATCTCCAGATATGTTGAGGCCATTGGTGTTTCCAGAACCGTTGGTGTGAGTTCGGAGAGGATCGTGCTGTGAGTACGTATGGGTTCGCGTTGATCGCTGATCTTGCCGATGTCGAGGACGCCGAGCGTGTCCTGTCGCGGGTTCGGGATGTACTGGCCGAGGATTGGGACCGGTCGTGGGGGTCGGATCCGAGCTATGGAAGACACTCAGAGATCATGGACCGGTACAACAATGAGACAGGAATCAAGATAGGAAAGGAATCTGACGGCGATTTCGCAACCGTTATCAACAAATGTGTTACCGCTGCGAATAATGCACGAAGAATTCCAAGGAGCCAGCTTGATGGAATGTCCAATCCGGGGGACGGGTCACTTATATTCTTCAGGGGTAGGTAGATGGCGATTTTGAAGAGGCGAGTGCACGCAGTTTCTGCATCCGCGCTCGGCGGCGCACTTCTGATGGCGGTAGCTGCTACTGCATGCAGCCCCGACCAACCCACCGGGACCCCGGGTGCTGCTGAAGGCGTAACCGAGACAATTCGGGCGTTCGCAGAAAACCAGACTTTGGAGGCATCTCAGGGCCTGGTTTGTCCAGCACAGCGCTTGACGTCCGCGGAAATCCTTGCGACCGTGCGGCGCGAGGAAGAGCGAACTGGGGTCCCCCTGTTCAAACCATTTCCGCCCGACGACCGAGACTATGCCGACTTCCTAAGCGCGTACCGCGAGGTCAGTGTCCCTGCTGAGGCGATCAGCGTCGATACAGCCGGAACATCCGCACGCGTAGACGTCACGAAGTTCAAAAACCGGGTATTCGTTGATACCGGGAGGCCACTGCGTTTCAGTAAGGTGGACGGAAAATGGTTGTTCTGCGACGAGATATACCTGAGCAAGGCCTCCGTCACTGAATCTGCCGAGACCTATCTAGAGCAGGCCCGAGATCACAGATAACTGGTCATGAGCCCTCCAATCTCCCGGATATTTGCACTTGCAAGTACGCTGTTCACTCTCTTGGTTCTGACTGCTTGCTCGCCACCACGCGGTGCTGAGCCTCTGTCGTCCACCCAATCGACAGAGACCGTCCTAGCTCGCCACGAGATCGCCGTGCGTGAGTGCAACAAGGAAATCAGCCACTTGTACCCCCCGTCAGAGCACCTGTCGTTTGCCAACTGGACAGACGACGGCTGGCATCCCGACACCAGCGGCGCAACTCGTGGCTATTGGGTGTACGCCGTCGACGTGACAGCGCACCAGCAAAGTACGACCAAGCAGCACTCATGCAAGCTCTCCGAGACGACTGGCGGGCACTACTCCGCCGAAGCATTGCCTTCTTAGTGCAGCCTGCAGTGCGGTTCATTTAGGCAGGGCAACTATATCGCCGGGATCGGCCCTCACCTGTTGGTTTGCAGGCAAACTGAGCCAGGCTCGGCGACACGCCCGGGATCGAAG
Source organism: Gordonia desulfuricans NBRC 100010 (assembly GCF_001485495.1). Taxonomy (GTDB): domain Bacteria; phylum Actinomycetota; class Actinomycetes; order Mycobacteriales; family Mycobacteriaceae; genus Gordonia; species Gordonia desulfuricans. Next base: position 14,805 of record NZ_BCNF01000150.1, on the reverse strand, counting down.
GCTGAATTGCTGGCGTGTGTGGCTCATGTTCCGTGCATCTCGTCAGATGGGCGCTCAGGAGTGCTTCTTGGAGTGCATCGGCCGCGTCGTCGGGATTGCCGGTGGTGCGGTTGGCGACGGTCCACAGATAGGACTGGTGGCGGGTGATGAGGATGGTGAAGGCGGTCGGATCGCCGTGGATGTGGGCATGGAGCAGTTGCTCGTCGGTGCGCTGGTCGTGTGTGGTCCCCCCGGACATGGGGATGAGCGTAATGGCTGGTGGGTGGTGATGAGTGGGTGATGGACCGGTGGTGTGGACGGAGCTGTGGGTGGGGGTGTTTGTGTGGATCGGGCGTGGTCGGGCTGTTGAGGTGCCACATGACGATGAGGTGGAGGGCGTGCGACACCGGCAGCGGTGGTCGCCCGAAGATGGTGAACTGATGAGCGGACAGGGGGTGAGTGCTCGAGCGGCGTTGACCACCGTGTCGCTGTCACCGGTCGCGAGACCGTCGACGGGGCAGCCATCCTCGTGGTCGACGTCGGGCCACCCATGCGGTCGAGGACCGTCTGGGGAGACACGATCAGCAGTGTGTCGGTACTGATCGATGTCGCGCGGAGTCGACGGTGCCGTGTCCCCTTTGCCCGCTTCGGTAGACCGACAGTCCGACGAACCGGTACGTGAGATCTACAGGGCGACAACACTACTGGCCAGTGATCGGATCCCGCGACCGCGACGCTCAGGGGTGCTAAGGGCCTCGGGGCTTGTCTCGGGCGGGGAAGGGCGGTCGCCGTGAAAACTACCTGTGACGAACGAAGTCACCAACGTTAAATCTCCACACCCGGTCTTGACATGTGACCCAAGCCACCCTTTAATTCTTGACTGATGGATTAATCAGTTCAGTTTAGGAGGGCGCCATGCGCAGAAACACCTTTGCGGCCGTTGTGGTTTCGGTTGCTGCAGTCTCGTTGTCGGCCTGTGCATCGGGCTCCGGTACAGACTCCAAGTCACTCACCGTCACCATGTGGGGTGGCGCCGGCCAGAAGGCCCACGTGGAGTCCTACTTCCTTCCCTGGGCGGAGGAGAACGGGGTCACCATCAAGCAGGATTCGCCCACCGACTACGCGAAAATCGCAGCTCAGGTCAGTGCGAACAAGGTTTCCTGGGGTGTCGTGGAGGTCGAGCCCAACTACGCAGCCACCGCCTGCGCAGACGGAACCCTCGAGAAGCTGCCGGCCGACGTCGTCGAGGCGGCCAAGACCGCAGGTGCACCCGCTGAACAACTGAGCGACTGTGCGATCCCGGTCCTGCAGTACACCTTCAGCATCGCCTACAACACCAACACGTTCCCGGATGCCCATCCGACCACGTGGGCCGAGTTCTTCGACACCGAGAAGTTCCCCGGAAAGCGCGGCTTCTGGAAGTACCCGACCGGCGGGATCTTCGAGGCGGCACTCCTCGCCGACGGTGTCGCACCCGAGAACCTCTACCCACTCGACCTCGACCGCGCCTTCGCCAAGCTCGACACGATCAAGAGCGACATCGTCTGGTACGACACCGGTGATCAGCAGACCCAGCTGGTCGCCAGCGGCGAGGCCCCGCTCGTGCAGGCCTGGAACGGCCGCATCACCCAGGCCGCCGAGGCGGGCGAGCCGGTGGCCAACGAGTACGGCCAGAACCTCATCTCCTATGACCAGGTCGTCGTGCCGAAGGGCTATCCCAACGCGCAGTTGGCCTTTGACTGGATGAAGTGGTTCCTCGCCAACCCGCAGTCCCAGGCCGACGACGCCGTCGCGTCCTACTACGGCCCTGCCACCCCGGCCGGCGTCGAGCTCATGCCCGCCGACAAGCGCAACGACGTGGCCGGCGGTGCTGCGGTCAACGACAAGTCCGCAGCCGTCATCGACTACTCGTACTGGGCCGAGAACAACGATGCCATCACCGAGCGGTTCAACAGCTGGATCGCCCGATGACGGCCCAGCTCAGCGAAGTGTCACCCCCACAGGTGACCCCGGCGCCGTCACCCGCGGAGGTCAAGGAAAAGCGCCAGTGGCGCAAGGCATTCGCCTTCGACGGCTGGGGTGCTCTCGCCCTTCCGCTGCTGGTGTTCCTCGGACTGCTGTTCGTGGTCCCGATCGTCGCGCTGATCGCGAAGAGCTTCACCGACCCGACGGTCGGATTCGAGAACTACCGGGCGATCTTCGCCGACTCGGTGTACGTGCGGGTGCTGATCAACACCTTCGTCGTCGCACTCACCGTCACCGTGGTCACCTTGGCGCTCGGCTACCCCTACGCCTACGTCATGACCCTGGTGTCGCCGAAGTGGCGGGCACTGATGATGGTGGTCATCCTCATCCCGTTCTGGACCAGCATCCTGGTCCGCAGCTTCGCACTGATCGTCCTGCTGCGAGATACGGGTGTGCTCAACACGATTGCGATGAACGCCGGTATCCTCGACGAGCCGATGCCGATCCTGCGCACGCTGCCCGGCGTCATCTTCGGCATGGTCCAGATCGCCTTGCCGTTCATGGTGCTGCCCATCTACGCCTCGATGCGGTCCATCGATCCCCGGCTGTCGCTGGCCGCCCAGGCGCTCGGTGACCGGCCGTCCGGAGCCTTCTGGCGAGTCTTCGTGCCACTCAGCGCTTCCGGGGTCGCGGCGGGGACACTGCTCACCTTTGTGCAGGCCCTCGGCTACTACATCACCCCCGCCCTGCTCGGCGGCCCGAAGAACATGATGATCGGCGAGCTGATCGTCCAGCAGGTCAGCACGGTCCTTCGATTCGGATTCGCCTCCGCACTCGCCGTACTCCTGCTGGTGACCACGTTCGCACTCCTGGCCATCGCCAGCCGGATCGTCGACGTCGAACGCATCCTGATGGGAAGATCATGACTCGGATCGTCACGCGCACAGCACTTTTCCTCCTCGCTGCGCTCATCGCGGTCTATCTACTCCTGCCGGTGCTGCTGGTCATCCCGATGTCGTTGGGTGAGAGTTCGTTTCTGACCTTCCCGCCCAAGGGGCTGTCGTTCCAGTGGTTCCAGGCGCTGATCGACGACCCCACCTGGATGCAGTCCGCGGCGTCGAGCTTCTCGGTGGCGCTCGGCTCGGCGGTCCTGTCGGTGGTCCTCGGCACCCTCGCCGCCCTGGCGCTGGTCCGCGGCCGAATCCCCTTCCGGGGAGCCGTACTCGCCGTGCTGCTCGCCCCGCTGGTGGTGCCGTACGTGATCGTCGGCCTGGCGATCTACATCACCTTCCTCAAGATCGGACTCACCGAGACCCCGCTGGGCTTCATCCTCGTCCACACCTGCCTCGGCGTCCCCTACGTGATCATCAACGTCGTCGCCGGACTGTCCACGGTCGATCGGCGCCTGGAGATGGCGTCGATGAACCTCGGGGCGAGCCCGCTGCAGACGTTCTTCCGCATCACCCTGCCGGCCATCGCATCGAGCATGCTGGCCGGCGGTCTCTTCGCCTTCATCACCAGCTGGGACGAGGTCGTCGTCGCGATCTTCCTGTCCGGACCCGACATGACCACCCTGCCGGTGAAGATGTGGTCGGGCATCCGGATCCAGATCGACCCGACGCTGGCCGCGGTGTCGAGCCTCATTCTGCTCATCATCGTCGCGGCCTTCGCCCTCAGCGGGATCCTCCGCTTCATCCAGAGCCGCCGCGCTCGTCGCCTGACCTCGGCCAAAGCAGGAGCCTGACATGACCACCACCGATTTCACCGTGCCCACCACCGCCACCGGTCACGGATTCATCAACCTCGAGCGCGTCCGCAAGACCTACGGCTCCGCCGTCATCCTCGACGACGTGAACCTCTCCATGCGCGAAGGCGAGTTCGTCACCCTGCTCGGTGCCAGCGGCTCCGGCAAATCCACCCTGCTCAACATCATGGCCGGCTTCGTCAAGGCCGACTCCGGATCGGTCACCGTCGACGGCGTCGACCTCACCCGTGTCCCGCCGCACCGTCGCGGCCTCGGCATGATGTTCCAGCACTACGCCCTGTTCCCGCACATGAGCATCGCCGACAACGTCGCCTACGGCCTGCGCCGCCACGGCTTCGCCAAGTCCGAGATCCCCGGACTGGTCACCGAGGCGCTGACGATGGTGGAGATGGCCGACTACGCCGACCGGCGCCCGAGCCAGCTGTCGGGCGGTCAGCAGCAGCGCGTCGCCCTGGCCCGGGCGATCGTCTACAAGCCGCGGGTGCTGCTGATGGACGAGCCGCTGGGCGCGCTCGACAAGATCCTGCGCGAGCAACTCCAGCTCGAGATCCGTCGACTCCACCGCGAGATGGGTATCAACTTCGTCTTCGTCACCCACGACCAGCAGGAGGCGCTGACGATGTCGGATCGTATCGCCCTGCTGCGCAACGGCGAGATCCTGCAGCTCGGAACCCCCGAAGACCTCTATCAGCGCCCCAACTGCCGCTACACCGCCGAGTTCATCGGCGTGTCGAACTTCTTGAGCGGCAAGACGACCCGTGACGGATTCGTCGAGGACGGCACCGGCCGGACCCTCGCCGTGGGGGCCACCGCCACCGACGGCTCGGCGCTGATGATCCGCCCCGAGGACCTGCAGGTGCACACCGCGGCCGGCGACGTGCCCACCGGACTCAACCGGGTGACGGCGACGGTCACCGACTGCGTCTACCTCGGCAGCGACCAGACCGTCATGGCGCGCACCGACACCGGCGTGGAACTGGTCGCCCGCACACCCGTCGGGCGTGGCGACGACCGCATCCGAACCGGCATGAGTGTCGAACTCGCCTGGAACAAAGAGGATTCCCGTGTCCTCGACTGATCGTCCCGACCCCTCGAACCACAGCAAGAAGGTGACTTTGTGATCACGACCGGAGGCGAGGCGCTGGTCCGCGCACTCGCCGCGCAGGGAGCCGACACCGTGTTCGGTATCCCCGGAACCCACAACCTCGGCGCCTACTCGGCACTGGAGCGGGTCGGGCTGCGCCACGTCCTCGTCCGCCACGAGCAGGGCGCCGGCTATGCCGCCGACGGCTACGCACGCTCCACCGGCCGCCCCGGCGTCGTCCTGACCACCACCGGTCCCGCCATCCTCAACGCGGTATCCTCTGCGGCACAGGCCTATTCCGACTCGGTCCCGGTGTTCTTCGTCTCCCCTGGGATGCCGTCGAACCACCCGGGCTTCGGTAACGGTCTGCTGCACGAGATCCGGGACCAGACCGCGTCGATGGCCGCCGTCGTGCACCGCGCGGTCCGGGTGTCCCAGGTATCGGAGATCACCGCTGCCGTGGCCCAGTTGTGGGGCGAGATGATCGACGGCCGTCCGCGTCCGGTCTATCTGGAGATCCCGCTCGACCTGTTCGACGTGACCGCCGAGATCGACGACTACCCGCGTGCGGTCACCGCACAGCACGTCGCCGCCGACGACGCGATCGAGCGGGCCGCCGCGGCCATCACCGCGGCACAGTCGCCGATCGTGGTGGTCGGCGGTGGCGCGGGCTCGGCGTCGGAGCAGGTGACCGCCCTCGCCGAACGGATCGGTGCGCCCGTGCTGACCACCACCAACGGCAAGGGTGCGGTCGCCGACGACCATCCCCTGCTCGTCGGTGCGGGCGTCCAACACGCCTGTGTGCGAGCACTTGTCGAATCGTCGGATCTGCTGGTGGCGATCGGGACCGAACTCGCGCCGGCCGACTGGTGGTACGGACAGCCCACCATCTCCTCGATGGTTCGGCTGGACATCGACCCGGCCGGGATCCACGCGAACCGGGCCGCCGACGTCGCCGTGCTCGGCGACATCGCCGACTCGGCACCGCGACTGGCCCAACGTCTCCCGGCCCGCGACACCGCGACGACCATCGACGAGATCCGCGCGACGATCACCGCCGAGGCCCGGGCCACCGGCGCCACCTGGGGACCGCTGGTGGATGCACTCGTCGCGGCGACACCCCGCGAGACCGTGATCGCCGCCGACAACGCGATGGCCGTCTACTACGGCACCCTGTCCAACTGGCCGCTGCACCGGGCACGAAGCTTCCTGTTCCCCACCGGCGCAGGAACTCTCGGATTCGGGCTGCCGGCCGGGATCGGCGCCAAGGTCGCCGACCCCGACGCCCCGGTGATCGTGATCCAGGGTGACGGCGGAACCATGTTCACCGTGGCCGAACTCGCGACGGCCGCCGAACTCCGTCTGCCCCTTCCGATCATCGTCGTCGACAACGGCGGATACGGTGAGATCCGCAACGAGATGGCCGACCGGGACGAACCGGTCCACGCCGTCGACCTCGGCCACCCCGACTTCGTCGCCCTCGCCCGATCCGTCGGCTGTCACGGCGTCGGCGCGCAGGAACCCGACGACGTCGCCGCGGCGGTCGTCGAAGCCCTGAAAGCCGACCGTCCCACCGTGATCCACGTCCGAGAAGGAGCCCGCGCATGACCGCCGTGGACAGCCGCCCGCTCGCGGTCTACACCGACATCGTCGACACCGATCCCCGCCCGGGTATCGACATCCTCGAACGATCCGGCGTCGCCACCCGCGTCATCGGATCCGCCGACCCCGAGGTCATCGCCCGGGAGGGCGCCGGTGCGCACGCACTGCTGCTCGGCTACTCCCCCATCACCGTCGAGATCCTCGACGCCCTGCCGGACGTGAAAATCGTTGCCGCGCAGTCGGTGGGGACCGACATGATCGACGTCGACGCCTGCCGTGAGCGCGGCATCTGGGTGACCAACGTCGCCGGTGTGGCCACCCAGGAGGTCGCCGGGCATGCACTGGCCCTCACCCTGGCCCTCGCCCGCGGGATCGTGGCGCTCGACAACGATGTCCGCGCCGGACAGTGGGACGGCACCACCGTGCCGATGCGGCGCCTGTCCAACCTGACCGTGGGAGTGGTCGGCCTCGGCCGGATCGGGGCGGCCTACGCATCCATGGTGGGACCGCTGGTCGAGGGCGTCGTCGGCTACGACCCGATGGGCAGTGCCGACGGCGTCGAGCAGTGCACGCTGGACGAGGTGTTCGAGCGGGCCGACGTGGTGAGCCTGCACCTGCCGTCGACGCCGGAGACCGACGGCCTGGTCGACGCGCGGCGATTGGGCCTGATGAAGCCCGGCAGCATGCTGGTCAACGTGAGCCGCGGCAGCCTGATCGACGAGCAGGCCGTCCTCGACGCCCTGGACAGCGGCCGGCTCGCCGGTGCCGGGCTCGACGTCCTCGCCGAGGAACCGCCGAACCCGGATCATCGGCTCATCCGCCATGCCCGGACCGTCGTCACCCCGCACGCGGCCTACATCTCCGAGGCCACCATGGACGCCTATGTCGAGGTCCAGGCCCGCAACGTCGCCCTCGTCCTGACCGGTGACGATCCGACGCACGTGGTGCTGGAGGGCACTCGTGGTCGGACGAACCGCTGAGCGAGGTCTGACGGGTTCGTCACCCACCGGCGGCGGCGCGGCATGGGCGGCACCGCTCGTGCTCCTCGCCGTCGCCGCGGCGTGGGGGCTGTCGATCGGGCTGTCGAAGGAACTGGTCGACAAGCTGCCCGTCGCCGACTACCTCGCGGTCCGGTACACGATCGGCGTGGCGATCCTGATCGCCCTGTGCCCCCGGGCGGTGATGGGAATCCGGGGCCCCGAGCTCCGCCACGGCGTGGTCCTCGGCCTGCTGTTCGGGCTCGCGCAATACATCCAGTTCGAGGGTCTGTCACGGGCATCCATCGTGGTCGCCTCGTTCCTGGTGTCGCTGTATGTGGTGTTCACCCCCATGCTGCTGGCGATCGCGCGTCGGCGCCGACCCTCACGGGTCACGGTGATCGCGGCCGTCGTGTCGCTGGCGGGCGTCGCGTCGATGGCCGTCCGCGGATGGTCGTTCGGGATCGGCGAGGCACTCACGGTGCTGTCGGCACTGATCTATGCGCTGCACGTCATCTGGGTGGCCCGCTGGGCCACCGCCGGGAAGGCCATCGCCATCTCGGTGGTGCAACTGGCGGTGCTGAGTCTGGTGTTCACCGTCGCCGCCCTGCCCGGCGGGTTCTCGCTCCCGACGGGCCCCGACTGGCCGGCGATGATGTACCTCGCGACGATCGCCGGCGTCGCGATCGTGGCCCAGGTGTGGGCGCAGACCCGGATGAGTGCGGAGTCGGCGGCCATCATCATGGTGCTCGAACCTGTATGGGCATCGGTCTTCGCCGTGGTGTTGTGGAGTGAATCGCCCGATCTGCGCACTATCGTCGGAGGTGCGCTCGTCGTGGCGGCATCGGTGCTGGTGGTCGTCGCGTCGGCGCGAGTTCGGCCCGGGGACAGAACCAGCCGCGAGACCCTTAGCTGTTCATGACGTCGACGAACGACACGAGGAGAAGAGTATGGCGAGGCCCAATGTGGAGGCTGTTCGCAAGGAACAGATCCTTCGGTCGGCTCTGCAGCAGCTTTCCGAGCGGGGTGTGGTGGGGCTGCGGGTGTCCGACGTCGCCAACGGTGCGGGGGTGTCCGGTGGGATCGTCCACTACTACTTCGACACCAAGCTCGACCTGATCCGGGCGGCGTTCGAGGAGAACGCGTCCCAGTCGCTGGAGCGCCGCGCGGCCATCTTCGCCGACGAATCCGCCGACGTCCGGACCACGCTGTACGACCTCATCGACACCTATCTCCCCGCCGACGAGACCACCCGGGAGTCATGGCGCGTCTGGATCGAATGGTGGGCCGCAGCGCAACGCGACGAGGCCCTCGCCGATGTGCACAACCGTGCCTACGAGGTGTGGGCGCAGCGCATGCAGGCGGTGTTCGATCGGGTCGACGGGGCCGACCCGGAGACCTCGCGCACCAACGCCCACACCCTCATGGCGCTGCTCGACGGCCTGACCATCCAGGCGCTGATGGGGTCGTCGGTGATGTCGATCGATCACATGCGACAACTGTGTCGCCACACCGTCGACCTGCTGCTCGGGGATTGCTGAGGGGTACACCGCCCGGCCCTCGGCGCCGGTGATCTGCTCGCCGCCGACATCGACGCCCCGTAATCCTGCCGCGAAGGCGACTGCGGGTCGTGTGTGGCCCGACTGACCGCGGGAGAAGTCGACCACGGCAACGGAATAGCCCTCGAACCCGAGGACATCGACGACGGCTACCTGCTCACCTGCCAGGCCACCCCGCAAGGCGGCGACATCGCGATCGAGTTCGACTGAACCCCGCACCCCGCGACGTCCGGCAGGATGCCCTGCGGTTGTCGGGTGTGCCGGATGATGCGATCGGGGATGTCGTGTTCCCGGAACCGGGTTTGTGAGTACCCCTACCGGCCGCACCCGACCTCGTTGGCACCCGCGAACACCTCGCCGTACACCATCATGCAGTGATCGTCCCGGTTGTTAAACTCTGGGCATTCAGGGGACGGTCGGGCGACGACGGGGGCTGAGGTGGGTTCGTGATGCCGGGTGAGGATCGTGCGCGGAGGTTCGATGATCTGCCGACTCCGGATGCGCTCGCGGGGTGGACGCCGACCGCCACCCACGAGTGCATGGTCACCGCTGGTCGGACATCGGAGGCAAGATGACAGAGTCGTATTTCGGCACCATCGGCGAGCCCACGTTCGAGGTGTCGCCGGACGGCGGGTTCACCGCCTATAACCTGCTGTTCGAGGGGACGGACGGTCAGATCTGGTCATATCCTTATCCCTCGGAGGGCTCACTCGTCGACGCCGACGCCGACGGCGAGCCCGCGGCACACTCGGTGCCCGCAGGCAGGATCGGCCCGATCGGGCCGGGCATCACCGGTGAGCAGTGGCCGCGAGATCCCCGGACCGGCCTGCCGATGCTGCACGCGATCACCCTGTGGCTCCCCGAGCCCTACCGGCGCCGCGGACCCGATCTCGCGGGGATCGCGCTGTTCCAGGGCGTGGGCGAGGGACCCGAACCCATCGAGCGAACCGACGAGACCGACCCGTTCATCGCCGACCTCCGCCGGCATCGCCCCCACCCCGAACAGATCCTTCTCACCGACATCCTGGGCTGCCACTTCGCGATCATCTGGCTCACCGCCGACGAGTTGAGCCGATGCGGCACTCCGCCCGCCGACTGCCGACGAGACGGCGAACACCGGGTCTATCTGGGCGACCCCAATGCCTGGGACCACGACCATCCCGAGATGCTCGTGCGACTCACGGTGCGGCGAGACGATCCCAACGTGGGCATCGCACCCGTCGATATCTTTGGCGCAGACACGAATTCATCGTGCGCGCCCTATACCGATCCCTTTGGGGACGACGACTATCACGAGTGGGCCGATCGGCTCCAGGCCAACAACCACCTGGGCGGAACCCTGTTCCCCGACCAGCTGGTGCCGGACGGGCTGACCCCGTTCTACCTCGATCTCGTCGAGATCAGCGGGATGAACATCGGCAGCGGATCCCTTCAGTACGATCTGGAATCCGGTGTGTTCGACTGGTCCTGCTCGTAGCGGTTCGTCACCGCGTCAACTCGGCGACGGCCTCCCGTGTACCGAGGTCGCCGTAGGCCGCCGAATAGCGCTGTGCCAGAGCAGCCGCCACGTCGACCCGTTGCCACAGACCGCCGGCCGCACTGGCGGTGGCCAGCCACGTCGCCAGACCGTGGGCGACCGACGCCCGATACCGCAACCAGATCTCTTCCGGTGCAGGCTTTTCCGCATCGGGAAGGTCGAGCGCGTCGCGATACTCGGCCAGCAGGTCACGGTCGTGGGCGCGGCGATCGGCGGTGGTCAACGCGCCCTGCACGAAGTAGCCGACGTCCAGTGACCAGTTCCCGCGCCGGGCCATCTGCCAATCGAGCAGGCCCAGTTCACCGTTCGCCGTGACGTAGGTGTTGCCGATGTGCGGATCACCGTGCAGGAGAGTGGGCGTCGACGTCGCCACCGTCTCGATGAAGGGCTTCCAGATGTCGTCGACGAGGTCGTCGATCGACAGTGCGAGCACCTCGTCGGGGGTGGTGTCGTCGAGCAGGGCGATCGCCGAGGGCAGATCGGCATACTTCAGTCCCTCGAAGGCGACGAACGGCTCGAGCCAATCGAGTTCGCGGATCTGCACGCGTCGACCCCAGTATCTGCTGTGCAACCGCCCCAGCGCCCGGACACCGGACGCCGCTTGCCGGGGTGTCAACGGATGCAAGGCATCACGCGGCTGTGCACCGCGGGCGACGACGTCCTCCATCACCAGCAGGAAGTCCTGGGAGTCCTCGTCGATCACCGCCGCGTACACCGCGGGATGGTCGACGGGGAGCGTGGCACCGGAGGCGAACAGACGCGGCTCGTGGAACATCCCACTGGTCAACTGGATCAGCTCACGGTGCGCCGGGTCGACCGACTTGGTGAAAACCGTTGCCGGGCCGTTGCCCTGGCGGTAGCCGAGTGCCAGGCGTGCACGCCGGTTGGTGCCGTCGTCGCGCAACACCACCTCGACGTCGGCGACCTCCACCCCGGGATGGGTCGGGGCGAGCACCTCCGACAACCACTCCGGGGTGATCTCGTCGGCACTTCTCGGCATGGTCGGCACGCTCATGGGCTCCCCTGACTCGCGCACAGTGGCGCGTCGAACCGTACCGAGGGTGGTGGCCCCCACCGGCGACGATCCCGATGGGCAGGATGCGGGTGGCAGCAAAACCTAGGCGATCACGCCGATGTCTTGCGTCGCTGATCCGACCAGGATCAGGTCAGCAGATCGATCCACGACGACGAGAGAAGACATCATGAAGAAGAACACGCTCCGGGCACTGACCTTCAGCGGGATCGCGGCCTGTGCCGTCATCGGGGCCGCCGCCACCGCGGGCACCGCGTCGGCCGATCACGTCAACCAGCCGAAGCCGAGCGGCCCGCCGTGGAGCGAATCGCGTGACGGACTGACGTACTGCTTCGAGGGTTTCTGTGACAACTGGGACAAACTCGACAACTATGTGTGTACGACCGGAGCACCCACGGCCCTGGTCTGCGACGCGATCATGGTGGGGGTTCGTGTACTCCCCCCGATGAACATCGGTGACCTCGTTCCGCACAACATCATCAAATAGGAGCGCCCACCGCACATTCCGGCCTGGAAGTGACCACACGGCATGTCCGACACGAAAGAGAAGAACCTCAACCCGCTGGCGATCTTCGCCGGCTTCATCCCCTGGATCGTCTTCGCCATCGTCGCCTCGCGGCTGGCCGCCGACGGCGTCGCCTGGAGCGCGCTGCTGGCCGCGGCGATCGGCGTGGTGTTCATCGTCTACAACCGGCGCACGGGTGGCCCCACCCAGATGGACATCTACTCGGTTGTCCTGTTCGGGGTGATCGCCGTGGTCGGCTTCATCGGTGACCACGCCGTCGACGACTGGCTCTACCAGTGGGGACGTCCGCTGGTGGGTGTGATCCTCGGGCTGACGCTGCTGGCGACATCACCGGTACGCCCGTTCACCGCCGAATACGCCAAGCGGTCGACACCCCGCGAATTCTGGGACTCACCGCTGTTCCGCCGCATCAATCTCGTCCTGTCCGCGGCGTGGGGTGTGGTGATCACCCTGATCGGGGTGTCGAGCGTGCTCGTCACCGTATTCGACGCGCACCCGACCGGAACCGACAGCGCGCATCTGGTGGACTTCTTCCTCAACTGGGCCATCCCGATCGTGCTGATCGTCTGGATGGTGCACTTCACCAACAGCTATCCCGATCGCGCCCGAGACCGGTACCTGGCAGGACAGGCGGCCGTCTGAGGGTGGAACGGGTCGTCCGCGCCGGCGGTTCTGACGGTGGTCAGACCGCCGGTGCGGCCACCGCCTCCGCCTCGTCGGCCGCGCCGATCGGCCTGCGCACATTGATCAGGAGACCCGCCTCGAGTGCCACGCCGGCCAGGATCGCCGCGGCCACATAGAAGCCGATGCTCTGGCCGTGCACCATCGCCTGCGCCTGGAGTGCGGCGACGTCGGCCGGGCCGCGGACCGACGCCATGTGATCGGTGACGTAGGCGGCGGCCACGTTGACGGCGATGGTGTTGAGCAACGCGGTACCCACCGCGCCACCGACCTGCTGGGAGGTGTTCACCATCGCCGACGCGACACCGGCGTCGCGGGGTTCCACCCCGTAGGTGGCGAGGTTGATCGAGGTCATGAACACCGTGCCCATGCCGGCGCCGAGCAGCAACAGCGCGGGGAACACCACACTCCAGTAGCGGGTGGACTCCGCCGAGATCTGGCTCAGCAGCAGCATCCCGCAGGCACCGAGCAGCGCGCCGGGCACCAGCAGATATCGCGGTGGGACACGGGTGATCAACCGTGCCGCGATCTGGGTGGAACCCACCAGCATGCCGAAGACCATCGGGAGGAAGGCGACGCCGGCGCTCAGCGGTGAATAGTGGTGCACCACCTGCATGTACAGCGTGAGGAACAGGAACGACCCGAACATCGCGATCACGGCCAGCGCGACGCTCAGATAGGCGCCGCCGCGAGCGCGGTCGGCGACGACGCGCAACGGCAGCAGCGGATGCCGGCTGCGGGTCTGCCAGAAGACGAAGGCCGCCAACAACACCACCGCGGCGATCAGGCAGGAGATGGTGCCCGTGTCGCCCCAGCCCTTCTCGGCGGCACGGCTGAATCCGTACACCACCAGGGCGAGCCCGGCACCACCCAGGATCACGCCCGGGATGTCGAGTCGAGGCGTGTGATCGTCGGCGCGCGGCGGCTCCTTGATCTCGACGATCGCCCCGAACAGGGCGACCACGGCGAACACCACGTTGATGTACATGGTCCAGCGCCAGTCCAGGAACTGGGTGAGCAGACCGCCGAGCAGCAGACCCACCGCGGCGCCGCCACCGGCGATCGCGCCGAAGATACCGAAGGCGCGGGCCCGCTCCTTCGGGGCGGTGAACATCACGGTCAGCAGGGAGAGGGCGGCCGGCGCCAGCAATGCACCGAAGGCGCCCTGCAGGGCCCGGGCACCGAACAGCATCCCCTCGTTGACCGCCGCACCACCCAGTGCGGAGGCGAAGGCGAAGCCGACCAGCCCGGTCATCAGGGCGCGTCGGCGACCCCACAGATCGGCGATGCGGCCACCGAAGAGCAACAGGCCTCCGAAGGCCAGGGCATAGGCGGTGATCACCCACTGCTGGTTGGCGGTGCTGATCCCGAGATCGGCCTTGGCGTCGGGGAGTGCGATGTTGACCACGGTGCCGTCGAGCACCACCATCAGCTGCGCCAGGCAGATGAACACGAGGGCCTTCCAGCGGCGCGGGTCAGGGTCGGCGGACGGCAGCACAACAGGATCGGACATTCGTCAACTCGCTTCTGTGGACGGAGCGTGCCGTTTCAGCGTACGCCGTGGCGGAAGTGGGTGAGATGTGCTCTGGCTCTGCGGATTTCGGTATCGGAAGGAACGGGCAAATCAGTCAAAGTCGGCGCAGTGTGTTCGGGCTGCTGCCGAACGCAGCGATCTCCGGGGTGGTCACGTCGAGGTGCCCGGCCGGCGGTTCGATCAGCAGCATCGGCGCCGTGCATGGTGGTTGAGCAGGTCGTCCTCGCGCAGCGAGGCCGCCCGTTTGTCGAAACCTGTGTGGGTTGCGGCTGGAACGTACCTCTTCGAGGTGGTCACCATTTGAGGTTGGCCGGCGGAGATTTCGACACGTCTCGTCGTTGCGCTCCTCGTCGGCTCAATCATCGTGGTGGGTAACGCTCGTCGTGGGTTCGATTGGCAGCGTCGGCGCCGTGCATGGTGGTTGAGCAGGTCGTCCTCGCGCAGCGAGGCCGCCCGTTTGTCGAAACCTGTGTGGGTTGCGGCTGGAACGTACCTCTTCGAGGTGGTCACCATTTGAGGTTGGCCGGCGGAGATTTCGACACGTCTCGTCGCTGCGCTCCTCG
>NZ_BCNF01000149.1 GCF_001485495.1 Gordonia desulfuricans NBRC 100010 | reverse complement strand
TCAGCAACGCCCAGTGGGTGGTTGATCCAATGAGGAGCAGGTGGTCACCACCCAACGCACGCTGCGGAGATTTCGACACGGGTCCTCGCTACGCTCGGTCCCGGCTCAATCATCGAAGAAGGTGCGGCTCAATCAGCAACGCCCAGTGGGCGATTGAGCCGACGAGGAGCAGGTGGTCACCACCCAACGCACGCTACGGAGATTTCGACACGGGTCCTCGCTACGCTCGGTCCCGGCTCAATCAGCAAAGAACGCGCGCCTCAATCGTCGAAGAAGGAGCAGCTCAATCACCAGTGGGCGCTCTAGCCGAACCACCGTTCCAGGACCCGGGCGACGCCGTCGTCGTTGTTGCCGACGGTGATCTCGTTGGCGGCGGCCAGCGCGGCCGGATGCGCATGCCCCATGGCGACGCCGTGGTCGACCCAGGTGAGCATCTCGACATCGTTGGGCATGTCCCCGAAGGCGACCGTCGTAGACGCGTCGATCCCGGTGTGCTCCACCAGCTTCCGAAGACCTGACGCCTTGTGCGTGTCGGGCAGCGAGAGTTCCACCAGCCCGTTGTCGGTGGAGAAGGTGATCTGGGTGAGGTCGGCGAGCACCGAGAGCCGTTGCGCCATCTCCGCACTCGCCATCCCCGGTGAACGCACCAGCAGCTTGACCGCGGGCGCCTCGTAGATCTCGTCGTCGCCCACCTCGACGTGGTCGGGATTGAGCCAGGCATGCTGATAGCCGGCGGTCGCGACGAACGGCGGGGTGGCGGCATCGTGCGCCGACCTGCCCACCCGCTCGGCGGCGATACCACAGCCCGGGATCAGCTCCGCGGCAACACTTCCGATGTGGCGCAACACATCCGGACCGAGCGTGGCCGCCGACAGCACGCGATCGTGCTCGACGTCGTAGACGATCGCGCCGTTGGCGCAGACCGCATAGCGCACACGGACCGCCGACGGATCGAACTGGTCGGTGACCTCGGCGATCCAGCGCGGCGGACGGCCCGTTGCGAGCACGAACTCGGTGCCGCTGCCGACCGCATTCGTCAGCACCGACGCGGTGCGCGCCGACACCCGGTTGGCGTCGTCGATCAGGGTGCCGTCGACATCGCTGGCGATCAGCGTCGGACGTGGCAGTTCAGGGGTGTGGTTCACCGACGGCCCTTCTCGGCCCGTTGGGCCGCCTTGCGGGCGCGCGCTTCGGCTTTGCGCGCAGCCTCCTCGGTCTCGATCACTGCGGCCTGTGCAGGTGTGGGTGCCGATCCGCCCAGCCGCGCGGGCACCCAGAACTCGCCGACCGGATGCGATCCGTACTCGTCCTGCACCTGGTGCAAGAGCCCGGTCATCGTCTCGCGCAGCCGCTCGGTCGCGGCATCGGCGTCGACATCCACCGTGACCGGTGCCCCGTATCGCACCGACACCGGGATACCGGTGCGGCCCATGGCGCGGGTACCGCCTTTGGTCCACTGCCGATGCGCACCCCAGACGATCGCCGGCACCACCGGGACACCGGCGTCGGCGGCCATCCGCACCGCACCGGTCTTGAATTCCTTCAGCTCGAAGCTACGGCTGATCGTGGCCTCCGGGTACACGACCACCATCTCACCATTGCGCAGCGAGGCGACCGCGGCCCGGTAGGCGTCGGCGCCCTGCGAGCGGTCCACCGTGATGGTGCGAGTGTGGTTGACGAGGAAGCGCATGATCCCGACGTCCATCACCTCGGACTTGATCATGAACCGCGCCCGGCGTCCGGCGCGGTACAGGCCGAGGGCCGCGGGCACGAAGTCGACGTACGAGGTGTGGTTGACCGCCAGCACCGCCCCACCCGCGCTCGGGATGTTGTCCAGCCCCGCATACCGCAGGTCGAGGTTCTGCGCGCGGACGAGCGTGTTCGCGATGATCTCGAGTCCGCGGAAGACCGGCTCCCGCCGCGGGGAACGGGCCTGGTGGTCCGCATCTGTCATGCGGATCAGCCTAACGGCCGCCCACGGTCGGGCGCCTGAGCGTCCGCCGGTTGTCGATCAGCCGGCGTCGCTCGCCGACTGCTCGGGGTGGATGAACTCGGGCTGGTCGATGATGCGCACCCACGAACCGTCGGGGCGGCGGACCACCACCTGCGCCCGCGCGCCCGCGCCGTCGCGAGGCGGGGTGGAGGTGAGCGCGATGTCGCCGAAACGCAGTGTCGGCAAGGGTGTTTCGGGTGTGAATGTGGGGCGGTGGGCGAGCACCCGGGCCCACAGGTCACCGATCGCGTCGCGGCCGCGGGTGACCTCCCCCGGCGGATAGGCGAGTACCGCGTCCTCGTGGTAGAGCGATGCCACGGCGTCGGCGTCACCGGCGTTGGAGTACTCGACGAACAGCCGGGTGATGTCCTCCGGCGTTCGGGCGGTGCGGTGGGGCGCGGGGTTCTCGGGTGAACGGTTCTCGGACATGGGGACCTCCTCGGGTCGGATCGGGTGTCCCCTCCACCGTCCGTCGGCCCGATGTATAAGTCCAAGCGTTTCTTGTGATGAGTTCTATCATCGACAGTTATGGAACTGCGTCAGCTGGAGTACTTCGTCGCGGTGGCGCGGACCGGTTCGTTCACGCGGGCGGCCGCGGCCACCCACACCTCCCAGCCCAACATCAGTGCGCAGGTCGCCGGGCTGGAACGGGAATGGGGTACCCGGCTGTTCGAGCGCATCGGGCGCACGGTGGCACTCACCGACGCCGGGAACGCCGCACTCCCCCACGCCCGCGCGGCACTGGCCGCGGCCGAGTCCGCACGACTGGCATCGGCCGAGGTCGCGCAGGTCATCACCGGGACGCTCGCGGTGGGCATGGTCGACGGGTGCACCATCACCCCGCTGTTCGACTCGTTCGCCGCGTTCCGGCGCGCCCACCCTGGGGTCCGGGTGTCACTCGGCGAGGACGAGTCCCCGGCCCTCGCCGACCGCGTCCGACGCGGCGATCTCGACGTCGCGCTGACCGGCTCGGCCGGGGTGCCACCGGCCGGGCTGGAGGCACTCACCATCATCTCCGAACGGGTCGTCGCGGTGGTCCCGCATGGGCATCGGCTGGCCGCGCGGCACCACATCGGCCCCGACGACCTCGACGGCGAGACCCTGATCGGCCTGCCTCCCGGCGCGGGTATCCGCACCGCCTTCGACGACGGCTGCACCCGGCCCGTCGACGTCGAGGCCACCTCCCCCGATGCCGTCGCCGCCCTCGCCCGCGGCGGTGTCGGCGTGGGCATCCTCAGCGAGTCCATCGCCGCCGAGCACCTCGCCACCCTGCACGGCAGCCCGATCGACGGCGTCGACCGACCGGCCCTGCTGTGCCTGGTCTGGCGGCCGCGCCCGTCACCGGCGGTGGCTGCCTTCGTCGAGCTCGCGGTGTCGGCGTTCGGCCTGGACTGACCTGGTCAGCCCTCCGACGACCCCTGCTCACGCTCGGCACGGCGTGCGGCCTTGGCGGCCTGCTCCTCGGCGTCCATCCGGTTGGCCTCCTCGAGCGTCGGTGCCGAACCGCCGAGCCTGGCGGGCACCCAGAACTCGCCCTGCGGATGCGGACCGTACGCGTCCTGGAGTTCGAGCAGCTTCGCACTCATCGACTCGTGCAGCCGCGCGGTGAGGGCATCGGCGTCACCGACCGGTTCGATCGGTTCGGCGACACCGATCATGATCGTGAAACCGTGGCGGCCGAGCTTCTTGGGGTGCCCCTTGGTCCACACCTGCTGCGCACCCCAGATCACCGTCGGGATGATCGGGGCACCGGACTCGAGCGCCATCCGAGCCGCCCCGGACTTGAACTCCTTGAGTTCGAAGCTACGGCTGATCGTCGCCTCCGGGTAGACACCCACCAGCTCACCGCGCTTGAGATAGTCGACGGCGTCGCGGTAGCTCTGCGCACCGTTGGCCCGGTCGACCGGAATGTGCTTGAGCGCCCGCATGATCGGCCCCGAGTACTTGTTGTCGAAGACCTCTTTCTTCGCCATGAACCGCACATATCGCCTGCCCTGCAGGAATGCCGGGATGCCGGCGTAGGTGAAGTCGAGATAGCCGGTGTGGTTGATGGCGATCACGCCGGGCCCGGTGGCCGGCGTGTTCTCGACACCAGACACCGTGAAATCGAGACCTTCGGCCAGCCAGAGCAGCCGGGCGGCGGTGATCACGGTGGAGTACACGGGTTCCATGGCCTAGACCCTAGCGAGAGCGGCCACCAAGCGCGGAGCCATCACCGTCAGAACTCGAAACCGGCCATCGCCTGCATCCCGACGAACATGTACGCCATCGCGACGGCCATGGAGGCCATCGTCAGCCGGTCGGCCCAGCCGCCGGTCATGTGCACGTCGTCGGGGACGTCTGTACGCGAGTCGGCCGGCGTGATCCGATAGCCGCGGAAGACATCGGCAAGCCAGCCGATCGCCTCGACGAGGAACCACACCGACACGACGGTGGTGAGCAGCCCACTCCACCACCTCATCGGCAGCCACATGTAGATCATCGCCACCTGCTGCACCAGCAACAGCACCCAGAGCAGCGAGAACGTCCGACGACGCGCGATCAGCACCATGAGGTGGGCCAGGACCACCGCGCTGGTGGCGGTGAAAAACCACATCTGGGCCGTGCGGGCGTCGGGTCCCCACGACACGGGTGGCCGGAACGACATGATCAGGTACATGTAGATCATCGACGCGCACATCGCGATATGGCCCAGATGGAACCAGCGGTTGCCGTGACCGTGCAGCACACACGGCAGGTGGTGCAGCGCCGCACCGAGCAGCAGGATCGACGCGATGACGGTCAGCCAGGGCGGGAACCAGTCGAATGCGGGAGCCATCTGCTCCTGGTGATGCATGGTCATGTCCTGAGCAGTCGTGCGTACACCCATGTCCGGTTCCGGGGCGTGGTGCAGGTCACGCAGGCTGCGCCGTCGGCGTCGATCCACCCTCCGATTCGGGACCGATGGCCGTAGCCGCGGGCGGCGGTCCGACTACCCTGAAACACCGAGTGCGCAAATCCCAGCCCTGCGCAACGAGCGTGTGAAAGGTTCGAAGTGAAGATCACCAGCATCGGCCATGCCGGATTCCACATCCAGACCGCGGCCGGGTCGATCCTCTGCGATCCCTGGACCAACCCCGCGTACTTCGCGTCGTGGGTGCCGTTCCCGGACAACTCGGAGTTGGACTGGAAGTCCCTCGGGCAGTGCGACTACCTCTATGTCTCGCATCTGCACCGCGACCACTTCGACGAGCAGAATCTGCGCGAGAACATCAGCAAGGACGCCACCGTCCTGCTCCCCGACTATCCGGTGCCGGATCTGCGTCGTGAGCTCGAGAAGCTCGGGTTCACCAAGTTCGTGGAGACCACCGACTCGGTCAAGCAGACGGTCACCGGGCCCAAGGGGTCCCTCGACGTCATGATCATCGCCTTGCGCGCACCGGCCGACGGCCCGATCGGCGACTCCGGCCTGATCGTCTCCGACGGCGAGACCACGGTGTTCAACATGAACGACGCCCGGCCGATCGACCTCGACGTGATCGGTGAGTCGTTCGGTCACGTCGACGTGCACCTGCTGCAGTACTCGGGCGCCATCTGGTACCCGATGGTCTACGACATCCCGCGCCGTTCCAAGGCCAACTTCGCCGCACAGAAGCGTCAGCGCGGCATGGACCGGGCCCGCTCCTACATCGAGCAGGTCGGGGCCACCTGGGTGGTTCCGTCGGCCGGTCCGCCGATGTTCCTCGACGACGATCTGTTCGGGCTCAACGACTTCGGTTCGGGTATCGACAGCCCGGAGAACGCCCGCCCGGGCGATGTCACCTCGATCTTCCCCGACCAGGAGACCTTCCTGGAGCAGATGCGCATCCACGGCACCGACGACGGCGAGAAGCATCGCGGGCTGATGATGGTGTCGGGTTCGGTCGCCGAGTTCACCGGCTCCACCCTCGACGAGGTCAGCCACCCGTACGCCCCGCACGAGGTGTTCGGCGAGAACAAGCAGGCCTACCTGGAGCGGATGAAGGAGAAGTTCGCCCCGGTGATCGCCGCGGAGAAGGCCTCCTGGGCCGTCGACGACGGGGAGCCGCTGCTCGAGCCGCTCAAGCAGCTGTTCGAGCCG
Organism: Gordonia desulfuricans NBRC 100010; assembly: GCF_001485495.1. Lineage (GTDB taxonomy): Bacteria > Actinomycetota > Actinomycetes > Mycobacteriales > Mycobacteriaceae > Gordonia > Gordonia desulfuricans. The sequence continues at coordinate 10,969 of NZ_BCNF01000149.1, read as the reverse complement.
ATCATGGCGCAGTCGGATCTGATCTGTGACGGCATCGGTTACCCGGTGGGTCTGGTGATCGGCGAGCAGACCGTGGTGGTGGACTTCCCGAACCGGATCGTGCGCGAACCCAAGGAGGGAGAGGGCAAGTACCGCTACGGTTTCCGGATCGCACCGGAGCTGGTCCGCACGGTGTTGCGCGATCAGGAACCGGACTGGGTCAACACCATCTTCCTGTCCACCCGGTTCACCACGTGGCGGATCGGCGGGTACAACGAGTACCTCTACACCTTCTTCAAGTGTCTGACCGACGAGCGAATCGCCTACGCGGACGGCTGGTTCGCCGAGGCACACGACGATTCTGCGTCGATCACCAAGGACGGCTGGGAGATCCAGCGCCGCTGCCCGCACCTCAAGGCCGATCTGTCCAAGTTCGGTGTGATCGAGGGCGAGAAGCTGACCTGCAATCTGCATGGCTGGCAATGGGATCTGGGCAGCGGCCGTTGCCTGACGTCGAAGGGACACGAGCTGCGCGCCGCGCGCATCGAGTGAGACCTCCCGCGGTGTGCGTGACGGCCGGGCGGTTCACCCGGCCTGGTCGTCGCGCGCCCCGAACAGCTCCCACACCGGTCCGGTGAGCAGCCAGATCACCGTCACCACCCCGAGGATCCCGAACGTCTGACGCAGGGCGGCAGCCTGTTCGGCGTCGGCGACGGTCACCGACAACCCGAGGATCACCGCCGCGCAGATCGTCGCGGCGAGCAGCCACCGGCCGAAGGCGATCCATTCCGAACGGAGCGCGGCCCGCCCGCCGCGCGGCGGCTTCGAGGGCGCCGGCGCACCGGCGAAACGGTGGGCGAATCGTGCATCGGCCCAACCGATCACACTGTTGCCGAAGGCGACGGTGACGCCGAGGTAGATCCCGGCCAGCCGGTGCACCGAGGTCACCTGCGCACCGCCGGCCAGATCGAGCACCACCGCCACCACCAGCGCGATGTCGACGGCGGGTACCGCGACCAGCAGCGCCGTCGACAACCGCCGGCGATGCAGCAGGTATCGCGCCGACAGACCGGCGAGAAGCAGCACCCAGAAGCCGATCTCGCAGCCGACGATCGCCCACAGGACCGGTGATGCGGTGAGTTCGGTGTTCATGGGTCCCAGCGTGCCGTCGCACCCGGTGCCGCCACATCGGCCGCGTCGCCGAGTCGCCCTCCGCCGTCCGGGGTCATCCTTTCGTCGGATGGCCCGGGTTGCCCGGCATGCGACGATGGGCTCATGTGGCGTGTTCCGGTGTCCCGCGCGCACCTCGACGACGCGGGGATGACGCTGCTGTTCCTCGGTCTGGGCATCGCCATCCACCTCACCGGCCTCGGCCGGATCGGCGACGACCTCCACGGCCCGGGTCCCGACTGGTTCCCGCTCCTCACCCTGGGGATCGGCTGTGCCTTCCAGTTGCTGCGCTCGACGCATCCGGCGATCGCACTGGCCGGTGTGACCGCCGCACTGGTCCTCGACACCGTGACCGTCCCGTCGATCCCGGTGTGGCTGGTGTTCTCCGACATCGTCTATGCCGCGGCGGTGTACGGCTCGGCGCGTCTGCTGCGGGTGCTGTACGGGGTGTGTACGACGGTCTCGGCGGCGGTGCTCGTCCTGGTGGCCGCATCCCCCGCACTCGCGCAGTGGCGGTTGCTGTTCGTGTGCGTGCTGTGGCTGCTGGCGCTGGTCGGCTCACCCCTCGCCTACGGACTGGCCGTGCGCACGCACCGCAGTGCACTCGCCTTGGAACGCAACCAGTCTCGGATACTGGCCGAACTCGCCGACCGCGAACGGGCCGAGGCCGTCGCCGACGAGCGTCGCCGCCTCGCCCGGGAACTCCACGACGTGATCGCCGGGCGGCTCTCCGCGATCGCGGTGCAATCGGCTGCGGCGCTGCGCTATCCGGACAACGACGCCCTGGCCCGCAAGGCCCTGGCCGCGGTGCGGACCAACAGCGTCGACGCCCTCACCGAGATGCGCGGCATGATCGACCTGCTCGCCGACACCGCCGACGCCGACGCCCCGGCCGCGACCCGCGAGACGGCCGGGCTGCGCCGGCTCGACCGGCTCGTCGCGCCGATCGTGGAGTCGGGCACCGATGTCGAGATCGACTGTCCGCCATGGATCACCGATGCCGACACCGTCGACGCCCTGCCCCCGGTGGCCGACATCGCCGCCCATCGGATCCTGGCCGAGTCGCTGGCCAATGCGGTGACCCATGCCCCGGGACAGCCGATCCGGATCGTCATCACCCACGCCGACGCGACGCTGCGCCTGCAGATCACCAATCCGGTGCCCACCCCGGCACCCGATTCGGTTGCCCCGCACGCCGGTCGGGGTCTGGCCAACATGACCGTGCGCGCCGGGCTCGTCGGCGGCACCCTGGACGTCGTGCGCACCGACGGCGATTTCACCGTCACCGCGATCCTGCCCGCGGCCCGTACCGCCACCTCACATCGGAGCACATCATGACCCCGGATCGGCCCGCCCCGGCCCCGTCGCAGCCCGCTGCCGCCGCGACCACCGTCCTGATCGCCGACGATCACGCCGCCATCCGCGCGGGTATCCGGATGCTTCTCGAACCGGCAGACGGTCTCGATGTGGTCGGCGAGGCGGCCGACGGCGATCAGGCCCTCGCCACCGCGCGCTCCCTCCGGCCGGACGTGGTGCTGATGGACGTCCGGATGCCGGGCACCGACGGCATCACCGCCACCGCCCGGATCGTCGCGGAGGCCCTGTGTCCGGTGATCGTGCTGACCACCTTCGACCTCGACGAGTACGTCTTCGGGGCACTGCGCGCCGGTGCGAGCGGATTCCTGCTGAAGACCGCGTCGGCCGACGAGATCATCGATGCGGTGCGTTCGGTGTCGCGAGGCGACGCGGTGCTCTCGCCCGAGATCACCACCCGCGTCGTCGAATCCTTCCGCTCGCCTGGTGTGCCGGTCGTCGCGCCCCAGCCGACGCCGGAACTCGCCGATCTCACCGACCGCGAACGGGACGTACTGCGCTGCCTCGGTGACGGCCTGAGCAACGCCGAGATCGCCGCCCGACTGTTCATCACGGAGGCGACGGTCAAGACGCATGTGTCCCGGGTCCTGATGAAACTCGGGTTGGCCTCACGCGTGCAGGCGGCGATCCTCGTCCGCGATCTGGGCGGACCGGTGTAGCCGGCGGCCCGGTGCGGCGCGGGCCGGCACCCGTCAGGCGTCGCTGGACGCTTTCTCCAGCTGAGGTGGCCGGGGTTCGTGGAAGGCCGCGGCCTCGCCGGTCTCGACCGCCGCCACCGCACTCGACGAGGAGACGACCACCCCGCCGATCACGGCCACCGCGAAGGCGATCCCGGTGGGGATCACCCAGCCGTCGCGGATGGTGTCGCCGAGCAGCAGGATGCCGATCGCCCCGGGCAGAACCGTCTCGCCGACGACGAGTGCGGCGGCCGCGCCGTTGACCGAACCGGTCTGCAACGCGACGGTGAACAGGTAGAAGCCGCTGAGGCCGCTGAAGGCGAGGGCATAGAGCGCGGGGTCGGTGAGCATCTGGCCGAGATCGAACGGGCTCAGTCCGTGCAGCACGCGCGAGGCCACCGCCATCACACCGAACAGCGCGCCGGCGACGAGGCCGGTGATCGATGCGATGTGGCTGTGCAGCACCCGCATGAGCACCAGGCCGAGGCCGAACAGCACCACACCGGCGACGACGGTCGCCCAGTGCATCCAGTCGTCGTTGACGCGCCCCTCCGAGCCGGCGCCGATGGCCAGCACCACCAGCGCGATGATCACCACCGTGCCGGCGATCCAGTCACGCGTCCGCAGTGCGAGGTGCAGCATGACCATCGCCAGCAGGGCGGTGACGACCAATCGGGCGGCGATGATCGACTGGGACAGGAACAGCGGGATCAGCTTGGCCGAGACGATGGTGGCCGCGAATCCGACGACGTCGAGGGCCAGCCCGATCAGGAACGGCCACTTCATCATCGTCCGCAGCGTCGAGCGCAGGCTCGGCTGCGGTTTGGTGTCACACTTGCGACCCTCGGCCGCCGCGATCGCATTGTCGCGGGCGTGCCAGGCGGCCGCCATCGATTGCAGGACCGCCGCCAATGCGAAGGCCACCGAACCGACCACCGCGACGATGATGCCGACCGTCATATCCTGCCTATCCCTGCACGGCGACCCGGGCGGGTCAGACCTTCGCCGTCATCATGCCGGTGCGAGCACATCCGTGCCGACGAACTTCGCCAATTCGGCCGGCAGACGGACCGTGCCGTCGGGCTGCTGGTGGTTCTCCAGGATCGCGACGATCCAGCGGGTGGTGGCGAGGGTGCCGTTGAGGGTGGCGGCAACCTGCGGTTTGCCCTGCTCGTCGCGGTATCGGATGGACAGGCGACGGGCCTGGAAGGTCGTGCAGTTCGACGTGGAGGTGAGCTCACGGTAGGTGTTCTGGGTGGGGACCCAGGCCTCGCAGTCGAACTTGCGGGCCGCCGACGACCCGAGGTCGCCACCGGCGACGTCGATCACCCGGTAGGGCACCTCGATGGCCCCGAGCATGTCCTTCTCCCAGTTCAGGAGCTTCTGATGCTCGGCCTCGGCCTCTTCGGGGCGGCAGTAGATGAAGCCCTCGATCTTGTCGAACTGGTGGACGCGGATGATGCCGCGGGTGTCCTTGCCGTAGCTGCCGGCCTCGCGGCGGAAGCAGGTCGACCAGCCGGCGTACCGCTTGGGGCCGTCGGACAGGTCGAGGATCTCGTTCATGTGGTAGCCGGCCAGCGGCACCTCCGACGTGCCGACCAGGTACAGGTCGTCGTCCTTGTCGAGGTGGTAGACCTCGTCGGCGTGGGCGCCGAGGAAGCCGGTTCCGCCCATCACCTCGGGGCGCACCAGGACCGGCGGGATCATCAGCGAGAACCCGCTGGCGACGGCCTTCGCCGCGGCCATGTTCAGCAGGCCCAGCTGCAGCAGCGCGCCCTGACCGGTGAGGAAGTAGAACCGCGATCCGGAGACCTTGGCGCCGCGTTCCATGTCGAGCAGGCCGAGCGACTCACCCAGCTCGAGGTGGTCCTTGGGGTTGTCGAGGGCGCGCGGTTCGCCGACGTGCTCGAGCACGACGTAGTCGTCCTCGCCACCGGCGGGGGCGCTCTCGATGATGTTGGAGATGGCCAGATGTGCGGCCTTCGCCTGCTCGTCGGCCTCGGCCTGCTTCGCGACGGCGGCCTTGACCTGCTCGGCCAGTTCCTTGCCGCGGGCGAGCAGGGCGGTCTTCTCGTCGCCGGAGGCCTTGCCGACCTGCTTGCCGAGGGACTTCTGCTCCGAACGCAGGGAGTCGGCCTCGACGATCGCCGAACGTCGGATGGCATCGGCCGCGAGGAGCGCGTCCACCAGGCCGGGGTCCTCGCCGCGGGCGCGCTGCGACACGCGTACCCGCTCGGGGTCGTCGCGGAGAATCTTCAGGTCGATCACGATCTAAGACCCTACGCGAGTGACCTGGGAGTGCCGGAGTTGAGGCAGTTGAGGGCTCTGCCGGTGCCGTCGGAGGACCGGCTGCGGGTCGATACCGGAACCACCGCGGCCGACCGGGCATGATGGATCCCGATGAGTGACGAATCCCACCACGAACACCCCGGCCCCGAGGGCCGGTCAGACGATCCCGGCTGGGCGCGCCGTAACTCCATGCGCATCGTGCTGGTGGCGATCGTGATCGGCGCACTGGTCGCCGGCGGGGTCGCCCTGTCGATGAATGCCTTCGACGACCGCGGCAGCGTCGGCGGCACCGACATCGGCGAGAGCGAACGGCTCGCCGAGAACGCCTTCACCCAGTCGAGCTCCGGTGACTGTCTCACCTGGCCCGAGGGCGATCCGGGCGATCCGGCGAAGGTCGTGTGCACCGACGAGCACCGCTTCGAGGTGGCCGGCGCACTGGACACCGCCGTGCTGCCGGGGTCGGAGTTCGGCGACTCGGCGGCATGGCCGGGGGCGCAGCGGTTCGCCGAGATCCGCGACGAGCAGTGTCCGGTGATCGTCGACGCCTACCTGCAGGGAAAGCTCGACCCGCAGGGGCGGTTCTCGGTGGGCATGATGTTCCCGTCCGAACAGCAGTGGGGCAAGGGTGCGCGCGAGCTGCGCTGCGGGTTGCAGGTGACCGGCAAGGACGGCACCCCGCAGCTGTTCTCCGGCAAGGTGGCCGATCAGGACCAATCGTTCCAGTGGCCGGCCGGCACGTGTATCGGTATCGACCCGCAGACCCGTCGGGTGGCCACACCGCCGACGGCGGTGAACTGCTCTGAGCCGCATGCCTTCCAGACCACCGGCATCGTCGATCTCGCCCCGCGTTTCGGGGATCAGACATCGGGCCGGCCGTGGCCGGGCGAGAAGGAGCAGAACGCCTACCTGACCACGATCTGCCCGGGTCAGGCCGAGCGGTTCGTCGGCGGCAAGAAGAAGCTCGAGGACACCACCCTGAACGTGCAGTGGTCGGTGATCAGTGAGCCGCGCTGGCTGGCCGGGAGCCGAAAGGTGGTGTGCTACCTGGGTCTTCCCGACCGTGGCGGATTCGCCACCCTGGTCGGCGATGCGCGTGCGACGGTGCTGATCAACGGCAAGCTGCCGGTCGCGCCGTCCCAGGCGCCGCCGGGACGTGCGCTGCCGACGCCGGTGCCGCTGCCGCCGGGGGTCGAGCCCAATTCCCAGGAGGCCCCGGCCCCGGCAGGCTAGGGCCGCAGCGGCTACCCCCGAACACTTGTCCCACCCAGCACGTGCCCCCGTGTACTTGTCCCCGATGCGGAGTCGGAGAAAGGCAGTCGATGCCGGTTCACATGTCCGACGTCGAGTTCGAGGAGCTCGTCGGCGATGCGCTCGACGCCATCCCCACCGAGTTCACCGATGCGATGAGCAATGTGGTCATCCTGATCGAGCCGTTCAATCCGGAGTCGCGTGGGATTCTCGGGCTCTATTCGGGGGTGGCGCTCACCGAGCGCACCCACGACTACGCCGGCTTCCTGCCGGACACGATCACCATCTACCGCGAACCGATCCTGGCGATGTGTCACACCCGCGCGCAGGTGGTGCACGAGGTGGCGGTCACGGTGATCCACGAGGTCGGCCACCATTTCGGGATCGACGACGAGTGGTTGCACGCCCACGGATGGGGCTGAGCGGCACCGGTTTCGGCGGTCGGCCCGCGACCGGATGCGAGGGCGGCGGTCAGCCCATCGGGTTGTCGTCGTCGACGACGAGCGGTTCGTCGACGGTGCCGAACGGTGCGCGCCGTGCACCCCAGCGGTGGCACACCCAGATCCCGGATTCGGTGAGTTCGAGTTCCACCGAGCCGGTGTTGGGCAGATGTGTTGCCGCGGCGAACTTCCCGTCGATGCCGGCCAGCCGGGCGGCCACCAGGCGGATGGCCGCGCCATGGCTCACCACGACGACGTCACGCTGCTCGGGGCCACGCAGGTAGTGCGCGGCGAGTTCGTCGACGGCCGGGAGGTAGCGGTCGTAGACCATCTGCAGGGACTCGCCGCCGGGAATCCGGGTGTCGAGATCGCCGTCGTGCCAGGCGTGCATGACCTCCCGGAACACCCCGTGCGCGTCACGGTCGAACCGGTCCTCGAGATCGCCGGCCTGCACCTCGTGGATGCCCTCGACCACCGCCGCGTCGAGATCCCACACCGAGCCGATCATCTCGGCGGTCTGCTGGGCGCGGCGGGCGACCGAGCTGACCAGCACCGCCGGCTGGTTGCGCCGATTCTCCAGCGCGTACCGGACACCTTGGCGCACACCGAAATCGGTGAGCGCCGCGCCGGGCAGCGCGGTGTCGAGCCGGCCCATCACGTTGGAGGTGGTCTCGCCGTGGCGGACGAGGTGGAGTCGGGCCATCAGCCCTCACCCCGGCGGATCGCCTCGACCCAGGCAGCGCTGTCGGCGTCGTCGGGCGGCGGACTGCCACCGTCTCCGGCGGCCGGCCAGGAGCCGAGGTAGACGATCCGCTCGCAGCGGTGGTGCAGGGCACGCACGGCCTCGGCGACCGGCGCGTCGTCGATGTGTCCGACGGTGTCGAGGAAGAAGCGGTACTGGCCGGCATGTGTGCTGCCACCGGCCGGGTCGCGCCGGGGCCGGGACTCGATACGCGTGAGATCGACTCCGCGGACCGCGAATTCGTTCATCGCCTCCATCAGGCTGCCGGGCTGGTTGCGCAGTTCGAGCATCACCGCGGTGCGGTCGGTACCGGTGCGGCGCGGCGGGGGTGCCGGTTTGCCGACGAGCAGGAAGCGGGTGACGGCATCGCTCGCATCGGAGACACCGTCGGCCAGCACCTCCAGGCCGGCCAGCTCGGCGGCGAGACCGGTGGTCACCGCGGCATCGGTCCGCCCCTCGGCGACGTCGTGGGCCGCGGCGGCATTGGAGCCGGCGGTGACGAATTCTGCACCGGGATAGAGCTTTTCAACCGCCTCGCGGACCTGCGCGGAGGCCACCGGGTAGGCGGCGATGGTGCGCACGTCGGCGGGGGCGGTGCCCGGGCGGGCGGCGATGGTGAAGGCGATGTCGAGGTTGACCTCGGCGAAGATCTGCACCCGGCCGGCCTCGGATGCGGCGGCGCCGTCCCCGAAGGGCACCAGTGCGTCCATCGTGGCCGGGACCGACCCCTCCAGCGAGCTCTCGATGGGTACGCAGCCGAAGTCGGCGGCGCCGGAGCGCACGGCGGCGATGGTGGCGACGGGACTGGCGGCGACGAGCTTGTCGACGGTGCCCCCGCCGACGCCGCCGAGACCACCGTCCGAACGCACCCCGGTGGACAGGTGCGGATCTGCCAGGAGGCGGTCGAGCGCCATCTCGGTGAAGGTCCCGGGAGGGCCGAAATACGCGAACACGGTCACGGCAAGAGCTTAGTCGAGCAAGGTTGGATATTCGTTCGCGTCGACTCGAACCATTGACCGACGGCGCTTCGGGATTTAGGTTAGGGTTACCTTCATTGCAGGACCGAATCCCGACGACGCACCACGAGGAACCCCCATGACGCGAGCCATCACCGACCGCCCGTCCGACGCCGAGGTCATCGCGACCGCCTGCCGTCGGGCCGGCGCAGCGATGATCGCCGTCGAGACCACCGGCGGCGGCGCACCGACCCCCGCCCCCGCATCGGTCGACCTGGTGCACCTCTTCGAGTCCCAGGCTTTTCTGCTGATCCCCACCGACAGCGACATCATCCCGCTGGCCGGGAACTCCCCCGACGGTGTTCCCGCGATAGTCGAGATCACCGACTGCGCACCCATCGACCTGCGTGAACGTGTCAGGTCCCTGATCTGGCTGAACGGCACCGCCCACCCCGTGCCCCGCGACCTCGAACGCGACCTGGCCCTCGAGATCGCCACCGAACACCCCAACGGCGGACTCCTCGATATCGGCCACGGCCGGTCGATGATCCGGCTGCAGGTCGACACCGCCGTCGTCGCCAGCAGTTCCGGCGCCGCCTGCGTGCCCGCGGCCGAGCTCGCCGTCGCCGACCCCGACCCGTTCTGGGAGTACGAGGGCGAGTGGATCGCCCATCTCGACGCCGACCACGCCGACATGGTGGGGCAGCTCGCCCGTCGCCTGCCGCGTGATCTGCGCCGCGGCCGGGTCCGTCCGCTCGGGCTCGACCGCTTCGGCATCCGCTTCCGGATCGAGGGCATCGACGGCGACTCCGACGTCCGGCTCCCCTTCCCCCGGCCGGTCGCCGACGTCGCCGAGCTGTCCCGCGCACTGCGTTCGCTGGCCGGCTGCCCGTTCATGAACAGCCTGCCCGACTGATCTCCACCGCGGCCGATCACGGTGGCCTGTCCCGCCGGCGGCCGAGATGACGCGCGGGCCGCACCCGGTTCGGCGGCCGTAAGCTGACCGGCATGCGTGTCCCCGTCGCCGCCTGGCTGCGCCCACCGGCAGACCATGTCCCCGGCACCGTCACCGACCCCCGGGAACGCCGCGCACTGATCCTCGAACTGTGCATCGTCGGTGTGCTGACCTTCGGGTTCTCGGCCGTCTCGGCGATCCTGTCGCTGATCGAACTGCAGGTGTCGGTGGGCGTCGGCAATGCGACCGTGGCACTCAATCCGAGTCGATCCGATGTCTCGGCCATCGACCTGATCCGGCAGCTGATGAGCGCCGTACGGCTCTACGCGATCGCCGGGCTCGGGGCGTATCTGCTCTGGCGTGGCGGGCTGCGCCTGTCATCGGTCGGCCTGGGGCGGCTGCGCCCGCGGACCGACGTCCCGCCCGGCCTGTTCCTCGCCGCACTCATCGGACTGCCCGGGTTGGCGCTGGTCGCCGTCGCCCGCGCACTCGGCATGAACGCACATCTGGTGCCCAGCGAGACCGAGGGTGCGTGGTGGCGTTGGCCGCTGTACATCCTGCTGGCCGTCGGGAACGCCGCCGCCGAGGAGATCGTCGTCGTGGCGTACTTCATCACACGGTTGCGCCAGCTCGGGTTGTCGGCGAATGCGGCGCTGCTCTCGAGTGCGGTGCTGCGCGGCGGATACCACCTCTATCAGGGTGTCGGTGCAGGTCTGGGCAATATCGTGATGGGTCTCGTGTTCGGCCGGTACTACCAGGTGACCAACCGCGTGTGGCCGCTGGTGGTGGCACATGCGGTGATCGACGTGGTGGCGTTCGTCGGATACGCACTGTTGCATCGGCATCTGTCCTGGGTGGGGTGATCAGGTGAATGACACGGCCCCTTGCCGGTACTCGGTATCTTCGATGCAATGAACCAGCCCGATCCGCCGAATGCGGGACGACGCGGTGGTCCGCCGCCCGGCCCGGCCCGACGGAATCCGGCACCGGCGCATCAGTCGCCCGCGCGCAACAACCCCGCACATGCCGGGCAGGCCCCCCGGTTCCCGGCCCAGGGCGCGCGGAATCCGGGCCCACCCGCCGAGCCCGGCGCACGACGACCGGCACCACCGCCACCACCGGCATCCGACGAGCGGACG
>NZ_BCNF01000148.1 GCF_001485495.1 Gordonia desulfuricans NBRC 100010 | reverse complement strand
CCCGCCCGCTGTGCGCGGTGCCCGCCCCCGGGCCCGAGGCCCCGGCCGTCCCCGAACTGCCGCGGCCGAGCCTCACCACCCGCGAGATCGAGGTGCTGCGCACCTGGCTGATGGTCGACTCCAAGCCGGCCGTGGCCCAGGAGCTGTTCATCTCGCTCGGCACCGTCAACACCCACCTCACCCGGATTCGCGCCAAGTACGCCGAGATCGGTCGCGCCGCCCCCACCAAGGCCGGCCTCGTCGCCCGCGCCGTGCAGGACGGGCTGGTCTCCCTCGACGAGCTCTGAGCGATGGGTGGGGGATACTGTTCCGGTGGCAGACATCGAGGACATCCTCCGCGTCGAGCGGATCGAGACCGACATCTACCGTGGCGGCGCCTTCGAGAGCTATCTGCGCCGCACCTTCGGCGGACAGGTCGCCGGGCAGGCCCTGGTGTCGGCGACGCAGACGGTGGGAGACGAGTTCGCCGTCCACTCGCTGCACGGCTACTTCCTGCGGCCCGGTAACCCCGACATCCCGGCGGTCTTCCTGGTCGACCGCATCCGCGACGGCCGGTCCTTCGTCACCCGCCGCGTGACCGGTATCCAGGACGGCGAGGCCATCTTCATGATGTCGGCGTCGTTCCACGTCACCCAGGACGAGGGCATCGAACACCAGGACCGGATGCCGCCCGCCCCGGACCCCGAGACCCTCCCGGACCGCATCGAGGAGTACGGCGACGACGCCAACGCCGTGCTCAAGGAATGGGCCAACTTCGATCTGCGGGTGGTCCCGCCCGATCAGATGGTCACCTCCGACTACTTCGCCGCCCAGCAGCGCGTGTGGTTCCGCTACCGCAAACCGCTGCCCGACGACCAGTCGATCCACGTCTGCACCCTGGCCTACATGAGCGACATGACCCTGCTCGGGTCGTCGAAGGTGCCGCATCCGGGCGTCGAACCGCAGGCCGCCTCCCTCGACCACGCCATGTGGTTCATGCGTCCCTTCCGCGCCGACGACTGGCTGCTCTACGACCAGACCTCGCCGTCGGCCGGCGCCGGACGCGCACTGACCCAGGGCCGGATCTTCGACCGCAACGGCCGGATGGTCGCCGCGGTCACCCAGGAAGGGCTGAGCCGCACGGGCCGTCTGATGCCCGCCGACCAACACGCCCGGACGGATCGGTGAACGCGCGCATGACCCCCACCCCCCGGATCGGTGTCCTCGCCCTGCAGGGCGACGTCCGCGAGCATCTCGCCGCGCTCGACTCCGCAGGCGCCGAGGCGATCACGGTTCGCCGCGCAGCCGAACTGGAATCGGTCGACGGCATCGTCATCCCCGGCGGCGAGTCGACGACGATGAGTCACCTGCTCGGCGTCTTCGGACTCTACGAACCGCTGCGGGCCCGGCTCGCCGACGGCCTGCCGGCCTACGGATCGTGCGCGGGCATGATCATGCTCGCGTCGAACATCCTCGACACCCGCCCCGATGCACGCCACCTCGACGCCCTCGACATCACCGTGCGACGCAATGCGTTCGGCCGTCAGGTGGAATCCTTCGAGACCGACCTGGAGATCGCCGGCGTCACCGACGAGGTGCCGATGCGCGCGGTGTTCATCCGCGCACCGTGGGTGGAGAAGGTCGGCGACGGGGTGGAGGTGCTGGCCAAGGTGCCCGACGGCCCGGCCGCCGGACGCGTCGTCGCGGTCCGTCAGGGGCAGGTCCTGGCCACGTCGTTCCACCCCGAGGTGACCGGGGATCGGCGGGTCCACGCATATTTCGTCGACATGGTGCGTCACCGACGGCACCCGGCGCCGTAGACTGGACTGTCGACGTCAGGAATTTGGTTTGCCCGTGACCGGTCGTACATCGGTGGTCGCGGTGCACGGGAAGGATCGGAACACGTATGAGCGGCCATTCCAAATGGGCCACCACCAAGCACAAGAAAGCGGTCATCGACGCCAAGCGCGGCAAGATGTTCGCGAAACTGATCAAGAACATCGAGGTGGCGGCCCGTACGGGCGGTGGTGACCCGGCCGGAAACCCGACGCTCTACGACGCGATCCAGAAGGCCAAGAAGACCTCGGTCCCCAACGACAACATCGAGCGTGCGCGCAAGCGCGGCGCCGGTGAAGAGGCCGGTGGCGCCGACTGGCAGACCATCATGTACGAGGGCTACGGCCCCAACGGTGTGGCGATCCTGATCGAGTGCCTCACCGACAACCGCAACCGTGCCGCCGGTGAGGTGCGCACCGCGATGACCCGCAACGGCGGCAACATGGCCGACCCGGGCTCGGTGGCGTATCTGTTCACCCGCAAGGGTGTGGTGACCCTCGACAAGAACGACCAGAGTGACGACGACGTCCTCATGGCCGTGCTCGATGCCGGTGCCGAAGAGGTCACCGACCTCGGCGAGCAGTTCGAGATCGTCAGCGAACCCACCGACCTCGTCGCCGTGCGTACCGCACTGCAGGAGGCCGGGATCGACTACGACTCGGCCGAGGCCAGCTTCCGTGCCTCGGTGGAGGTCGCGGTGGACGCCGAGGGCGCCCGCAAGGTGTTCAAGCTGATCGACGCCCTCGAGGACTCCGACGACGTGCAGAACGTCTACAGCAATGTCGACATCAGCGACGAGGTCCTCGCCGAACTCGACGACTGACATCGTCTCGCACGCCACGGGATCACCGCACGGCACGGGATCACCGCACGGCGATCGCCGGCCGCGCCGGATGGTCGTAGCGGACCTCGATGTCGGCGGGCCCGGCGGCCGCGGCATGGTCGAGCAGGGGATCGATGGTCCAGTGCTCGTCGTCGGGCAGCCGACGCCGTAGCGCCGCCGCCGACATCCGCAGCGCGATGGTCACCTCCGCGTCGTGACCACGACCGAGCAGCATCGGACCGCCGACCAGCACGATCTGGTCGGCGGTCGCTGTCTGTGGGGAGTCGCGAAACGAGCGGTCCCGCTGTGCATCCCACAGTCGCGGCAGCCAGCGGCCGTGTCGGCGCGGGGCGTCGATCACCTCGCGGTCGATGCCCGCGTGGTCGACGAATCCGTCCCGGAAGGTCAGCGGATCGGTACGGCCGTACTCGAAACGCAACGACGCCGGCCTCAGGTAGTCGTCGGCGTGGACCACCCCCGCGGCCCGTCCCTCGGCGCGCAGCCGCCGGGCGATGGCGTCGGCGAACTCGCCCGGACGGGTCGGGGAGGGACCGTCGACGATCACCACACCGACCCCGGCGATCGCCCGGATCCGGGTCAGGCACGCGTCGACGAGTCCGTCCGGAGTGCTCGGCTGGAAGGTGGTCATATCCGATCCAGTCTGGCCGTCGCGCCGTGTCGGTGCGCGCAACCGTCGGACCCACTCGGTAAGATCTCGAACAACTGTTCGTTGGAAGAGGGGTGTGGTCTTGCGGGTGATGGGTGTCGACCCCGGCCTGACCCGGTGCGGTATCGCACTGGTCGAGTCGGGCAACGGTCGGCAGGTGACGGCGCTCGACGTCGACGTGGTGCGTACGCCCAGCGACATGGATCTCGCCGAACGCCTGCTCGCGGTCTACACCGCTGCATGTCACTGGCTCGACGTCCACCAGCCCGACGTGGTGGCGATCGAGCGGGTGTTCGCCCAGAACCAGGTGTCCACCGCGATGGGCACCGCCCAGGCCGGTGGTGTGATCGCCCTGGCGGCCGGGCAGCGCAACATCCCCGTGCGGTTCCACACCCCGTCGGAGGTCAAGGCCGCGGTCACCGGCAGCGGCCGCGCGGACAAGGCGCAGGTCACCACCATGGTCACCCGTATCCTCGGGATGCAGACCAAGCCGCGTCCGGCCGACGCCGCCGACGCCCTGGCCCTGGCCATCTGTCACTGCTGGCGCGGGCCGATGATCGAACGGATGGCGGCCGCCCAGTGCAAGGCCGACGAGATGGCCAGGATCCACAAGCAACGGGTCGCCGCGGCCCGGGCCGGTCGCACCACCGGCGACGAGGGGAGAAGTGCATGATCGCGTCGGTACGCGGACCGGTCGTCGAGGTGGCCCTCGATCACGTCGTGATCGACTGTGCCGGTGTGGGTTACCGCGTCCTGGCCACCCCCGACACCCTCTCCCGGCTGCGTCGTGGTGAGGAGACCACGCTGCTCACCACGATGATCGTGCGTGAGGACTCGATGACCCTCTACGGGTTCACCGAACCCGATGCCCGCGCACTGTTCGCCCTGCTGCAGACGGTGACCGGGGTCGGACCGCGTCTGGCCATGGCCACCCTCGCCGTCCTCGTCCCCGATGCGCTGCGGCGTGCCCTGGCCGACTCCGACGTCAAGGCGCTGACCACCGTGCCGGGCATCGGCAAACGGGTGGCCGAGCGCCTGGTCGTGGAACTGCGCGACAAGGTCGACCGGCCGGTGTCCGAGGCCGCGAGCGGGTCCGGACCGGCCGGACTGGGCGGGATCGGCCCGCAGGTCACCGAGGCGCTGGTCGGCCTCGGCTTCACCGCGGCCCCGGCGGAGAAGGCGGTGGCCGCGGTCCTCGCCGAGCATCCCGACGCCAACGCCTCCGAGGCGTTGCGACATGCACTCAAGCGGCTGGGCAGGACAGCATGAACGAACCGGGCGACCTCCCCGGCGCCGTCGAACACGATGATCTCGAGCACGACGACCGAGAGGTCAGCGCCACCCCGGTACGGGCCGACGGCGACTTCGACGCGGGCCTGCGGCCGCGCTCGCTGGCCGACTTCATCGGTCAGCCGCGCGTCTGTGAGCAGCTCGAACTGGTCCTGCACGGCGCCAAGAAGCGTGGCGGGACCCCCGACCACATCTTGTTGTCGGGGCCCCCGGGTCTGGGCAAGACGTCGCTGGCGATGATCATCGCCACCGAGATGGGGTCGGCGATCCGCGTCACCTCGGGTCCGGCACTCGAACGTGCCGGAGACCTTGCGGCGATGCTGTCGAACCTGATCGAGGGTGACGTCCTGTTCATCGACGAGATCCACCGGATCGCCCGTCCCGCCGAGGAGATGCTCTACCTCGCGATGGAGGATTTCCGGGTGGACGTGGTGGTGGGCAAGGGGCCCGGCGCCACCTCGATCCCGCTCGACGTCGCACCGTTCACCCTGGTCGGGGCCACCACCCGGTCCGGATCGCTGACCGGACCGCTGCGTGACCGGTTCGGCTTCACCGCGCACATGGAGTTCTACGACACCGATGAGCTGGTGCTGGTGCTCCGGCGTTCGGCCGGCATCCTCGGCATCGATCTGCGCCCCGACGCCGCCTCCGAGGTCGCGAGCCGGTCGCGGGGCACCCCGCGTATCGCCAACCGGCTGCTGCGCCGGGTCCGTGACTACGCCGAGGTGCGGGGCGACGGGGTGATCACCGTCGACATCGCCCGCGCCGCGCTGGCGGTCTACGACGTCGACGAACTCGGCTTCGACCGGCTCGACCGCGCCGTCCTCGACGCTCTGATCAGGGCATTCGGTGGTGGCCCGGTCGGTGTGTCGACGCTGGCCGTGGCGGTCGGGGAGGAGCCGGCGACGGTCGAGGAGGTGTGTGAACCGTTCCTGGTGCGAGCCGGGATGATCGCGCGCACGCCCCGCGGCCGCGTCGCCACCGCCGCAGCCTGGCATCACCTCGGGCTGACGCCGCCGGCCGGTGCGATGAACGCCACCTTCGGGGTCCGGCCCCGCGAAGTGGACACCAGAACGGTGTTCGGCGACATCTGATCGGGCAATTCGGACGCGGTTCGAACGGTGGGCTTGCCCTCGCATGGCACACTGGAAGAAGTGTGTGTGCGGCCCGACGTGGCCGCACCGAAGTGATGAAGGAAGACGTCTCCCCATGGAATCCCTGTTTTTCCCCGTGCTGCTGGTCCTGCTGGTCGCATTCATGTTCTTCTCGGTGCGCAAGCAGAAGAAGCGCGCGACCGAGATGCAGGACATGCAGAACTCGGTGCAGACCGGTACCCGGGTGCAGCTGACCTCGGGTCTGTTCGGCACCGTGATCGACTCCTCGTCGTCGGATTACGTCGACGTCGAGATCGCCACCGGTGTGGTGACCCGCTGGAACCGCCTCGCGATCATGCGTGTGGTCCTCACCGAGGATGCCGCCGCGACCTACCCGGGCTTCACCCCGATCGAGACCGACGACGACGATCTCGACACCCCGCCGCTCGACGGCCCGAACCTGAACAAGTCGGGTGGCGACAGCTCGGCCGATTCGGACAAGTGATCGGCCCGTCGGCCAGACGAATCGGACAGCTCACCTGAGCTGTCCCGCATCTCCGCCCCCGGCGCCGCCGGGGGCGGAGGCATGTCGGTTGCCGACACGCATCTGACGGAGCAGTAGAGTGGCGGCGCCGGTGTTGACCGTCAGAGCCGGTGTAGACCGTCAGTGTCGGAGTCGACCGTCAGTACAGAGGAGATCGAGAACACCGTGACAACCCCCCGCCGGGCCGCCCAGAAGGGTGCTGCGCAGAAGCGGTCCACCTCACGTGAGGTCCCACCGTGGCAGCCACTCTCGGCGTTCATCGCGCTTCTGGCCCTGGTCTATCTCCTGATCTTCTTCACCGGCGGCGGCTCCCTGGAGCCCAAACTCGGCATCGACCTGCAGGGCGGCACGCGCGTCACGCTGACCGCGCGCACCGAGAACGGCCAGCAGCCCAGCCGTGACCAGCTCAACCAGGCCAAGCAGATCATCGAACAGCGCGTCAACGGCCTGGGTGTGAGTGGCTCGGAGGTCGTGGTCTCCGGCAGCAACCTGATCATCACGGTGCCCGGCCAGGACGGTTCGCAGGCCAAGTCGCTGGGTCAGACCGCGCGCCTGTACGTGCGTCCGGTGCTCACCTCGGTGCCGGCGACACCGCAACAGCAGACCGAGCAGAACGCCGGCGACGAGACCGAGAACCTGCCCGCCGACCAGGTCGCCGCGGCGATCGCCGAGCAGAAGAAGCTGCGGCAGGTCCCGGCCGGTGCCAACACCGAGGCGTTGCAGCAGTACATGGCCAAGATGGACTGCGCCCCCGGTTCCAACGACCCGTTGCTGGGCAACGACGACCCGAACCAGTACCTGGTGGCGTGTTCCACCGACGGTAAGACCGTCTACCTGCTCGAACCGAAGATCATCGACGGCCGCGACATCAAGTCGGCCAGCTCGGGCACCCAGCCCGACACCGGCGAGTGGGTCGTCAGCCTCGAGTACAAGGGCGACGCCGCCAAGACGTGGCCGCAGTACACCGCCAACAACGTCGGCAAGCAGACCGCCTTCACCCTCGACACCCGCGTCGTGTCGGCCCCGGTGATCAACCAGGCGATCACCGGCGCCACCCAGATCACCGGCAACCCGTTCACCGAGGCCGAGGCCACCGATCTGGCCAACGTGCTGAAGTACGGTTCGCTGCCGCTGTCGTTCTCCACCTCCGACGCCGAGACCGTGTCGGCCACCCTGGGCCTGTCGTCGCTGCGCGCCGGTCTGATCGCCGGTGCGGTCGGCCTGATCGCGGTGCTGATCTACGCGCTCGCGTACTACCGGATGCTCGGCTTCCTGACCGTCCTGTCGCTGTTGCTGTCGCTGGTGATGGTCTACGGCATCATCGTGCTGCTCGGACGCTGGATCGGGTTCACCCTCGACCTCGCCGGGATCGCCGGTCTGATCATCGGTATCGGCATGACCGCCGACTCCTTCGTCGTCTACTTCGAACGCATCAAGGACGAGATGCGTGAGGGACGAAGTTTCCGGTCCGCCGTACCACGCGGCTGGGCATCGGCCCGCCGCACCATCTGGTCGGGTAACGCGGTCAGCTTCATCGCCGCCGCGGTCATCTACATCCTGGCCGTCGGTGAGGTGCGCGGCTTCGCGTTCACCCTGGGTCTGACCACCATCCTCGACATCGTCGTGGTGTTCCTGGTCACCCATCCGATGGTCGTCCTGGCCAGCCGCTCGGAGTTCCTGTCCCGTCCCAAGATCAACGGTCTCGGTGCGGTCAGCGAGGTCGCCCGGCAGCGTCGGATCGAACGCGCCGATCGCGTCGCGAAGATGCAGAAGTCCACCGAGGCCACCACCGAGCCCGCGCCCGCGGAAGGATCGTCGAAATGACCAGCGGTAACGGCGCGAACACGCGCACCTCGGCCGGCCCGGCGGATTCTGTGGCCGATGCTGCGGCCGATCCGACCACCGGTTCGGACGCGGATTTCCGCGCCGACACCTCACGCTCGTTCCTGTCGCGGCTCTACACCGGTACCGGCGCCTTCGAGATCGTCGGCAAACGCCGCATGTGGTACCTCGTCACCGGCGTGATCCTGGCGATCTGCATCCTGTCGATGGCGATCCGCGGCTTCACCTTCGGCATCGACTTCGAGGGCGGCACCCAGATCTCCATCCCGGTGTCGCAGGGTGTCACCAGCCAGTCGGTCGAGGACGTCGTCGGCAAGGCCATCGACAAGGCGCCGGACTCGGTGCAGACCGCCGGCTCCGGTTCCAGCCAGACCGTGCAGGTGCGCACCGACGCGCTGAGCGTCGAGCAGGCCCGCGCCGTCACCGTCGCGCTGACCGACGCGTTCCCGTCGGTGCAGACCGCCGATGTCAGTATCTCCGAGGTCAGCTCCACGTGGGGCAAGGAGATCACCCAGAAGATGCTGATCGCCCTCGTGGTGTTCCTGGTGATCGTCTTCGTCTACATCGCGGTGCGCTTCGACCGGGAGATGTCCCTGGCGGCGCTGGCATCGTTGCTGTTCGACATCGTGTGCACCGCAGGCGTGTACTCGCTGGTCGGCTTCGAGGTGACCCCGGCGACCGTCATCGGTCTGCTCACCATCCTCGGCTTCTCCCTGTACGACACCGTCGTCGTGTTCGACAAGGTGTCGGAGAACACCCGCTCGGTGTTGCAGACCACCCGCCGCACCTACGGTGAGCAGGCCAACCTGGCGATCAACCAGACACTCATGCGGTCGATCAACACCACCGTCATCTCGGTGCTGCCGATCATCGCGCTGATGGTGATCGCGGTGTGGCTGCTCGGCGTGGGCACGCTCAAGGACCTGGCGCTGATCCAGCTCGTGGGCGTCGTGGTGGGCACCTACTCGTCGATCTTCCTGGCCGCGCCGCTGCTGGTGACGCTCAAGGAACGTCGCGCCGACATCTCCAAGCACACCGCACGCGTGCTGGCCCGTCGTGCCGCCATCGACGCGGGGGAGAACCCCGACGCGGTGCGGGCGGCCGCGGGTCCGGCCCGCTCGCGCCGGGCACGCGCCACCGACGACGACACGACCGCGGTGCCCACCGGGAAACGGCGTCGCAAGCACTAGGGTCGGCAGACGTGACTTGGATCGGTCGGCAGCGCATCCGCATCGCCGCCGCGGTGACGGCGTGCGCCGCCGTCACCGGGCTGGCCTCGGCCTGTGGTGAGGACATACCGCCGACCGTCAACTACGTGGTCGACGCCGACATCAGCAGCTACAACGCGAACACCGTCGACGGCAACGCCGACGGTGTGCTGATGGCCACCACCCGTGTGCTGCCCGGATTCAGCCTGCTCGGCAACGCCGGACAGGTCACCCCCGACCGCGACATCGGTACGGTCACCCGCGAACCCGGTAACCGGCTGACCTTGCGGTACGAGTTCACCCCGCAGGCCGCGTTCTCCGACGGGCAACCGCTCGACTGTGACGACCTGGTCCTGGCCTGGGCGGCGATGAGCGGCCGGTACCCGGGTTTCACCCCGGCCACCACCGCCGGCTACCGCGACATCGACGACGTCGCGTGCAACCCGGGTGACAAGGCCGCGACCGTGACGTTCGCCGCCGGCCGGGACTACCGCGACTGGTTGTCGCTGTTCGGTGCGGGCGCCCTGCTGCCCGCGCACGTGGTGGCCCGGACCGCGGGCATCGGTGACGTGATCGCGCCGATCCGCACCCGCAACGCGCCGACCGTCAAGAAGATCGCAGCGGCCTGGAACACCGGCTTCGACCTGAAGCCCGGCCCGATCGACACCGCGACGTTCCCGGCGTCGGGTCCGTACCGGATCGACCGGTACTCGATCTCCGAGGGACTCGTCCTGGTCCGCAACGACGCGTGGTGGGGAGACCGGGCCGCCACCGACCGCGTCGTCGTCTGGGGGCGCGGCTCGGATCCGGCGCGCCGGCTGTCCGAGGGCGGCCACGACGTCGTCGACGTCACCGCGGGCATGATCGCCCAGGACGACGACACCGACACCGGGACCGCCGCGGTCAACGCCTCGGCCACCGGGGCACCCGGCGATGCGCTCGGCGTCGAGGGACTGGTGTTGTCGGGCAAGGGTGTCTTCGGTGACGTCCGGGTGCGCCGGGCCTTCGCCTCCTGCGTACCCCGCGACGCCCTGGCCAGGCAGTTCGGGCAGGGCGCCCAGATGTGGAATCTGCGTACCCTGGCGCCCGCCGACGACCTCGCCGGCAGCCTCAACGGCGAGTTCGGCCGGCAGTACCTGCGGCCCGACCTCGAGCGCACCCGCACGCTGCTCGCCGACGCGGCCGGCACCGCCGACGACGGCACCGCCCGACCGGCGGCCCGGACCGTACGCATCGGATATCTGGCACCCACCCCGCGATGGCAGCAGATGGTCACCGCGATCGGGGAGTCGTGCAAACGGGCCGGCATCACGGTGACCGACGTGTCCTCCGACACGATTGCGCCGGGTGCGCTGGGCACCGCGGCCGACGCGCTGCTCGTGGCCAACGGGGCGTCGTTTGCCGCCGCGGGCGCCGCCGACCCCATCCGCGATGCCTACCAGTTGCGTGGCGGAGACCCTCTCGACCTGGGCAATTACCGCAATGCCGATGCCACCCGCGCGATCGACGAGCTGGCGGTGGCCAGCCTGGAATCCGAGCGGCTCGGCCTGGTGCGCACGATCGAACGTGCGGCATGGGATCAGGTCCCGTCCATCCCCCTGTTCGCATCCCCTCGGGTGCACCGGTGGAATGATCGGGTCGGCAATGTCGTCGCCGGCCTCGGCCGGAACGGAACAGGATGGAACATGGATCGGTGGGTACTCAGGTGACGCGTGAACCGCGGACATCGGAATCGTCGGACCCGGGCTCGATGGTGGCGCACGACGTCACCGCCGACGCCCTGGCACGGGCGCGGGCGGCGATCGCCGATCGGGCACGACGCGTCGCCGACTTCCCGAAGCCCGGCATCGCCTTCAAGGACCTCACCCCGGTCCTGGCCGACCCGGAGGGACTGTCGGCGATCGTCACCGCCCTGACCCACGGGTGCAGCCGCGTGGACCTGGTCGCCGGCATCGACGCCCGCGGCTTCCTGCTGGGCGGCGCCGTCGCCCGCGAACTGCAGGTCGGTGTGCTCGCCGTGCGCAAGGGCGGCAAACTGCCCCCGCCGGTGATCGCGATCGACTACCAGCTCGAGTACGGCACCGCCCGCCTGGAGATCCCGGCCGACGGCATCGAACTCGTCGGACGCCGGGTGCTCGTCGTCGACGACGTGCTGGCCACCGGCGGCACATCGGTGGCCGCCGCCCGGCTGCTCGAACAGGCGGGTGCCGAGGTGATCGGCTTCGCGGTGATCATGGAGCTCGCCGGCCTCGGCGGCCGCGAGACCATCGCCGCCGGACTCGGCGACGTCCCGGTGCACAGCGTCACCCTGGACTGAGCGTCCCGGCCGGATCACGCTCACCTGGATCGATGCCGGCGCGTGATGTGGACGGCGTCGGGGCCGGCCGGTCGCCTGCCCCATCCGAGCGGGGACGGATGAGGCAGCGGACTAGAATCGGATGGGTCCGGTGTCATGCAGATGACTGCATCCGTGACCGACGTTGGGAGGTCCCATGGCCGACGAGCCGAACTCCGCAGGCCGTCTCGCCGCGCCCGGCGCGCCCGAGAACGGGGTCACACCGGCAACACCTGCGACTGCGCCCCCGGTCACGACCGCACCGGGTACGGCATCCACGGGTAGGTCCGCAGGCGCCGACACCGACGCTGTGAGCGGCAACGGTGTGGGTACCGGCGGTGCGGTCCCGCAGCATTCGTCGGCGTCACGGCGCGTGCGGGCGCGGCTGGCCCGCCGGATGACGGCCACCCGGGGACCGGTCCGGCCGGTGCTCGAACCGCTGGTCGCCCTGCATCGCGAGATCTACCCGAAGGCCGACGTCGCCACCCTGCAACGGGCCTACGACGTCGCCGAGGAACGCCATCGCGGGCAGAACCGCAAGTCCGGTGATCCCTACATCACCCATCCGCTCGCGGTGGCCACGATCCTCGCCGACCTCGGGATGGACACCACGACGCTGGTCGCGGCCCTGCTCCACGACACCGTCGAGGACACCGGCTACGGACTCGACGAGCTCGAGAAGGACTTCGGTGCCGAGGTGGCACACCTGGTCGACGGGGTGACCAAACTCGACAAGGTGGCGCTCGGCAGTGCCGCCGAGGCCGAGACCATCCGCAAGATGATCATCGCGATGGCCCGTGATCCGCGGGTGCTGGTGATCAAGGTCGCCGACCGGTTGCACAACATGCGCACCATGCGGTTCCTGCCGCCGGAGAAGCAGGCGCGCAAGGCCCGCGAGACCCTCGAGGTGATCGCACCGCTGGCGCATCGCCTCGGGATGGCGACCGTCAAGTGGGAGCTCGAGGACCTGTCGTTCGCGATCCTGCATCCCAAGCGGTACGAGGAGATCGTGCGGCTGGTCGCCGACCGTGCACCCTCACGCGACACCTATCTGGCGCGGGTGCGGGCCGACATCAACAACGCGTTGGGCGCGGCGAAGATCTCGGCCACCGTCGAGGGCCGGCCCAAGCACTACTGGTCGATCTATCAGAAGATGATCGTCAAGGGCCGAGACTTCGACGACATCCACGATCTGGTCGGCATGCGCATCCTGTGCGACGAGGTCCGCGACTGCTATGCCGCGGTGGGCGTCGTGCACTCGCTGTGGCAGCCGATGGCCGGCCGGTTCAAGGACTACATCGCCCAGCCGCGGTTCGGTGTCTACCAGTCGCTACACACCACCGTGATCGGCCCCGAGGGCAAACCCCTCGAGGTGCAGATCCGCACCCACGACATGCACCGCACCGCCGAGTTCGGCATCGCGGCGCACTGGCGGTACAAGGAGAGCGGCTACAAGGACCGCAAGGGCCGTCGTTCCGACTCCGCCGAGATCGACGACATGGCCTGGATGCGGCAGCTGCTCGACTGGCAGCGTGAGGCCGCCGACCCGGGGGAGTTCCTCGAGTCGCTGCGCTTCGACCTCGCGGTCAAGGAGATCTTCGTGTTCACCCCCAAGGGGGATGTGGTCACGCTGCCCGCCGGGTCCACCCCGGTCGACTTCGCCTACGCGGTGCACACCGAGGTGGGGCATCGATGTATCGGTGCCCGCGTCAACGGCCGGCTCGTCGCACTCGAACGACAGCTCGAGAACGGTGAGGTGGTCGAGGTGTTCACCTCGAAGGCCGCCAACGCCGGACCGAGCAAGGACTGGCAGAACTTCGTCGTCTCGCCGCGGGCCAAGGCCAAGATCCGGCAGTGGTTCGCCAAGGAACGCCGCGAGGAGGCGCTCGAGACCGGCAAGGAGGCCATCACCAAGGAGGTGCGGCGCGGCGGACTGCCTCTGCAGCGTCTGATGAGTGCCGATTCGATGGCGGCGGTCGCCAAGGAACTGCGTTACGCCGACGTCACCGCGCTCTACGCCGCCATCGGCGAGAACCATGTGTCGGCCCGGCACGTGGTCAACCGCCTCGTCGCCGCACTCGGCGGGATCGACGAGGCCACCGAGGCGATCGCCGAACGGTCCACCCCGTCGACGATGACCGCACGACCCCGCCAGGGCGGTGACGCCGGTGTGGTGGTCGAGGGCGTCGACAACGTGATGATCAAACTCGCCAAGTGCTGCACCCCGGTGCCCGGCGACGAGATCCTCGGCTTCGTCACCCGCGGCGGTGGGATCAGCGTGCACCGCACCGACTGCACCAACGCGGCGTCGTTGCAGGACCAGGCCGAACGGATCATCCCGGTGTCGTGGGCGCCGTCGCCGGAGTCGGTGTTCCTCGTCGCCATCCAGGTGGAGGCGCTCGACCGGCATCGTCTGCTGTCGGATGTCACCAAGGTGCTCGCCGACGAGCGGGTCAACATCCTGTCGGCGTCGGTGACCACCAGCCGTGACCGGGTTGCGGTGTCCAAGTTCACCTTCGAGATGGGCGACCCCAAGCACCTCGGCCATGTCCTCAACGTGGTGCGCAACGTCGAGGGTGTCTACGACGTGTACCGGGTGACGTCGGCGGCGTGAGGCCGGCGGGGAGGTAGGCGGGCGTGCGTGACGCCCTGATCGGACCCGAACAGACGAGAGCGCCGGTGACCGTGGAGGTCACCGGCGCTCTCGCTTGTCCGGGGGTGTGTCCGATCAGGACACGGTGGCGCTGTTGATCGTCACCGGCAGCTTCGGGGTGCCGTCGGAGGTGGCCGGCTCGATCGCACCGGTGGTCTGGTTGGTGGTCAGACCCGGATTGATACCGCCCTTGAACACCTTGTCGACGATCTCCATACCGGCCGGCTCCACATGGCCGACCACCGCATAGCTCGCGGGGAGCGTGGAGTCCTGGATCATGACGAAGAACTGGGCCGCGCCGCCGGAGTTGCTCTCACCCTGCTGTGCCTGACCGCTGTTGGCGATGGCGACGGTGCCGCGCGGGTAGATGACCGGCTGCTGCCCGGTCATCGGGTTGGCGTCACCGGCCGACTTCAGGTTGGTCGGCGGCTCGTCGGGGCTGGTCCAGCCCGGGCCACCGGCACCGGTGCCGGTGGGGTCGCCGCACTGCAGCACCTTGAGCTCGGCGGTCGTCATCCGATGGCAGGTGGTGCCGTCGTAGTACTTGTTGTCGGCCAGCGAGATCACCGCGCCGGTGTTACACGGTGCGCCGCTGCGGTTGAGCTCGATCGGGATGACGCCCTGGGTGGTGTCCACGGTCAGCGTCGACGTGCCGTCCTTGGCCTGCGTCGCGTCGGGCTCGGGCGAGGTCTTCTGCTTGCCCTTGCCGGCGAGCAGCTTGTCGATCTGCTCCTGGTAGAGCTTGCGCTGCGCGGGATCGGTGATCTGCTCGGGGACCTCGGTGTTGATCTGGTCGAACCGGCTGGGCACCTTGGTGTAATCACACGTCACGTGCGCCGCGTTGAAGCGGTCGGTCTGGATCTTGTCGACGATGAAATAGGTGGCCACGGCGACGATCGCGACGACGACGACCCCCGACACCGATCCGATGACGATCTTGCGCTTACGTGCCGCCTGGTGCTCCCGTTCGAGACGCTCCTCCAGCTTTCGCTTGGCGGCCTCGCGGCGTTCCTCGTTGGTGGACACGCTGGTGGATCCCTCCTGAACCTCGACGGTATCGACTCGCAAGTGTGCCAGTTCTTTCTGAGAGTTCGCTCACCAGGGTGTCGGCGCGTCGGCTGTTCGGATGCCGCCGGGCGGCACCCAACCCCGACCACCACGCAAGCCGAACCGGACGTTGCGCCACAATGGAGGGATGGTGATCACGGGGTTCCCGGCGGGAATGTTCCAGACGAACTGCTACATCGTGGCCGCCGACCGGGGCAGTGACGCCCTGATCATCGATCCCGGCCAGGACGCGGCCCCCAAGGTGCGTGAACTGCTGGCCGAGTACGAGCTGACGCCGGTGGCGGTCCTGCTGACCCACGGACACCTCGATCACACGTGGAATGCCACCGAGCTGTGCGACGAGTACTCCATCCCCGCCTACATCCACCCCGACGACCGTCCGATGCTGGCCGATCCCGGGGTGGGGCTGGGGCATGCGCTGGGCAATCTGATCGGGTCGATGGTGTTCCGGGAACCGGAGAAGGTCGTCGAGTTCGTCGACGGTGAGGACGTCGAGATCGCCGGCCTGCGAGTGGCCGTCGACCATGCTCCCGGCCACACCCAGGGGTCGGTGCTGCTGACCCTCGACGTCGAGGTGCCCGCCGAGGCCCCGGATGCCGGTGACGTCGCCGACTCGGCGGAGACCACCACGGTCCCGGTGTGTTTCAGCGGTGACGTACTGTTCTCCGGGTCGATCGGACGCACCGACCTGCCCGGCGGCAACTATCAGCAGCTGCTCGACTCGATCGCGCAGCGCCTGCTGCCCAGGCCCGACCACACGCAGGTGTTGCCCGGGCACGGCCCGCAGACCTCGATCGGTCAGGAACGTGCGACCAATCCGTTCCTGACCGGATTGACCCCGGGCCCCGCCCAGACCGGCCAGACCACAGACACGTCGAAGAAGGGACGATTCGGACTGTGAGCGCAGAATTCGCGGCACCCCGCGGTATCCCGGACTACTACCCGCCGAACTCCGCGGACTTCCGCAAGGTGCGCGACACGCTCACCGACGCCGCCCGCCGCGCCGGCTACGGGCACATCGAGCTGCCGGTGTTCGAGGACACCGCGCTGTTCGCTCGCGGTGTCGGCGAGTCCACCGACGTCGTCAGCAAGGAGATGTACACCTTCGCCGACCGCGGTGACCGTTCGGTGACGCTGCGTCCCGAGGGCACCGCCGGGGTGATGCGTTCGGTCATCCAGCACGGCCTCGATCGGGGACAGCTGCCGGTGAAGCTCTGCTATGCCGGACCGTTCTTCCGCTACGAAAAGCCGCAGACCGGCCGGTACCGGCAGTTGCAGCAGGTCGGTGTCGAGGCGATCGGCGTCGACGATCCGGCCCTCGACGCCGAGGTCATCGCGATCGCCGACGAGGGTTACCGCCGTCTCGGGTTGTCGGGGTTCCGGCTGGAGATCACCTCACTGGGCGACGACGAGAGCCGTCCCCGCTATCGGGAGGCCTTGCAGCAGTTCCTGTTCGGACTCGACCTCGACGAGCCGACCCGCAAGCGCGCCGAGATCAATCCGCTGCGCGTGCTCGACGACAAGCGCCCGGAGATCAAGGAGGCGACCGCCGACGCCCCGCTGCTGCTGGACTACCTCGGCGACGACGCCCGCGCACACTTCGACACCGTGCTCACCCACCTCAAGCGGCTCGGTGTGCCCTATGAGCTCAACCCGCGTCTGGTGCGCGGCCTGGACTACTACACCAAGACCACCTTCGAGTTCGTGCACGACGGTCTCGGCGCACAGTCGGGGATCGGTGGCGGTGGTCGCTACGACGGTCTGATGCGTCAGATCGGCGGCAAGCAGGACCTGTCGGGCATCGGCTTCGGCATCGGCGTGGACCGCACCATGCTGGCGATGGAGGCCGAGGGTGTCGCCGGCGCGGATGCCGCACGATGCCAGGTGTTCGGCGTCCCGCTCGGATCCGACGCGAAGGCCGAGTTGGTCGGCGTGGCAGGTCAGTTGCGCAGCGCCGGGATCAGCGTCGACCTCGCCTACGGCGACCGCGGCCTCAAGGGTGCGATGAAGGCCGCCGACCGTTCCGGCGCGCGCATCGCACTGGTCCTCGGTGACCGCGAGCTCGAGGAGCGCACCATCGAGGTGAAGAACCTCACCAACGGCGAACAGCACAAGGTGTCGTTGGACGGCATCGTCGACGAGGTCCGCGGCCTGCTCGGGTGAACCGAAACCCTGCCGAATAGGCAAGTCGGAGACGGCGGTTGAGCCGATGGGCGCGGAGGGTCGACGTCGTCGACGCCGGCACCTCCGAGGTGGTTGCGTCGCTTTTACGGTGGTTGAGCCGACGAGGAGCGCAGCGACGAGGCGTG
>NZ_BCNF01000147.1 GCF_001485495.1 Gordonia desulfuricans NBRC 100010 | reverse complement strand
CCTCCGGCGGCCGGGCTCGTCAACCCGGCCACCCCGATCCCAGCCCAATCGGCAAGTGTGCTCAGGCGCCGAGTACCCGATCGAGGTAGTCGTTGGTGAACACCCGATCGGGGTCCAATCGGTCACGGACGGCCAGGAATTCGTCGAAGCGAGGGTAGGCCGAGCGGAGGTACGCGGCGTCGCGGGTGTGCATCTTGCCCCAGTGCGGCCGACCGTCGTGTGCGGTCATGATGGCTTCGACGTCGGCGAAATAGGCTGCGGTGTCGGCGGCGTCATCGTTGATGTAGCGATGCACCGCGATGTAGCCCGAGTTCCGCCCCGACGCCGTCGACAGCATCAGATCGTCTGCGGCGGCGGCGCGCACCTCGATCGGGAAGCTCACCCGGTATTTGCGCCGCCCGATCATCGACCGGATCTCGCGCAGAGCGCCCGGAACCGCGTCGAGGGGCAACGCGTACTCCATCTCACGGAACCGGACGTTGCGCTCGGAGATGAACACCTTGGTCGAGGAGTCGGTGTAGGTCCGCGCCGACAACACGCGCCCGGAGATCTCGTTGATCGTCGACGCCGTCACGGGAAGCCGTGCGCTCAGTTCGCAGAGGAGCCCGAAGGCCCTGTTGCTCAACAGTTCGTCGTCGATGTACCGGCGGATCGCGCTCGGACCCGACGGCGCGACCACACCGTCGAGGCGGGTGTTGATCTTGCCCAGGGCCCGATTCGAGTGCGCGAACATGTAGAACTCGTGGTGATCGTGCTCGGCGACCCGGTCGAGGAAGCCGTCGATCGCATCGTCGATGTCGAGAGGACGCTCATCGGCCCGGATGGAGAACGCCGGAACACACTGCAAGGTGACGTCGACGAGCAGACCCAGTGCGCCCAGTCCGAGCGCCACCGCCGGCAGGTCCGGACTGCCGGTGTCCACAGTGACGATCTCGCCGGTACCGGAAACAATTGTGGCGGAGACGATCTGGGTGCTGATCCCACCGAAGGCCAGTCCGGTGCCGTGCGTGCCGGTGGAGGTGGCACCGGCGATGGTCTGCCGGTCGACGTCGCCCAGGTTGGCCATCGCCAGGCCGTGTGGGGCCAGCAGTCCGGGGATCTCGTGGAGATGGGTTCCGGCCCACAGCGTCACCTGGCGGAGATCGGGATCCACCCGCACCAGCCCGCGCATCCGCGACAGTTCGATCTGGATCGACGGGGCCGCAGCGATCGGGGAGAAGCTGTGCCCGGCGCCGACGGCCTTGATCCGGTCACCCGTGGAACGGCACTCCGTCACCAGCGCTGCCAGATCGTCGGCCCCGCCGGGTGACAACACCCTTCCGGGCTGACACTCCACGGTGCGTCCCCAGTTGACCCAGGTCACAGGAAGACCTTCCCCTCTCCACGGTAGGTCGGGACGACGGACTCGACATGAGCCGAACCGTCGTCGGTGCGGGTGATCAGGGCGACTTCCCGCGCACGTTCACAGATCTCGCCGGACTTCGTGTGCCGGAACCAGACCCGGTCACCTATTCTGAGCCCATCCACGCCGGGTCCGTGCAGCGGGGTCTGCACCTCTCCGGCCGCCTCGGTCCCCACGTACTCCAGCTCCGGCGGCCAGACCGGTCGGGGCAAGCGGTCGGGGGCCGGCGGGCCGGAGGCGATCCACCCTCCGCCGGCACACGTGACGAAGCCGGGCGCGGGAGTGCGCACCACGTCGAGACCGAAGGCCATCGCCGGTGCCGGCCGGAAATGCCGGTAGTTGTCGAACAGATGCCCACCGAAAACGCCACTGCCTGCGGCGATGTCGGTGATCGAGGACTCGCGGCCGGTGGCCTCCAGCGAGCCGGTGCCACCGGCGTTGACGATCTCCAGCGGGGCGATCGCCCGCAGCGCGGCGATCACCTTTCCGCGCCGACGGCGGATCTCGGCCATCGACGTGCGCTGCATCAGCGACACCGCGGCATTGGTGAACCGCTTTCCGCGGACGGCGTTTCCGACGCCGGCGACCTGTGCCTCATACGACATCACGCCGACGAGATCGAATCCGTCACGTCGGACGATGTGGCGGCCCAGTTCCAGTGCCTGATCGAGGTCGTGGACGGGGGAGCGGCGCACGCCGACGTGCAGCCGCCCGCCGAGTAGACGCAGCGATGCGTCGAGGTCGATCGCCACACGCACCGACGGCCGCCGGCCCGCCGGCACCACCGAGTCGATCAGGTCGAGATGGGCGACGTCGTCCACCAGCAACGTCACCCGCGACAAGGCGAGCTCGTCGGCGAGCAGACCGGCCAGTGCCGACCGGCGAACCGTCGGATATCCCATCAGGACATCGGTGATCCCGGATTCGGTTGCCAGCCATCGGGCCTCGTCGACGTCATAGGCGAGCACCCCGGCGAAGCCCGGACGGTCGAGGAGATCAGAGATCACCGAGCGCACCCGAACCGACTTGGACGCCAGGCGGATCGGCACGCCGTCGGCGCGTCGCAGCAGGTCGGCGACGTTGTGTTCCAGGGCGCCCTTGTCGACGACCAGTGCCGGACTGTCGATCCCGGCGGCGGTGACGGCGTCGGTGAACCCCTGCCAGTACGTGTGGGGAGCCTGCTCCCACCAGGGCGTGGATGACGGTGTGATCGAACCCGGCGGGGTGGGGGAGAGCGGGTCAGGCATCGGCTGCATGTGACATAGTCTGCCGGACAAGTGATTCCACCAACAGTTGCATCACATGGTCGTCGGCGGTGCTCAGGTAGATCAGCGTCACCGAGATCAGGGTGCCGATCAGCACCGGTGCGATCTCCGAGGTCGGCTGGGTCCAGCGCACCCCGGCGTGCTGGGCGGCGGCGTCGAGTCCCTTGGCGGCCACCGCGTACAGGTTCTCGTACATCCGCTGGCCGTACCGCTGCAGCTCGGGATGATTGTGCGCATAGATACCGAGCGAGATGGTCGCCTGCAGGCGGCCGGGATCGGCTTTCAGCATCGACAGGAAGGCCTGTAGCTGGCGCCGCATGTTGGCCTCCATCACCTCCAGATCGGCGCCCTCGTCGAGATCTCCGGTGGGCAGGATCGCGGCCAGCATCTGATCGATGTCACTGGGGACCGCGGTCTCCATCACCGCACCGAGCAGTGCGGTGCGGGACTCGAACGCATAGTGGAAACTCGCGAGCGGCATATCGGCGTGCGCGCAGATCCGCCGGGTGGTCGCACCCTCGACCCCGTGGTCGGCGATCACGCGGTAAGCCGATTCGACCAGCGCCGCGCGCCTCTCGGTGACAGACATCCGGGCCAACGAACACCACTTCCGACGGCATGCGTACCGGCACATGCGCGAGAACAGGTTGCAGCCGCAGATGCTACCAACAAGGCGCCACCGGTGGTCGCGGTCGACGCTGCGGCATCCGGTTGCCGACCACCCGCTGCGCCGACCGTTACCCTGAATCCCGTGACCGCATCCATCGAGAAGTCCGCCGCCGCGATCGTCGGTCGCGCGGTCAGCACCGTCGGTGGACTGGGCCTGCGGGCAGCCGGTGCGACGGTCGACACCCTCGCCGGTGCCGGTCTTCCCGCCGCCCGCGCGCTCGGCGCCGACGCCGAATCGATCTGGCACTACGTGTCCGGCTCCCCGAACCTCGAGGGCGTCACCTTCAGCAACCCCGAGACCCCGTCACCACGGGTGTCCGGGGAGTTCAAGGTGGCGATCGACATGGCCCGGCGTCCCGGCCGTCCCACTCGCACCATCCGGGTCGACACCCCCGCCCTGGCCGCCGACGTCGAACCCCGTGCCCTCGCGGCGACCTGGTTCGGCCACGCGTCGGTCCTCGTCGAACTCGACGGCCTACGCATCCTCACCGACCCCGTGTTCGGCCGGCGGTGCTCGCCGACGCAGACGGTCGGCCCCGCACGGCTGCATCCCTGCCCGGTGACCGTCGCCGACCTGCCGCCACTCGACGTGGTCCTGATCAGTCACGATCACTACGACCACCTCGAGATGGACACCGTCGCGCGGATCGCCGCCACCCAGCCCGGCGCGATGTTCGTGGTCCCGCTGGGTGTGCCCGCGCACCTGGTGTCGTGGGGCGTGCCGCCCGAGCGCATCCGGCAGGCCGACTGGTGGGGCACCGTCGAGATCACCGGCGCCGGCGGCACCACCGTGGACTTCACGTGCGGTCCCGCCCGGCACTTCTCCGGCCGCGCCTTGCAGCGTGACCTCACCCAGTGGGCCAGCTGGGCGGTCGTCGGCCCCACCCACCGCGTCTTCTTCTCCGGCGACACCGGCTACACCGAGCGGTTCGCCGACCTCGGTTCGCGGCTGGGCCCCTTCGATCTGACACTCATCGCCGTCGGTGCCTACGACCCCGTCTGGCCCGACGTCCACATCGACCCCGAGGAGGCAGTCGCGGTGCATCGGATGGTGTCCGGTTCGGCTGGGACCGACGCAGTGATGATCCCGATCCACTGGGGGACGTTCTCCCTGGCACGGCACCCGTGGGCGGAGCCGATCACCCGGCTGCTGCCGACCGCAGGCCGCAACGCGACCACCGTGATGGTCCCGCAACCCGGCGGCACCATCGACCTGACACATCGTGTCGGCACCGGTCTCACCGACCCGCAGTGGTGGGAAGCCTCGGCGTGAGCGAGATGATCGACGAGCAGGCCCAGACCCGCGGCCTGAGCTCGCAGGAGGTCGCCGACCGTGTGGCCGCCGGACAGGTCAACTCCATGCCCGACCGGTCCGGACGCAGCGTCCGCGACATCGTCCGGTCCAACGTGTTCACCCGGATCAACGCGATCCTCGGTGTGCTGTTCGTCATCGTGGCATCCACCGGATCGCTGATCAACGGCCTGTTCGGCCTGCTGATCGTGGCCAACAGTGGGATCGGCATCATCCAGGAGATCCGCGCCAAACGCACTCTCGACCGGCTGGCCATCGTCGGCCAGACCCGGCCCAAGGTGCGCCGCAACGGCACCGTCGGCGAGATCCCGCCCGACGAGGTGGTCCTCGACGACATCATCGAGATCGGCGCCGGCGACCAGGTCGTCGTCGACGGCGAGGTGGTCGAGTCGTATGTGCTCGACGTCGACGAGTCTCTGCTCACCGGCGAGGCCGACGCCATCGACAAGGCCCCCGGCGACAAGATCCTCTCCGGCAGCTTCGTCGTCAGCGGATCCGGTGCGTACCGGGCCACCAAGGTCGGCGCCGACGCCTATGCCGCGCAGCTCGCCGCCGAGGCCTCCAAGTTCACGCTGGTCTCCTCCGAACTGCGGTCGGGTATCGACCAGATCCTCAAGGTGATCACCTGGCTGCTCATCCCGGCCGGTGTCCTCACCATCGTCAACCAGCTGTTCATCAGTCAGAACGGCATCAAGCAGTCGCTGCTCGGCATGGTTGCCGCGCTGGTGCCGATGGTCCCCGAGGGGCTCGTGCTGATGACCTCGATCGCGTTCGCGGTGGGCGTCGTCCGGCTCGGTCAGCGGCAGTGTCTGGTGAACGAACTGCCCGCGATCGAAGGTCTGGCGCGGGTCAACGTGGTGTGTGCGGACAAGACCGGCACGCTCACCGAGAACGGTATGCGCCTGACCGAGGTGGAGCCGGTCGAGGCCGCCGGCCCGCCGGCCGGGGTGACCGCCGAGCAGGCGCTGGCCGCGCTCGCCGCCCACGACCGCAGCCCCAACGCCAGCGTGCTGGCACTGGCCGAGGCCTACCCCGACGGACCCGACTGGACCGTCACCGCACTCGAACCGTTCACCTCCGCCAAGAAGTGGAGCGGGATGTCGTTCGCCGACGCGACCGGCGCCGACACGGGCAACTGGATTCTCGGCGCCCCCGACGTCCTGCTCGATCCCGACAGCGAACCCGCCCGCCGGGCCTCCGATCTCGGTGCCGCGGGGCTGCGCATCCTGCTGTTGGGCTGTACCGACGTGCCGGTGAACACCGAACCGGCCGCCGGCGCCAACACACCCGGCACGCTCACCCCCGTCGCCCTGGTGGTGCTCGAACAGCGGGTGCGCGACGACGCCCGTTCCACCCTCGACTACTTCGCCACCCAGCACGTCGACGTCAAGGTGATCTCCGGCGACAACGCCCGCTCGGTGGGGGCGGTCGCCCAGTCCCTCGGGCTCGGTTCCCCGGACACCTCGGTGGATGCCCGCGAACTGCCCACCGACATCGACCGGCTCGCCGATGCCGTCGAGGACGGGGTCACCTTCGGCCGGGTACGCCCCGACCAGAAGCGGGCGATGGTGGCCGCCCTGCAGTCCCGCGGCAACACCGTCGCGATGACCGGCGACGGCGTCAACGACGTCCTGGCCCTCAAGGACGCCGACATCGGCGTCGCGATGGGTTCGGGCTCGTCGGCCGCCCGGTCGGTGGCGCAGATCGTGTTGCTGGACAACAAGTTCGCCACCCTGCCGTATGTGGTGGGCGAGGGCCGGCGCGTCATCGGCAACATCGAGCGCGTCTCCAACCTGTTCCTCACCAAGACCGTGTACGCGGTGTTGCTGGCCCTGTTCGTCGGCATCGCCGGTGTGGCGGCCAAGATCTTCGGTTTCGACTCGCTGAGCTACCCGTTCCAGCCGATCCACGTCACCATCTCGGCATGGTTCACCATCGGTATCCCGGCGTTCGTCCTGTCGCTGGCCCCGAACAACGAGCGGGCCCGCAGCGGATTCGTCAAACGTGTTCTGACGCAGGCCGTCCCGAACGGGATCATCGTCGGGATGGCGGCCTTCGTGACCTATGTGATCATCAACCCCGGCGGTGCCGGCGTCAGCCTCGGCGGCGACTCGGTGGACCTGCCGCCCGCGCAGACCCAGGCGGCCACCGCCACGCTGATCTGTCTGATCGCGGTGGCGCTGTATGTGCTGATGGTGGTGGCGCGGCCGTACAACTGGTGGAAGGTGGTGCTGATGGTGATCTCGGTGCTCGCCTACGTGATCATCTTCAGCTGGCCGTGGACGCAGGAGATGTTCAAGCTCGACTCGTCCAACTGGCAGATGAACTCGGTGGCCTTCATCGCGGCCGCGATCGGCATCGTGTGTGTGGAGATCGTGTCACGGGTGCTGCCCCGGATCGTCGGCACCGATTCCGACGACGCCGATGGCACCGCCGGCGAGCTCGTCCACGACTAGACTCGGGGGCCGCACCCGGGCGGCCCGGTACGTGGCCACGACGATTCCTGCACGACGATTTCACCGATGACGATCGAGGAGACGACTCTGATGGACCTCAAGGGACTGGTCGACAAGGCCAAGGAGACGCTGCGCAAGAACCCGAGCCTGATCGAGAAGGGCGGCGACGCCATCGACAAGGCGACCGGCGGCAAGTACGCCGCGCAGGTCGACAAGGCCCAGGACGCCGCCCGCAAGGCGGTCGGGGCAGAGGGCCAGCAGCCCGCGGCCCAGCCCGAGCCCAAGCCGGACCAGCAGTAGTCCCCGCCCATCCGGCAGATGATCACCGGCCGGCCCGCGGATGTCGGCGATATGCCGACACCGTCGGGTCGTCGGTGATCCAGTAACGCCACGCGTTCTCGGCGGCATGGCGCACGCCCACCCGGGGTCCGGTGCTCACCGGGAGACCTCCCGGCGGGCCGTCGCACAGCCGGACGTCGCCGTCGGAACCGAACAGATCGGTGCCCAGGTCGGCTGTGGTGATCCCGGCCGCCCGCGCCAGATTGCCCGGTCCCCGGGCCAGCGCCGCCACCTGCGGCGCACCCCCGCGTACCGCAGCCCGACGCTCCCGGGCCGTCGCCACCCCGTCGATCACCTCGCCGGCGCGCAGCAACACCGCCGACGCCTGCCCGTCGACCCCGGTCACCACATTGGCGCAGTGATGGCCGTGGATTCGGTACACATACAGCCGGCCGGGCGGGCCGTACATGATGGCCGAGCGCGGGGTGCGCCGAAAGGCGTGGGAGGCCGGGTCCAGTGGGCCGGCATAGGCCTCGACCTCGGTGATCCGGAGGGTCACCCCGTGCGACATCAGTTGGGCGCCGAGCAGCAGTCGCGCGGCGACGTGGACGTCGACACCCGCACCGATTGCGGACACTCGCTGTGAGATCACCGATCCCACCGGTTAGGCTTCGTCACCATGGCCAAGACGAGCGACTCCATCGAGGTTGAGCTGTCACCGGAGGATACCTGGTCGGCAGCGACGGACCTCGCCCGATTCTCGGAGTGGCTGGTCCTGCACGACGGCTGGCGCAGCCCGGTGCCCGGGCCCGCCGAGCTCAGTGCCGGGACCAAGGTGTCGTCGGTGGTCAAGGTCAAGGGCACCCGAGTGCGGTTCGACTGGGTCATCGACACCTACGTCGACGGCAAGCAGGTCCGCCTCAAGGGGTCCGGCAAGGGTGGGGTGAAGGCGAAGCTCGACCTCGCGATCGCACCGGTCGCGGCGGGGTCGATGGTCACTTTCACCGTCGACCTCGGCGGACTCCCGTTGATGGGGCCCGTCGGGAAGGCGGCAGCGATGGCGGTATCGGGGGATCTGCACAGGTCGCTGGTCACCTTCCGTGAGCTCTTCGGCTGAATTACCCAGGGGGAAGTGAACAATGGGGCGTCACAGCTCTGATTCCGGCGAGTCCGGACCGATTCGGCCGCGCCGTGACGACACGGGCGACACCGGGCGTAACCGTGCGTCCGACACCGGCCGCAACCGTGCGTCCGACACCGGCCGTAACGGTGCGTCCGACACCGGCCGCAACCGTGCGTCCGACACCGGTCGCAACGCCGCGGCCGGGACGTCGTCGACCGGGCAGTTCGGTTTCGACCACCGCGAATCCGGGTCATCGCATCGGGGCGCCTGGCTGTGGGGTCTCGGCGCACTGGTGATCGTGGCGGCCCTCGTCGCCGGGATCGTGATCTGGAAGACCGTCGGCTCCGACGGGTGCGGCGACCGGACATCGGTGAATGTGGCCGCCGACCCCACCATCGCCTCGGCACTCGGTGACGCGGCGGGTCAGGTCTCGTCGCACACCTGCTACGACTACAAGGTCACCTCGGTGGCCGGTGCCGACGCACCGGGCCTGCTGACCAGTGGCGACGCCGGCCCCGATCTGTGGGTGCCGGACTCGCAGCTGCAGGCGCGTCGGGTGACCACCCAGGTGCGCCATGAGCTCGACCTGGTCTCGGAGTCCCTCGCGTCCACCCCCACCGTCGTGGTCGGCAAGGAACTGCCGGAGCTGACCAGCTGGGTGCAGGTGATGAAGCTGCCGGATCTGCGGACCGGCAGCCCCGTCGACACCAGCACCGGCGACGCCCCGATCGTGGGTGCACTCGCCGAGGTCGACGCGGGCAAGCTCACCGAGAAGCAACTCGTCGAGGCGATGTCGGTGCTCGCGATCCAGCAGAACAATGCGCGCCTGGCCAACGACAACGAGGGCACGCGGCTCAACCTGGCCAACACCTCGACGGTGCCGGTGGTGACCACCGAGCAGCAGTACATCATGTTCATGCGCACCCACCAGGGGTCGCAGCTGAAGTTCGCGATCCCCGCCGACGGCACCGTGATGCTCGACTACCCGCTGGTGAACACCGCGGGCACGGCTCGTCACACGACCGCCGACGAGGCGGGCAAGGCACTTGCCGACGCCCTCGCCGGTTCGGATGGAGATCGGTTGGGGCAGGCCGGTTTCCGCAAGCCGGGCGGCGACCCGTATCCGGGTGACCATCCCTACGGGACGGGGCAGCCGGTCAAGGTGCTCACCCTCAAGGACCCCGATCAGGTCGACAAGGCGCTGCGGCAGTGGCAGGTCCTCGGTGTGCCGATCCGCACCCTCGTCGTCCAGGACACCTCCGGGTCGATGGAGGCCACCGTCGGGTCGTCGACGCGGGCGCAGTTGCTCATCGACGCGTCGCTGACCGGGTTGAAGATGTTCCCGAACAACGCGATGGTCGGCGGCTGGGCGTTCTCGATCGACCGTGGGCCGAACGGTGAGGACTGGACCGAACTGAGTCCGATCCGTCGTCTCGACGCCACGGCGGCCGGTGGGGGAACCCACCGGGAGGAACTGGTCGCAGCGGTCCGCAAGGGCCTCTCGCCCGCGGAGCTGGGCGGGTCCACCGGGCTCTACGACACCACCCTTGCCGCGTTCAAGGAGGTGCAGGACACCTACGACCCGAACTACTCCAACAGCGTCATCATCATGACCGACGGCGAGAACGAGGATCCCGACAGCATCTCCCTCGACGGGTTGCTCGCCGAACTCCAGAAGCGGCAGGACCCGGCCCGTCCGGTGCTGATCCTGACGATCGGGATCTCCGAGGACGCCGACACCGAGGCGCTCAAGCAGATCGCCGAGGCCACCGGTGGCACCACCTACGTCGCCAAGACCGCGACCGACATCGGCTCGGTGTTCGTCAACGCCATCCAGGCCCGGGTGGAGGCCGCCGGCCGCTGACGTTCGCGGAGTCCCCGGGGAGTTCGCCGCCGGAGAGTTTTCTGGGGATCCCCTATGAACCTCGGCGTTGGGATAGGTGAATCGCGGGGCTTTTGTCCACAATGGGAACCATGACCAAGAACATCCGGACCGCGGTCCGTAAAGATGATCTGCTGTCGGTGACGCGAACCGGGTCGGTGGTGGCCGCGGTCGCCGCCATCGGCCTGGCCACCGCGGCCTGCGGGTCCGACGACGCGTCGGCCGCCGACGAGACCACCGCATCGACCACGTCGGCGACGGCGTCGACCGACACCTCCGCCGCCGTGGGAACCTCCGACGAGTACAAGAACGGCACCTACACCGCCGTCGGTCACTACCAGTCGCCCGGCGGTCAGCAGCAGATCGGTGTGACGGTGACGTTGTCGAACTCGACGATCACCGCACTCGAACTCGACCGGAGTCAGACCAAGGGCACCTCGGCGCAGTTCCAGGAGAAGTTCGCGAGCGGCATCGACGCGCTGGTCGTCGGCAAGAACATCGACGACCTCGACGTCTCCAAGGTCGCCGGGTCGTCGCTGACCTCGGGCGGCTTCAACGATGCCATCACCCAGATCAAGACCGACGCCCTCGCCTGACGTCGACTGGCGGTTCGAGGCGATCGGCACCGTCTGGGAGATCACCACCGACGCCCCGCTGTCCGACGCCGCCCGCGCCGAGGTGCGCGCCGAGATCGACCGGATCGACCGGGTGTGGTCGCGGTTCCGCGACGACTCGATGGTCGCCGAGATGGCGCGTACACCGGGCCGGTATCCGGTGGCCGCCTCGGACGCGGTGCTCCTCGACTGGTATCGCCGGCTCTACGAGATCACCGCGGGTGCGGTGACCCCGTTGGTCGGCGCCACCCTCGCCGACGCCGGATACGATGCGCAGTACTCGCTCACCCCGGCGTCGACGATCGCCCCGGTACCCGCCTGGGACGACGTGATCGAGTGGCGGCCGGGGGATGTCGCCGGCGCCGCCGGGGAACTGGTGGTGCGTCATCCGGTTCTGCTCGACATCGGTGCCGCCGGAAAGGGTTTCGTCGTCGATCGGGTGGCCGCCGTCGTCGCCGCACACACCGGCGGTCCCCATGTCGTCGACGCCGGTGGAGACATGGTGATCTCCGCCCGGGAACATCCGGTGCGCATCGCCCTGGAGCATCCCGGGGATCCGCGCAGGGCGATCGGCGTCGTCGAACTGTCCGGCGGGGCGGTGTGCGCCTCGGCACCCAACCGGCGTGCCTGGGCCGACTGGCATCACATCGTCGATCCACATACCGGTAGGCCCACCCGAGAGGTCTTGGCCACCTGGGTGTTCGCCGACGAGACGACGACCGGCCCGGCGATGACCGCCGACGGGCTGGCCACCGCACTGTTCTTCACCCCGGCGACCGCACTGCAGGCGCGTCTCGGTGCGCCGCAACCGAACCGTCGTCCGGGCGCCACACCCACCGACATCACCTGGACCGCACTCGAGAAGTCCGGCGGCACCACCGCTTTCGGGCATGTGATCATTCACCACAGCGGCGTCGTCGAGCACACCGCGATCCCTGGATTGGAGTTGTTCCTGTGACCGGATTGCTGCCTCGGTGGTCGGCCCGTCCACGTTGGCTCCCCATGCACCGGGCGGTGCTCGGTGCGCTGGTCGTCCTGACCGTGATCGCCCTGCTCGTCGCCGCCTTCGACGACGAGTTCGCGTATCGTCCTGGCGCACTGTTGCTCTCGCTGGTGTTGTCGTTGGTCACCTCGGCGGTGGTGAGTTGGGTGTGCGCGGCCGTCGTCCGGGTACCGCCGGGCGCCGATTCGTGGGCGATCACCGCGCTGATCCTGTTCTTCCTGATGCCGGGGGTCACCGACGCCGCATCGGGGTGGTCGATGGTGATCGCCGCCGGCACCGCCGCCCTGAGCAAGTACGTCCTGGCATGGCGGCGCCGGCTGGTGCTCAATCCGGCGGTGGTCGGCGCACTCGTCACCTATGCGCTCGCCTATGCCGGGGTGGAAGTGGCCGGGGCAGTGGTCAGCTCACCGGTCTGGTGGATCGCCGCGGAACCGCTGTTCTGGCCGATGCTGATCATCGGCGTGCTGCTGGTGAGCGTGCTGCGCGAGTGGTGGACGGTCGGCATCTTCGTGATCGCGACCCTCGCCACGGTGGGGGTGTTGCAGCTGACCGAGGGTGGTCAGGACCTGCAGTTCGTGTTCGTCTCCGCCCCGACCATGTTCCTCGCGGCGATCATGCTGCCGGAACCGTTGACCTCCCCGAGCACCCGGGTGCACCGGGCGATCTACGCGATCATCGTCGCGGTCCTGGCGAACTGGCAACAGGTCTTCGAGATCACCGATTCCTACACTCTCGAGTTCGTCCCGCAGATCGCCCTCGGCGTGGGCTGCGTGTACGCCTTCGTCATCCGGCTGATCACCCAGCGGGGTGTCGGCCGGGTGACCTTCGATGTGGAGATCGACGAGATCGCCGCCGGTACCCACCGGATTCGGGCACGCTCGGCGCAGCCGGTGGCGTTCCGGCCGGGCCAGTGGGCCACGCTCAGTGCCCCACAATGGTCGGCGCCGCTGTGGCATCGGACCCGACGGGTGTTCTCCTTCGCCGCGGCTCCCGGCGAGAACCCAGCCGAGTTCGCCTTCACCGTCGGCGGTTCGGAGGTGTCGGCGTTCAAACGTGACCTGATCCACCGCGGCGGACGACTCCTCCTCGACGACATCGGCGGCGACTTCGTCGCACCCCGTCACCCGGGCGCCCACCCGGTCGTGCTGATCGCCGGCGGGATCGGGATCACCCCGTTCCGTGCCATGGTCCGCCAGTTCACCGGCGATGCCGGGCAACGGGACCTGGCGTGGCTCACCGTCATCCACGTGATCCGGGAACAGGAACGTTCGGTGTTCGACGACGACCTCATTGCCGTCCGTGCCGCCGGCGGCCGCGTGGAGGTGGTGGTGGCCGACGACGGCGCCCTGCCCGCCGATCTGCCGTTCACCCGCGACGGGGCCCACTACTACATTTCGGGGAGTCCCGAGTTCGTGCACGCGACCTCGGCAAGGGCACGTTCGGCCGATCCGGCCGTGCGCCTGCGGTTCTGGCGGCTGCACACCGACAGCTTCCTGGGATACTGACGCCGAGCGTCGGCCTCAGTGGTCGAGTCGATAGTTCGTGGTGAGGGATTGGTGGTCGAGCCGGCCCTGCGTGACTGGGGATTGGCAGTTGCACCGGCCCTTCCTGAGAGGGTGATTGGTGGTGAGCCGGCCCGTCACGAGAGCAAGATTGGTGGTTGAGCCGGCCCTTCACGAGAGCAAGATTGGTGGTTGAGCCGGCCCTTCACGAGAGCAGGATTGGCAGTTGCGCCGGCCCGTCGCGAGAGCAGGATTGGCAGTTGCACCGGCCCTTCCTGAGAGGGTGATTGGTGGTGAGCCGGCCCGTCACGAGAGCAAGATTGGTGGTTGAGCCGGTTCTTCGCGATAGCGAAGCACCGTGTCGAAACCTCTGTCGGCCGACCTCGAATCCAGCCAACCTCGAATCCAGCCGACCTCGGATCCGGTCGTGCCCAGGGGCACGCGTCTTGGTGGTCACTCGTCTTGGGCGATGCGGTGCAGCACCGACAGCACCCGTTCCATGACCGGGGTCCGGCGTCCCGCGAGGTGCGCGGCGACCAGATCGATCGACGTCGCCGGGAGCAGCGCGGCGTAGTGGACGCCGGCCAGGTCGAGGGCGGAGGTCGGTTCGGGAACCACCGCGACCCCGAGCCCGGCGGCCACCAGCGTGACGAGCGTCGACGTCTCCGACACCTCATGTCGCACTCGCGGGACCTGCCCGGCGTCGGCCCACATCTGGGCGACCACCGTGTTCATCACAGACCTGCCGTGCCCGGCGTGGGCGATCACGTCGTCGTCGACGAGGTCTTCCACCGACAACACCGTCCGGCCGGCGAGGGGATGTCGGTCGGGGAGGGCGACGATCAGACGGTCGCGGCGCACGGGTTCGACGACGAGCCCCTCTCCCTTCACCGGTGGACGGAGCAGTGCGAGGTCGATCTGTCCGGTCTCCAGTGCGGTCAGCTGATCGGGTGCGAGCATCTCGCCGCGGACGCTCACCTCGACGCCCGACAACTCGTCGCGCAGGGTTCGGACGAGCCGGGGGAGCAGCGAGTACGTCGCCGACCCCACGCAGCCGATCGTCAGATGTCCTTCGAGGCCTTCGGCCACCCGCCTGGCCTGGGCGCCGGCGGCGTCGACCGCCTCGAGGATCTCCACCACGCGCGGGAGGTAGGCGGCGCCGGCCGGGGTCAGCTCGACGCGACGGGTGGAGCGGGTCAGAAGTGCCACGCCGAGCTCGTCCTCGAGCTGACGGATCTGCTGGGACAGCGGCGGCTGGGCGATATGCAGACGCTGGGCGGCGCGTCCGAAGTGCAGTTCCTCGGCCACTGCCCGGAAATATCGCAGGTGACGCAGCTCCATGTCACGAGCCTACCCGGTTGATACTCCAGAGATATCAATAGCGTTCAAATCGATACTTCTCAATATGAGAGCTGGCTCATACCCTCGATGTATGGCTACCGGAACCGACATCGTCATCTGTTCACCACTCCGTACCCCGGTCGGTCGGATGGGTGGGGCGCTGGCGTCGCAGACCGTCACCGACCTCGCGACCACGCTGCTGCGTGAACTCGCCTCGCGGACCGGACTCGGCGAGGGCGATGTCGACGACGTGATCCTCGGCCAGGGCTACGCCAACGGGGAGTCGCCGGCGATCGGCCGGATGGCCGCACTCGACGCCGGACTCGGCGTGGGCGTTCCCGGCATGCAGGTGGATCGCCGGTGCGGCTCGGGCCTGCAGGCCGTCCTCAGCGGTGCCGCCCAGGTCGCCTCCGGCGGAGCATTGCTGGTGATCGCCGGCGGAGCCGAGTCGATGTCGAACGTCGAGCACTATGCGCTGGGCCTGCGCACCGGCATCCGGCAGGGCGGCGTCGAACTCATGGATCGACTCGACCGCGGTCGCCTGACCGCCGGCGGGTCGTCGCATCCGATCCCCGGTGGGATGATCGAGACCGCCGAGAACCTGCGTGCCCGTTACCATCTCGGCCGCGCCGAGCAGGACGAGTTCGCCGTGGAGTCGCATCGTCGGGCCATTGCCGCACAGGACGCCGGGAAGTTCGACGACGAGATCGTGCCGGTCACCATCCCCGGCCGCCGCGGCAAGCCCGATGTGGTGGTCGAGCGCGACGAGCATCCGCGGGCCGACGCCTCCGTCGAGGGACTGTCCAAGCTGCGCGCGATCCGCGCCAAGATCGACCCCGACTCCACCGTCACCGCCGGCAATGCCTCCGGGCAGAACGACGGCGCGGCGATGTGCGTGGTCACCACCCGCGCCGAGGCCGAACGCCGCGGCCTCACCCCGCTGCTCGCGCTGAAGTCGTGGGCCGTGACCGGTTGCGCGCCCGAGGAAATGGGCATCGGACCGGTCGGTGCCACCGCCGCCGCCCTGCAGCGTGCCGACCTGACCCTCGACGAGATCGACCTCATCGAACTCAACGAGGCCTTCGCCGCCCAGGTCCTCGCCGTCCTCGCCAAGTGGAAGATCGACGCCGGCGACGAACGCCTGAATCCCAACGGTTCCGGAATCTCGCTGGGGCACCCGATCGGTGCCACCGGCGCCCGCATCCTCGCCACCGCCGCCCACGAGGCGCGTCGACGGGAATCGAGGTACGTCCTGGAGACCATGTGCATCGGCGGCGGCCAGGGCCTCGCCGCGATCTTCGAGGCGATCCGATGAGCGCCGTCGAGGTGGCCGCCCACATCAGCGGCCGCGAGGACGGGCCCGTCGTGGTGCTGTCGAACTCGCTGGGCTCCGAC
Organism: Gordonia desulfuricans NBRC 100010; assembly: GCF_001485495.1. GTDB lineage: Bacteria > Actinomycetota > Actinomycetes > Mycobacteriales > Mycobacteriaceae > Gordonia > Gordonia desulfuricans. The sequence continues at coordinate 2,222 of NZ_BCNF01000147.1, read as the reverse complement.
CACCGGATGTGGGATGAGCAGATCGCCGAGCTGGACAAGCACTTCCGCGTCGTCCGCTACGACACCCGCGGTCACGGCGCCTCGCCGGTACCGGCCGGGCCGTACAGCATCGACGATCTCGCCGACGACGTCATCGCCCTGCTCGACCGGCTCGGTGTGGCCAAGGCGCACATCGTCGGACTGTCGCTCGGCGGTATGACGGCGATGCGACTGGCGGTCCGCAACCCCGAGCGCGTCGACCGGGTGGTGCTGTTCTGTACCTCACCGCACATGCCACCCGCCGACGCCTGGAAGGACCGGGCCGGCAGCGTCCGTTCCGACGGGACCGCGTCGATCGCCGAAAGCGTTGTCAGCCGCTGGTTCTCGCCCGGATACCTCGCCGATCCGGCCAACCGGACCGCCGTCGAGCACTACCAGTCGATGGTCGCCGCCACCCCCGACGAGGGCTACGCCGGATGCTGTGAGGCCATCGCCGGGATGGACCAGCGCGCCGAGATCGGTGCGATCACCGCCCCGACGCTGGCCGTCGCCGGCGCCGACGACCCGGCCACCCCGCCCGCCACACTCGCGAGCATCGTCGAATCCATCGCAGGAGCACGCCTTCTCGTCGTCGACGATGCGGCGCACCTCGCGCCCGCCGAACAACCCGCCACCATCACCCCCGCCATCATCGAACACCTGGAGCAGTCATGAGCATCGACAAGGTCTTCGGATCGGCCGCCGAGGCCGTCGCCGACATCCCCGACGGATCCAGCCTTGCCGTCGGAGGATTCGGACTCTCGGGAATCCCGAAGTTCCTGATCGACGCCCTGCTCGCCCAGGGCGCCAAGAACCTCACCATCGTGTCCAACAACTGCGGTGTCGACGGTGCCGGTCTGGGCCTGTTGCTCGAGGCCCGCCGCATCGACAAGGTGATCGCCTCCTACATCGGCGAGAACAAGGAATTCGGCCGCCAGTTCCTCTCCGGTGAGGTCACCGTCGAACTCACCCCGCAGGGCACCCTCGCCGAGCGGATGCGCGCCGGCGGCAGCGGGATCGGGGCATTCTTCACCCCCACCGGTGTCGGCACCCTCGTCGCCGAGGGCGGCCTGCCCTGGCGCTACAACGCCGACGGTTCGGTGGCCTTGTCCAGCCCGGCCAAGGAGGTCCGCACCTTCCACGGCACCGAGATGGTGCTCGAGGAGTCGATCGTCACCGACTATGCGCTGATCCGGGCGGCTGTCGCCGACAAGGCCGGAAACTGCTGCTTCCACGCCGCCGCACGCAACTTCAACCCGCCCGCCGGCATGTCGGGCCGCACCACCATCGTCGAGGCCGAGAAGGTCGTCGAGGTCGGCGAACTGGGCCCCGACCAGATCCATCTGCCGGGCATCTTCGTCAAGCGTGTCGTCGCACTCACCCCGGACCAGGCCGCCGACAAGGGAATCGAGCACCGCACCATCCGGCAGCGTCCGGAAGCCGCGGGCGCACCCGCCTGAGCGCCGCCACCCCAACCTTTCCCACCCGAGGAGAACCATCATGAGCTGGAGCCGCACCGAGATGGCCGGCCGCGCCGCACGCGAACTGCGCGCCGGTGACTACGTCAATCTGGGCATCGGCCTGCCCACCCTGATCCCCGATGAGTTGCCCGACGACTCGGGGATCATGCTGCACGCCGAGAACGGCATCCTCGGCGTGGGCCCGTTCCCGTACGACGAGGACGTCGACCCCGATCTGATCAACGCCGGCAAGCAGACCGTGTCGGTGCTGCCCGGCGCCAGCTACTTCGACTCCGCGACCAGCTTCGCCATGATCCGCGGCGGCCACGTCGACGTCGCCGTCCTCGGTGGCATGCAGGTCTCCGCCGGTGGTGACCTCGCCAACTGGATGGTGCCCGGGGCCATGGTCAAGGGCATCGGCGGCGCGATGGATCTGGTCAACGGTGCCGGACAGGTGATCGTGCTGATGGAGCACGTCACCAAGAAGGGTGCACCCAAGCTGGTCGCCGAATGCTCGCTGCCGCTGACCGGCCGGCACGTGGTGTCCCGGGTGATCACCGACCTCGGTGTCTTCGATGTCACCGGAAGCGGATTCGACATCGTCGAATACGCGCCAGGTGTCGACTTCGCCGAGGTTGAGGCCAAGACCGGTGCCCCGGTGGTCGACAAGACAGGCATCGCCGCCTGACTCGTGTTGTGCTCAACCGTCGTGTGACAGGTGACTCCCGGCTGTGGGTTGCGGAG
>NZ_BCNF01000146.1 GCF_001485495.1 Gordonia desulfuricans NBRC 100010 | reverse complement strand
GAGCCGGGACCGAACCCGACAACTCACATGGCGAGTGGTTCCTCGGTGGTGCCGCGCCAGACGTCGACGGCATCGGTGATCGGCAGTCCGACGGCGTCGCAGATGGCGACGACGGTCCCGAAGCTCGGCGTCGCGATCCGTCCGACCTCGATCTTGCGGAGCGTCTCGGGGGAGATCCCGGCGCTGCGGGCCACGGTCTCGGGATCGCGACCGGCGCGGACACGGCGCAGCAGCGCGCCGAGTCGTCGACCGGAGTCGATCTGTTCAGGGGTCAGCGGCACACGCACCATGTACCGGAGCATACCGGTATTTGTGTACCGGGCGTGCTAGCGTGGTGTCGGTATTGAAATACCGTGACACCTGAGGAGAGACCACGACGTGATGGAACTGAAGACCCCGGCCGAGATCGACAAGATGGCGGTCACCGGCGCATTCGTGGCGGAGGTGCTCGAGACGCTGTCGGCGAAGGCCGAACCCGGCGTCAATGTCCTCGACCTGGAGAAGCACGCCCGCACCATGGTCGCCGACCGCGGCGCCGAGTCGTGCTACTGGGACTATGCACCGTCGTTCGGCAGCGGTCCGTTCCGCAACGTGATCTGCCTGTCGGTCAACGACGCCGTGCTGCACGGCATGCCCCATGACCATGTCCTCGCCGACGGCGACGTCCTCAGCCTCGACTTCGCGGTGTCGATCGACGGCTGGGTGGCCGATTCGGCGGTCACCGTCCAGATCGGCGACCCGCGCCCGCAGATCACCACTCTGATCGATTCCACCCGGCGCGCCCTGGCCGCCGGGATCGCCGCCGCCGTCCCGGGCGGACGGCTCGGTGACATCTCCGCGGCGATCGGCACGGTTGCCGCCGACGGCGGCTATCGGGTGAACACCGACTTCGGCGGGCACGGACTCGGCCACACCATGCACGAGGACCCGCACATCCCCAACCGCGGGCGCCCCGGACGCGGTCTCAAGCTGAAGGCCGGGATGACGCTGGCGCTGGAGCCATGGTGGGGGACGGGTACCGACGAGCTCGTCACCGACCCCGACGGTTGGACGCTGCGCCTGGCCGACGGCACACCCGGGGCACACACCGAGCACACCGTGGCGATCACCGACGACGGGCCGCGCATCCTCACCGTTCGGGGCTGAGGCGCCGGTCACCTCGCGTCCGGCCGTGCGTCGGGGCAGCGCGCCGACCGCGTAAGTTGTCTGCCATGAGTTCCCAGCTTGCCCCGATGATCGCGCCCTCGATCCTGTCGGCGGACTTCGCCAATCTCGCCGCCGAGGCCGCAGCGGTCTCCGGTCCCGGACCCTCGCGCGCAGACTGGCTGCACGTGGACGTGATGGACGCCCACTTCGTTCCCAACCTCACCCTCGGACTGCCGATCGTGCAGAGCCTGCTCAAGGCCACCGACATCCCGCTCGACTGCCACCTGATGATCGAGGACCCGGCCCGCTGGGCGCCGCCGTATGCCGAGGCCGGCGCCCACAACGTGACCTTCCACGCCGAGGCCACCGACAACCCGGTTGCGGTCGCCAAGGACATCCGCGCGGCCGGCGGCAAGGCCGGACTCGCGATCAAGCCGGGTACCGCGCTCGAGCCGTACCTGGAGATCCTGCGCGACGTCGACACCCTGCTCGTGATGAGTGTGGAACCGGGCTTCGGCGGCCAGAAGTTCATGCCCGAGGTCCTCGACAAGGTCCGCGCGGTCCGTAAGCTCGTCGACTCCGGTGATCTGCGCCTGCTGATCGAGATCGACGGCGGTATCGCCGACTCGACGATCGCCGAGGCGGCCGAGGCCGGTGTCGACTGCTTCGTCGCGGGCTCCGCGGTCTACGGCCCGGAGGATGCCGGGGCCGCCGTCGCCGCCCTGCGCGCCAAGGCCGCCGCACACCGGGCCAAGTGACTCCGACGCGTAACCGCCGATGACCGTCGATCCCGACCGCCTCGCCGCGGCGATGCGCCTGGCGATCGACGAATCGGCCGGGGCGCTGGGGCTGTCGAGGCCCAATCCGTCGGTCGGCGCGGTGATCCTCGCCGACGACGGCACCGTCATCGCGCGCGGGCACACCCAGGCGGCCGGTGGGCCGCACGCCGAGGTGATGGCGTTACGTGCCGCCGGACCGGCGGCACGTGGGGCCACCGCGGTGGTGACCCTGGAACCGTGTAACCACACCGGCCGCACCGGGCCGTGTGCGCAGGCGCTCATCGACGCCGGGGTCGCGCGGGTGGTCTACGCCGTCGGCGACCCCAATCCCACCGCATCCGGCGGGGCCGATCGGCTGCGGGATGCGGGCATCGAGGTGATCGCCGGTCTCGGTGAGCGGGACGCCATGTCGGGGCCGCTGCGGGGCTGGCTGTTCCGGCAACGCCACGGCCGTCCGCTCGTCACCGCGAAACTCGCCGCCACCCTCGACGGGCGGATCGCCGCCCCCGACGGCACCAGTCAATGGATCACCGGCCCCGAGGCGCGGGCCCGTGTCCATCGGCAACGCGCCCGGCTCGACGCCATCATCGTGGGCACGGGCACCGTGGTCCGCGACGATCCGGCACTCACCGCCCGGCTACCCGACGGCAGCCTCGCCGAACGCCAGCCCATCCGGGTTGCCATGGGGCACAGGGATATCCACTCCGATGCGCGGATCGCGTCGTCGGCGGCGGGGGAGTTCCGGCAGGTCCGCAGCCACGATCCGGCCGATGTGCTCGCCGCGCTGTCCGACACCACCTGGGTGCTCGTCGAGGGTGGCCCGAGGATCATCGGGGCCTTTCTCGACGCCGGACTGGTCGACGAGATCGAGGCCTATGTGGCGCCGACGGTGCTCGGGGCAGGACGGTCGGCGATCGAACGACCGGCGGTCACCACCTTGTCGGAGGGCTCCCGACTGCGGCTGGTCTCGGTGGAGACCATCGGCGACGATGCCCTGCTCATCTCGCGCAGCGACCGGCTGCCCGACCGGGGATAGGGTCCGGCCGGGGTGCCGACACCGGTCTCAGTGTGGGTTCAGCCCTTCGCGGCCTTGCGCTTGGCGCTGTTACGTCCGAGTATCCAGCCGGCGATCAGTCCGCAGAGCGCGATGATCGTGTAGATCAGCCACTGCCACGAGGAGATGCTCAGGAACAGGAAGTTGACGCTGACCTTCTCCCGGTTCTGCACGATGAAGATGATCGCGACCACAACCAGGATCAGCGGGAGCCAAAACCGTTTCAGGAGATCCACGATCGCTCCACCGCCCCCGGTGCCGCCCGCCGTCGCGGGGGAGTTCGCAGTACCGTTCGCCATGGTGGCGCCGCCTTCCGACAGTGGTGGATCGAGCGAGTTGTCGACTGCGACAAATCGTATCCCAGCCCACCCGCGGCGGAGGAGTGTCAGGGACTGCCGGTGGTTGCGTGTCCCCGCGACGTGCTAGCTTCGATACGTACGTTCTCGGGGCGGGGTGAAAATCCCCACCGGCGGTGAGTCCCACGCAAGTGAGACCGAGCCCGCGAGCGCTCATCGAGAGGTGAGGACAGCAGATCCGGTGTGAATCCGGAGCCGACGGTCACAGTCCGGATGCGAGAGAACAAGGCGGCGACCCGCGCCGTCCTGTCGGCTTCGAGAGAGCAGGACAGGAGGACTGGGTGTTCACCGGTATCGTCGAAGAACTGGGCACCATCGTCGGGCGCGACGAACTCAGCGACGCCGCACGACTCACCATTCGGGGACCATTGGTCACCTCTGACGCCGGTTTCGGCGACTCGATCGCGGTCAACGGCGTCTGTCTGACCGTCGTCGAATGCACCGCCGACGAGTTCACCGTCGACGTGATGGCCGAGACCCTGCGTCGGAGTTCGCTGGACCGTCTCGGACGGGGTAGCCCGGTCAATCTCGAACGGGCGATGCCCGCCGGTGGACGCTTCGGCGGTCACATCGTGCAGGGCCACGTCGACGGCACCGGCACTATCGTCGCGATCAGTCCGTCGGAGAACTGGACGGTCGTACGGATCGGCATCGACCGTGCCCTCAGCCGTTACCTCGTCGAGAAGGGATCGATCACCGTCGACGGTGTGTCCCTGACCGTTTCGGCCGTCAGCTCGCCGGCGTCCCCGGCCGCTTCCGACGGTCCCGGTGAATGGTTCGAGATCTCCCTGATCCCCACGACGTTGGGTGAGACCAACCTCGGATCGGCCGCGGTGGGGGCCGTGGTCAACCTCGAGGTCGATGTCATCGCCAAGTACGTCGAGCGTCTCCAGTCCACAGCCGGCACGACCGTGCCCGGCGCAGCAGAGGTGAAGTGATTACCGATGAGTGACAACAAGAACGCGGCCCCCGCTGCCGACGACACCGTCGTCGACGAACCCGCACCGCGCGTCGAACTCGACACCGTCGAGCGTGCGATCGCCGACATCGCGGCCGGCAAGGCCGTGGTGGTGGTCGACGATGAGGACCGCGAGAACGAGGGCGACCTGATCTTCGCCGCCGAGAAGGCCACCCCCGAACTGGTGGCGTTCATGGTGCGCTACACCTCCGGCTATCTGTGTGTGCCGCTCGCCGGGGACGACTGTGATCGTCTCGGGCTGCCGCCGATGTACTCGATGAACCAGGACAAGCACGGCACCGCCTACACCGTCACCGTCGACGCCCGCGAGGGCATCGGCACCGGCATCAGCGCCTCCGACCGCGCCACCACCATGCGGCTGCTGGCCGAGCCGTCGTCCACCGCAAATGATTTCACCCGGCCCGGACATGTCGTGCCGCTGCGCGCCAAGGAAGGCGGGGTGCTGCGCCGTCCCGGCCACACCGAGGCCGCCGTCGACCTCGCCCGCCTGGCGGGTCTGGCCCCGGCCGGCGTCATCTGCGAGATCGTCTCGCAGAAGGACGAGGGCTCGATGGCCCAGACCCCCGAGCTGCGTGTCTTCGCCGACGAGCACGATCTGGCGCTGATCTCGATCGCCGACCTGATCGCCTGGCGCCGTCGCAACGAGAAGCATGTCGTGCGTGTCGCCGACGCCCGGATTCCCACCCGCCACGGTGATTTCCGCGCCGTCGGCTACACCAGCATCCACGACGACGTCGAGCACGTCGCCCTGGTGCTGGGTGACATCGCCGGTGCCGACGGCACCGGCAGCGACGTCCTCGTGCGCGTGCACTCCGAGTGCCTGACCGGCGACGTCTTCGGGTCGCTGCGCTGCGACTGTGGTCCGCAGCTCGACGCGGCGATGGAGATGGTCGCCGCCGAGGGCCGCGGCATCGTGCTCTACATGCGCGGCCACGAGGGTCGCGGTATCGGTCTGCTGCACAAGCTGCAGGCCTACCAGCTGCAGGACGCCGGCTCCGACACCGTCGACGCCAACCTGCAGCTCGGCCTGCCCGCGGACTCGCGCGACTACGGTCTCGGCGCCCAGATCCTGGTGGACCTCGGGGTGACCTCGATGCGTCTGCTCACCAACAACCCGGCCAAGCGGGTCGGGCTCGACGGCTACGGCCTGCAGATCGTCGAGCGTGTGCCGATGCCGGTGCGCGCCAACGAGGAGAACCTGCGGTACCTGCGTACCAAGCGTGACCGCATGGGTCACGATCTGATCGGACTGGAGAAGTGGGACGGAGTCCCCGCGACCGGAGAGGCGGACCCCGCATGAGCGGTGCCGGTGAACCCACACTCGAACTCGAGGGCGCCGGCGGGCTGAAGCTCGCGATCGTCTCGTCGCAGTGGCACGAGACCATCTGCACCGCGCTGCTCGACGGCGCGCTGCGGGCCGCCAAGCAGCACGGCGTCACCGATCCGACCGTCGTCCAGGTCGCTGGCGCCATCGAACTGCCGGTGATCGTGCAGGCCCTGGCCCGCACCCACGATGCGGTGGTCGCGCTCGGCGTGGTGATCAAGGGGGAGACCCCGCACTTCGACTACGTGTGCGACGCGGTGACCGCGGGCCTGACCCGGGTGTCGCTGGACGAGTCCACCCCCGTCGGCAACGGCGTGCTGACCACCAACACCGAGGCCCAGGCCCTCGCCCGGGCGGGTCTGCCGGATTCTTCCGAGGACAAGGGCGCGCAGGCGACCACCGCGGCCCTGGCCTCGGCGCTGGTCCTGCGGTCCTTGTCGTGACGGGACGGTCCTCCGGCGTGAGCGGTGAGATCGACGACGCGCAGACGCACGGGGGCGGTTCTGCGGACGACTGGGAGTTCGAGTACCGCTCACGGCGACTGGCGGTGATCGGTGTGGTGATCGCGGTGGTGGTGCTGGTCATCCACATCACCTTCGGGGCGCTGCTGACCATCTCCAACACCGGCCCGGACAACATCGGCTTCGCCGACCAGGCCGCGGTCATCCTGATCGGTGTGGTGATCGCCGGTGCGGTGATGCTCCTGGCCCGTCCGCGGCTGCGTGTCGGACCGCAGGGTGTCGCCGTCCGCAACCTCGCCACCGAGCGGGTCTTCGGCTGGGACCAGGTACTCGGCCTGGACTACCCGGAGAAGGGGTTCGGCGGGCAGCTCGAACTGCCCGGCGACGAGCACGTGCCCGTGCTGGCGATCCAGGCCGGGGACGGCGAGAAGGCCGTCGCGGCGATGGAACGCTTCCGGGCGATCGAGGCCCGTCACCGCCCCTGAGTACAGCACGCCGCTGAACACGTGACGCCGCCGGACGGGGTCGCCGACGACGATCGTCGGGCCCATGCGCACCGGCGATCACCTGCGCTGTGATCAGCTGCGCGGTGAGCGCCGGCGTCGGGATGGGGTGCACGGTTCGGCCCGACCGGTGCGCCGGGCACATCTTCGTCGGTACGGGTGACTAGCCTGGAAACGTGGCCGATCCGAGTACCTACCGTCCCGCCCCCGGGACGATCCCCACCGATCCGGGGGTGTACAAGTTCCGCGATCAGCACGCCCGGGTGATCTACGTCGGCAAGGCCAAGAACCTGCGGTCCCGGCTGACGTCGTACTTCGCCGACATCGCCTCGTTGCACCCGCGTACCCGTCAGATGGTCACCACCGCGGCGTCGGTGGAGTGGACGGTGGTCGGTACCGAGGTGGAGGCACTCCAGCTCGAGTACAACTGGATCAAGGAGTTCGACCCGCGGTTCAACGTCCGCTACCGCGACGACAAGTCCTATCCGATGCTCGCGGTGACGATCAACGAGGAGTATCCGCGGCTGTTCGTCTATCGCGGTCCGCGGCGCCGCGGGGTCCGCTACTTCGGCCCGTACTCGCATGCCTGGGCGATCCGGGAGACCGTCGATCTGCTGACCCGGGTGTTCCCCGCACGCACCTGTTCGGCGGGGGTGTTCAAACGGCACGGGCAGATGGGCCGGCCGTGTCTGCTCGGCTACATCGAGAAGTGTTCGGCCCCGTGTATCGGGCGGGTGTCGGCGGCCGAGCACCGTGAGATCGTCGACGACTTCTGCGACTTCCTGGCCGGTCGCACCGACCAGATGACCCGCCGTCTCGAGCGTGCGATGACCTCTGCGGCAGAAGAACTCGACTTCGAGCGGGCGGCCCGCCTGCGGGACGACCTGTCGGCGATGCGGCGGGCGATGGAGAAGCAGGCGGTGGTGCTCGGCGACGGCACCGATGCCGACATCATCGCGATGGCCGGTGACGACCTCGAGGTGTCGGTGCAGATCTTCCACGTCCGCGACGGCCGGGTGCGCGGCGAACGCGGCTGGGTGGTGGAGAAGTCCGAGGACCACTCGCCCGGCGAGCAGGTGGGCCAGTTCCTCACCCAGTTCTACGGTGGTGAGGTCGACCTCGACGCCACCGTGAACGTCGGCGCCGACCGCGCCCGCGGGGAGTCGGTGCCCCGGGAGGTACTGGTGCCCGCGCTGCCCGACGACGCCGACGAACTCACCGAGTTCCTCAGTGATCTGCGGGGCAGCCGGGTCAGTCTGCGGGTGCCGCAGCGTGGCGACAAGAAGGCGCTGTTCGAGACGGTCGAACGCAATGCCGGCGAGGCCCTGGCACGGCACAAGCTGCGCCGCGCGGGTGATCTGACGACCCGCTCGGCGGCACTGACCGAACTGCAGGACGGGCTGGGACTCGACCAGGCGCCGCTGCGTATCGAGTGTGTGGACATCTCGCATGTGCAGGGCACCGACGTGGTGGCGTCGCTGGTGGTGTTCGAGGACGGACTGCCACGCAAATCCGACTACCGGCACTACTCGATCCGGGAGGCGGCCGGCGACGGGCACTCTGACGACGTCGCCTCGATAGCCGAGGTCACCCGACGCCGGTTCCTGCGTCATCGCGCCGATCAGGAGGCCGGGGCGCAGGCGGCGGTGGTCGATCCGGACACCAACCGGCCCAAGCGTTTCGCCTATCCGCCCAACCTCTATGTGGTGGACGGCGGTGCGCCACAGGTGCATGCGGCCGCCGCGGTCCTCGACGAACTCGGCGTCACCGATGTCGCGGTGATCGGGCTGGCCAAGCGGCTGGAGGAGATCTGGGTTCCCGGCGACGACGAGCCGGTGATCCTGCCGCGGTCGAGTGAGGCACTGTTCCTGCTGCAGCGGGTGCGTGACGAGGCCCACCGGTTCGCGATCACCTTCCACCGGTCCAAGCGCAGCAAGCGGATGACCGAGTCGGTGCTCGACGGGGTTCCCGGCCTCGGCCGTGCCCGCCGCACCGCGCTGGTCACCCACTTCGGGTCGGTCGCGCGGCTGCGGCAGGCGAGTGTCGAGGAGATCGCCGAGGTACCCGGCATCGGCGTCGGCACCGCTCGCACGGTGCACGAGGCGCTGGTGCGAGAGGATCGTCCCCGGGGCGACGAGACGGCCCCGAGCGACGACAGAACGCAGACAGACGAGTCCGTACCGGCGGGAACAACCGTGCCGGTGGGCTCCGCACAGGAGGGCAGCGCATGACGACGAGCAGTGCCGAGACCAGTGGGGGCACACCCGCCGACCGCGACCGGGAGGTCGACGATCTCGACGACCTCGTCGTGCTGTTCGTCGCGGGTCTGTCCGGCGCCGGACGCTCCACCGTCGCCAACGTCCTGGAGGACGACGGCTGGTACGTCGCCGACAACGTGCCGTCGACGCTGATCTCGACGATGGTCGACACCATCCGCGAGAACGACCCGCCGATCCTGCGGCTGGCGATGGTGCTGCGTGCCTCCGACGGGTCGCTCGGGGGTGAACTGGCCGCGCTGCGCGCCGGTCTCGAGGCCACCGGCACCCGCACCCGACTGATGTTCCTCGATGCCAGCGATCAGGTGCTGGTACGGCGATTCGAGCAGGTCCGCCGGCGGCATCCGCTGCAGGGCAACGGCACCCTCGTGGAGGGCATCGCCCGGGAACGGGTGATCCTGGCGCCGCTGAAGGACGCCGCCGATCTCGTCGTCGAGACCTCCACCCTGACCGTCGCGAAACTGCGTGAGGTGGTGGAGGAGTCATATCCGCATGACGCCGGCTCGCCGCTGAGCGTCGCGGTGCAGTCGTTCGGGTTCAAGTACGGTCTGCCGATCGACTCCGATCTCGTCGCCGACGTCCGGTTCCTGCCCAACCCGTACTGGGTGACCGACCTGCGGGAGCTCAACGGGCGCGACGCGCCGGTCCGCGAGTACGTCCTGGGGCAGGACGACGCCGAGGACTTCCTCTCCCTCTACACCCGGCTGGTCGCCGTGGTGGGGAAGGGGTATCTGCGAGAAGGCAAGCGCTACATGACGATCAGCATCGGCTGTACCGGTGGCAAACACCGCAGTGTGGCGATTGCCGAGGAGCTCTCGCGGCGGCTGCGCCGGGCCGCCGACGACGCCGGCGCCACCCGCTACGACGTGCGGGTCAGCCACCGCGATCTGGGGCGCGAATGACCATGCGGATCGCCGCACTCGGCGGCGGCCACGGCCTGTACGCGACCCTGACCGCGATGCGGTACCTGAGCCCGGAGGTGACCGCGGTGGTCACCGTCGCCGACGACGGCGGGTCGTCGGGCCGGTTGCGGGCCGAGCTGGGGGTGATCCCGCCGGGCGATCTGCGGATGGCGTTCGCCGCCCTGATGTGTGCACCGGCCGCACTGGCCGACGTCGAGCAGCGGTCGGGACCCGACGCCGTGCGCCGCCACCAGCTGTGGGCGGAGACCTTCCAGCACCGGTTCGGCGGCTACGGCGCGCTGGCCGGGCATCCGGTCGGCAATCTGCTGCTGTCGGGGCTCGGTGAGGTGCTCGGCGACCCGATCGCGGGCCTCGACGAGCTGATGCGGGTCTTCGACGTCGACGGCCGCGTTCTGCCGATGTCGACGGTGCCGCTGCAGATCGAGGCCGACGTGTCCGGCCTGGAGTCCGATCCGCGGATCTCCCGGGTCATCCGGGGCCAGGTGGCGGTGGCCACCACCCCCGGCAAGGTGCGCCGCGTGCGGCTGATGCCCCCCGATCCGCCGGCCGCCCCACCAGCGCTCGCGGCGATCGAACAGGCGGACCTGGTGGTACTCGGACCGGGCTCGTGGTTCTCCAGCGTGATCCCGCACGTCCTGGTTCCCGAGCAGCTGGAGGCATTGCGCCGCAGCGACTCCCGTAAGATCTTGTTCGTCAACCTGGCACCGGAGCCCGGGGAGACCCCGGGATTCTCGGTGGAGCGGCACCTGCATGTGCTGCACGCCCATGCCGATCGACTCCGCATCGACCACGTCGTGGTGGACGAGTCGTCGGTCCCGGCCGGACGCGAACGCGAACATCTCGAACGCGCGGCAGGTCTGTTCGGTGCCACGCTCGATGTCGGTGATGTGGCGGTGCCCGGACGGCACGTCCACGATCCGGTGAAGGTGGCCGCTCTGGTGAACCAACTGTGCGACCGTGAATTGAACCGTTAGGCTGTCCCGACGTGTGTTGCGGACTGCCACACGTTGTGAAGGGGCAAACCCGGTGACGATCGGAGGTCAGGGACCGGTGGCGATGACCGCTGCGGTGAAGGATGAACTGAGTCGACTCACCGTGACGCAGGTGAGCGCCCGAAAAGCGGAGGTCTCGGCTCTGCTGCGCTTCGCCGGGGGACTGCACATCGTCGGCGGCCGGGTGGTGGTGGAGGCCGAGGTGGACCTCGGCAACGTCGCCCGCAGGCTGCGCCGGGAGATCCACGACCTGTTCGGATACAACTCGGAGGTCCACGTGCTCCGGAGTGGTGGACTGCGCAAGTCCGCCCGCTATATCGTGCGCGTCACCCGCGAGGGGGAGGGACTGGCCCGCCAGACCGGACTGCTCGACATGCGGGGCCGGCCGGTCCGCGGTCTGCCCGCACAGGTGGTCGGCGGCAGTGTCGCCGACGCCGAGGCGGCGTGGCGCGGCGCATTCCTCGCACACGGCTCGCTCACCGAGCCGGGCCGCTCGTCGGCCCTCGAGGTCAGTTGTCCCGGACCGGAATCGGCGCTCGCCCTGGTCGGCGCGGCGCGACGGCTGGGGGTGTCGGCCAAGGCCCGTGAGGTACGCGGCGCCGACCGTGTGGTGATCCGCGACGGCGAGGCCATCGGCGCCCTGCTCACCCGGATGGGTGCACACGACACCCGGCTGGTGTGGGAGGAACGGCGGATGCGCCGTGAGGTCCGGGCCACCGCCAACCGCCTCGCCAACTTCGACGACGCCAACCTGCGCCGCTCGGCGCGTGCCGCGGTGTCGGCGGCCGCCCGTGTCGAGCGCGCGCTGGAGATCCTCGGCGACGACGTCCCCGATCATCTCGCCGCCGCCGGGGCGCTGCGCATCACCCACCGGCAGGCCTCGCTCGAGGAGCTCGGCCAGCTCGCCGACCCCCCGATGACCAAGGACGCCGTCGCCGGCCGGATCCGCCGGCTGCTGTCGATGGCCGACAAGAAGGCGCGCACCGAGGGCATCCCGGACACCGAGTCGGCGGTCACCAACGACCTGCTCGACGAGGCCTAGACCCGACGGCGTGTCGTCCGGGCAGGTGATCGCCGGGCCCGCTGTCCGCAAAGTCGGACCCGTCAGGGTGCCCCCGATGTGGCGTCCTACTAGGCTGTGGGGCGAGCCGGTCTGCCACGAGTCGATCGGCGCAGGAGAAGCGGCGTGGCCAGATGGCCGGTAGCCGAGACAACCGCTAAGGAGCACACCAGTGACTGTTCGGGTAGGCGTCAACGGATTCGGCCGCATCGGCCGCAACTTCTTCCGTGCCGTCGAAGCGCAGAAGGCTTTGGGCACCACCGACATCGAGATCGTCGCGGTCAACGATCTCACCGACAACGCCTCGCTGGCGCACCTGCTGAAGTTCGACTCGATCCTGGGTCGTCTCGACAAGGACGTGAGCCTCGAGGGCGACGACACCATCGTCGTCGGCGAGCAGAAGATCAAGGCCCTCGAGGTCAAGGAGGGCCCGGCGGCGATTCCGTGGGGCGACCTGGGCGTCGACGTCGTCGTCGAGTCGACCGGTATCTTCACCGCGCGTGCCAAGGCCCAGGGTCACCTGGACGCCGGCGCCAAGAAGGTCATCATCTCCGCGCCGGCGAGCGATGAGGACATCACCATCGTCATGGGCGTCAACGACGACAAGTACGACGGCAGCCAGAACATCATCTCCAACGCCTCCTGCACCACCAACTGCCTCGGGCCGTTCGCCAAGGTCCTCAACGACGAGTTCGGCATCGTCAAGGGCCTGATGACCACCATCCACGCCTACACCCAGGACCAGAACCTGCAGGACGGCCCGCACAAGGATCTGCGTCGCGCCCGCGCCGCGGCCATCAACATCGTCCCCACCTCCACCGGTGCGGCCAAGGCCATCGGCCTGGTGCTCCCGGAGCTGAAGGGCAAGCTCGACGGCTACGCCCTGCGTGTGCCGATCCCCACCGGCTCGGTCACCGACCTGACCGCGGAGCTCTCCAAGGAGACCACCGCCGAAGAGGTCAACGCCGCGATGAAGGCTGCCGCCGAGGGACCGCTGAAGGGCATCCTGAAGTACTACGATGCGCCGATCGTCTCCAGCGACATCGTCACCGACCCGCACAGCTCGCTGTTCGACGCCGGCCTGACCAAGGTCATCGGCAACCAGGTCAAGGCCGTCTCCTGGTACGACAACGAGTGGGGCTACTCCAACCGTCTCGTCGACCTCATCGGCCTGGTCGGCAAGTCTCTCTGACCCACCCACTGACCACGACGTACGGAGCAACGCTGCAATGGGTGTACCCACTCTGAAAGACCTTCTGGACGAAGGCGTTTCGGGTCGCGGGGTGCTGGTCCGGTCGGATTTCAACGTCCCGCTCGACGGGTCGACGATCACCGATCCGGGCCGGATTCTCGCCTCTCTCCCGACGCTCAACGCGCTGATCGACGCCGGTGCCAAGGTGATCATCACCGCCCATCTGGGCCGCCCGAAGGGCGAACCCGACCCGAAGTTCTCGCTGGCCCCGGTCGCCGAGCGCCTCGGGCAGGAACTGGGCCGCAACGTCCAGCTCGCCGGTGACGTCGTCGGCACCGACGCGCTCGCCCGCGCCGAGGGGCTGACCGACGGCGACGTGCTGCTGCTGGAGAACATCCGGTTCGACCCGCGGGAGACGTCCAAGGACGAGTCCGAGCGGGCCGCGCTGGCCGCAGCCCTCGTCGAGCTCGTCGGCGAGGACGGGGCCTTCGTCTCGGACGGTTTCGGGGTGGTGCACCGCAAGCAGGCATCGGTGTACGACGTCGCCAAGCTGCTCCCGCACTACGCGGGTGAGCTGGTGGCCGCCGAGGTCGACGTGCTCTCCACGCTGACCACCGATCCGGCTCGTCCGTACGCGGTGGTGCTGGGCGGGTCCAAGGTGTCGGACAAGCTCGGCGTGATCGAGGCGTTGGCCCCCAAGGTCGACACCCTCGTGATCGGCGGCGGCATGGCCTTCACCTTCCTGGCCGCCCAGGGACACGGCGTCGGTTCGTCGCTGCTGCAGGAAGACCAGATCGAGGTCTGCAAGGACCTGCTGGAGCGCTTCGGCGACGTCATCCACCTGCCGCAGGACGTGGTGGTGGCCGACCGCTTCGCCGCCGATGCGGAGGCGAAAACCGTTGCCGCCGACGAGATCCCGGACGGATGGATGGGCCTGGACGTGGGCCCGGAGTCGGTCAAGCGCTTCGCCGCGCTGCTGACCGGCGCCAAGACCATCTTCTGGAACGGTCCGTCGGGCGTGTTCGAGTTCGAGAAGTTCTCGGCCGGCACCAAGGGTGTCGCCGAGGCCATCGCGCAGGCCACCTCGTCGGGTGCGTTCAGCGTGGTCGGTGGAGGCGACTCCGCGGCCGCGGTCCGCACTCTGGGGCTGCCGGACTCCGATTTCTCGCACATCTCCACCGGAGGTGGTGCCTCACTGGAGTACCTGGAGGGCAAAGAACTTCCCGGTCTCAAGGTTCTGGAGAGCTGAACGATGTCCTCATCACGTAAGCCGCTCATCGCCGGCAACTGGAAGATGAACCTCAACCATCTCGAGGCCATCGCCCTGGTGCAGAAGCTCGCCTTCGCTCTCCCGGCGAAGTACTTCGAGAAGGTCGACGTGACGGTGATCCCGCCGTTCACCGACATCCGCAGCGTGCAGACCGTCGTCGACGGCGACAAGCTGCTGCTCACCTACGGTGCGCAGGATCTGTCGGCACACGACTCGGGCGCCTACACCGGCGAGATCAGCGGTGCGTTCCTGGCCAAGCTGGGCTGCACCTTCGTCGTCGTCGGACACTCCGAGCGTCGCACCCTGCACGCCGAGACCGACGAGGTGGTGCTGGGCAAGACCAAGGCCGCGCTGCGCCACGGGATCACCCCGATCGTGTGCATCGGCGAGGGCCTGGAGGTCCGCGAGTCCGGCGAGCACGTGGCGTTCAACGTCGCGCAGCTCAAGGGTTCGCTGGCCGGCCTGACCGCCGAGGAGATCGGCAAGGTCGTCATCGCCTACGAGCCGGTCTGGGCGATCGGCACCGGCCGGGTGGCCAGTGCCGCCGACGCCCAGGAGGTGTGTGCCGCCGTGCGTGCGGCCCTGGCCGAGATCGCCGACGAGGCGACCGCGGCATCGGTGCGCATCCTCTACGGCGGATCGGTGAATTCCAAGAACGTCGGCGACATAGTCGGCCAGACCGACGTCGACGGTGCACTCGTCGGCGGCGCGTCGCTCAAGTCGGACGAGTTCGCCACGCTCTCGGCGATCGCCGCCGGCGGGCCCCTGCCCTGATCGGCGACCCGCTACGCGTACACTGGGCGGGTCGGTTCGTCACCTTCTGACGGACCGGCCCGCCCTGGTGCGCGCGGCGACCCAACTCTGTGCCACCACCCACGACCGGACAGGACCTGCGACTCGTGCTCGAAACCGTGCTGGACATCGGACTCATCGTCACCAGTGTGCTGCTGGTGATCCTGATCCTGCTGCATCGCGGCAAGGGCGGCGGCCTGTCGTCGCTGTTCGGTGGCGGTGTGCAGTCGAGCCTGTCGGGCTCGAGTGTCGTGGAGCGCAACCTCGACCGGCTGACCATCTTCGTCGGCCTGGTGTGGTTCATCTTCATCATCGGGATCGGTGTCGACATCAAGTTGTCCGCCTGATCCTGCCCGGGGGATAGTGCCCCGAGATCTTTCCCTCGCCCCGGCGTCGGCCCCGTGCCCGCCGGGGCGAGGTGTGTCCGTGGTCCGATCTTCGGCGGCGCCGCGTTTCTGAGATGCCACATCACCGGGTTGGCGCAATACTGAACGCCATGACCTCATCCGTCCCATCCCACGGTGCCCCGGACTGGCGTCCGTCGATCTCGATCGTCGAGCACGTCGTCGTCGACGACGAGGGACGAACCCTCACCGAACCGTTGCGCGAGGACATCCGTCTGCTCGGCGGCATCCTCGGTGACGTGGTCCGCGAGCACTCGGGTGCCGAGACCTTCGACCTGGTCGAGAATGCGCGGATCGCGGCGTTCCGGATCCGCCGGGCGGAGATCGACCGCGACGAGCTGGCCGACATGTTCACCGACCTCGACATCGGTGTCGCGCTGCCGATCATCCGCGCGTTCACCAACTTCGCGCTCCTGGCCAATCTGGCCGAGGACATCCACCGCGAACGCCGCCGCAGCCTGCACGTGCGTGCGGGTGACGCGCCGCAGGACAGCAGCCTCGCCGCCACCTACGCCAAGCTCGCCGCCGCGGACCTGCCCGACGCCGAGGTGGGGCGTGCGCTCGCCGATGCGACCGTGGTGCCGGTGATCACCGCCCACCCCACCGAGACACGTCGGCGCACCGTGTTCGAGGCGCAGAACCGGATCACCGAGCTGATGCGGTTCCGCGGGCGCACCGAACTCACGCCGGACGAGGACGCGGAGGTGGTCGAGGGTATCCGCCGGCAGATCCTTACCCTGTGGCAGACCGCGCTGATCCGACTCGAACGCCTCACCATCCAGGACGAGGTGCGGGCCGGACTGCGCTACTACGACGCCTCCTTCTTCGACGTCGTCCCCGCCATCAACACCAAGGTGCGGGCCGCCCTGCGCGAGGCGTATCCGGAGGCCGGGCTGGCCGACGACCCGATGATCCGGATGGGATCGTGGATCGGCGGCGACCGCGACGGCAACCCGTTCGTCACCGACGAGGTGGTCACCCTGGCCACGTCGCTGGCCGCGCAGACCGCCGTCGCCCACCACCTGTCGGAGCTGCGGCTGCTCACCCAGGAACTGAGTATGTCGGCGCGCCTGATCGACACCGATGCCGGCCTGCTGGAGCTGGCCGGGGCGAGTGCCGACGACCCGACGGCCGACGAACCGTTCCGGCTCGCCTTGCGCCACATCCGTTCCCGGCTCGGGGCGACCGCGGCGGAGATGTTCGGTGCGGAGTTCCTCGCATCCCTCGACCAGGTGGTGTTCGACGGCACGCAGGCCTATGCGACCGCCGACGAACTGCTCGCCGATCTCGATGTGGTGGACGCCGCCTTGCGCGACAACCGGGACGACAGCATCGCCGACGACCGGCTCGCGCGGTTGCGAGAAGCGGTGCGCACCTTCGGGTTCAACCTGTCCGGGCTGGACATGCGGCAGAACTCCGACATGCACGAGGAGGTGATCGCCGAGCTGTTCGCCTGGGCCGGGGTGCACCCGGACTACCGTTCGCTCGACGAGGACGCCCGGGTGCGGGTGCTGTCGGCGGAGCTCACCTCACGCCGCCCGCTGGTGCGGCCCGATGCCGAGCTGTCGGAGTTGGCGATCAAGGAGCTCGGCATCGTCCGGGCCGCCGCCGCGGCGGTGGCGACCTTCGGCCCGCAGGCCGTGCCGAACTACATCATCTCGATGTGTACCTCGGTCAGCGACATGCTCGAACCGATGATCCTGCTCAAGGAGGCGGGACTGATCGACGTCGACGCCGAGACCGGCAAGACGGTGTCGACGGTGCGTATCGTCCCGTTGTTCGAGACCATCGAGGATCTTCAGCAGGGCGCCGAAACCCTGCTCGCCGCATTGGATCTGCCGTTCTATCGCGAGCTGGTCGCGGGGCAGGCCGACATGCAGGAAGTGATGCTCGGCTACTCCGATTCCAACAAGGACGGCGGCTACATGGCCGCGAACTGGGCCCTCTACCGCGGCGAACTCGACCTGGTCGAGGCCGCCGAGAAAGCCGGTATCCGGTTGCGCCTCTTCCATGGTCGCGGTGGCACCGTCGGCCGCGGCGGTGGTCCCAGCTATGACGCGATCCTGGCGCAGCCGCCGGGCGCGGTGCAGGGCTCGTTGCGGATCACCGAGCAGGGCGAGATCATCGCCGCGAAGTATGCCGAGCCGGTGATCGCCGAACGCAACCTGGAGACCCTGCTCGCCGCGACCATCGAGTCGTCGCTGCTCGACGTCGAGGGTCTGGGGGAGGAGTCGGAGGACGCCTACGCCAACATGGACGAGATCGCCGCGCTGGCCCGCACGGCGTATTCGGCACTCGTGCACGAGACCCCGGGCTTCGTGGAGTACTTCACCACGTCGACGCCGCTGTCGGAGATCGGTGCGCTCAACATCGGCAGTCGTCCCGCCTCACGCAAACAGACCGAGAAGATCTCCGACCTGCGGGCCATCCCGTGGGTGCTGTCGTGGACGCAGTCGCGGGTGATGTTGCCCGGCTGGTACGGCACCGGCGCCGCCTTCGAGCAGTGGGTGGGCGAGAGCCCCGAGCGTCTGGCCACCCTGCAGCGGTACTACGAGAAGTGGCCGTTCTTCCGCACCGTGATGTCCAACATGGCGCAGGTGTTGGCCAAGTCCGACATGGGACTGGCCCACCGCTATGCGCAGTTGGTCCCAGACGAGACGTTGCGCGACACCGTTTTCGGGATGATCGTCGACGAGCACGAGCGCACCATCGCGATGTACTCCAAGATCACCGGCACCGACGACCTGCTCGCCGACAATGCCGCCCTCAAGCGGTCGGTGTACAACCGCTTCCCCTACCTGGAGCCGTTGAACCTGCTGCAGGTGGAGTTGCTGCGTCGGTTCCGCGCCGGCGACGACGAATCCCGCGTCCGCCGCGGTATCCAGCTGACCATGAACGGCCTCGCGACCGCGCTCCGCAACAGCGGTTAACAGTTCGGGTGGTGACCGGCTCGATCTTCAACGGGCGGTTGGTGGTTGAGCCGACGAGGAGCCTTGCGACGAGGCGTGTCGAGACCTCGGGTGGCCGGGTTGCCAACCCGGCCGCCTCCGAGGTGGTCACCTCTCACCGTGTGCTGCGGAG
>NZ_BCNF01000145.1 GCF_001485495.1 Gordonia desulfuricans NBRC 100010 | reverse complement strand
GGGGTTTGGGGTGGTTGGTTTTCGGCTCTAGTGCTACTCAATCGCGAACGGCCAGTGGGTGGTTGAGCCGGTGAGGAGCGTAGCGACGAGGCGTGTCGAAACCTCGGACGGCCGACGTCGTCGACGTGACCACTTCGGCAGTGGTCACCACCCAGCGTGCGCTGCGGAGATTTCGACTCGGGTCCTCGCTGCGCTCGGTCCCGGCTCAATCACCAACGGAATGCTCAATCAGCCACGCCCAGTGGATGGTTGAGCCGACGAGGAGCGAAGCGACGAGGCGTGTCGAAACCTCAGACGGACGGGCTCGGGGACGTGACCACCTCGGGGGTGGTTGCTACCCAGTGTTTGCTGCGGAGATTTCGACACGGGTCCTCGCTACGCTCGGTCCCGGCTCAATCAACAAACGGGGTCCCGGCTCAAGCAGCAATGGTGGTCCTGGCTCAATCATCAAGTGTGTTCGAGATCAATCAACATGTGGTGGTTGTGTCGTCTGACCGAGGTAGGTCGATTCGAGGACCGTATCGGGAATGAGCTTCTGATATTCGGCGTGTGATCTGTGCGTGCGGGTTAGCCAGTCGTGTCCCTCGTGTTGCTGCATGAAGTTCCGGTACTCCGGTGCGCCCGGGTAGCCGACGTTGTCGGCGACGACCACGGATCCGGGATGCAGCCAACGATGCTGGAGGATTCGGTGGAGGTCGGGAAGGTACTCGCTCTTCTCATGATCGAGAAAGAGAAAGTCGAGGCAACCGGGGGAGAACCGGTGTTCCTCACGCAGGGCTTTGATGGTCTTGTCATCGTCGCCGAGTGTGCCGACGACCACGACGATCCGCTCACCGACGCCCGCGTGGTCCCAGATGCGCTGCGCAATACGCGCATTCGCGGCATTGAACTCGATCGAATGCAGCCGGGCATCGGGAGGCATCGCCCGGGCGATGCGGAGTGCGCTGTAGCCACAGTAGGTGCCGACCTCAAGGAGACGTTGTGGCCGTGCGGCGGCCACGGCGTCGTCGAGGAGCTGTCCCTTCTCGTCGCCGATGTTGATCAAGTACTTCTTGTGGTAGCAGAAGTCATCGATCACCCGGATGGCGTCGTCGACGTCGCCTGGGCGCGCGTGCGCGCAGACGTAGTCGGCGAGTGCTTTCTCGCGGCCGTCGCCGACCTGCCAAGTGGCCCCCATGTGGTTCAGTGCGAACACGAAGCGAAGGAACGACCATCGAAGGAATACCACTGGCTTGCCGGCACATTCGTTGGCGCCGACGGCGAGGGCGAGAAGCGCGACGACGCCGAGCACCATCCTTGCCGCGCGGGACCGGAGCCAACGAGGCCACCCTGGCAGAGTGCGCCGCACCACCATCAGCAGCGCCGCCGAGGCGCCCGCCACCGTGAACGCCGCGGCAGTGCTGGGGGACACCACCCCAGCCGCCCGGAGGGTGATCTGACGGGCCCCGCCGCGTTCGACATCAGTGCCGCCTCCGCAATTCCCCATCGAGGATCGGGCCGATGACCGCGAGGGCTTCGGGATTGGTCATCTGGGCATGACTCACGTCGACGTCGTGCTCGATGATGTGGCCGGAGAAGTGCGGTTGCCACATCTCGCCGGTGAGGCCGGCGGTGATACCGCGCCGTGTGGAGAAGTAGAGAAGATCGGCGTCGACGGGTGAGGGCCGGTAGGACGCCGACATCATCACGCACGCGACGTACGCTCGGTGCAGCCGTTCGAGTTGTGTCCTGGTCAGTCCCCGCCCGGGCCCACTGCTCTGTGCCAGCGTCGCCACGGCGCCGTCGACGGTGAGAGGTCGCGTGTCCGGGGTCTCCGACTCGTTGCCCTCCAGGTGCGTCACCAGATCACGCATCGTCGGGGGCTCGGGCGGCGGCGAAACACCCTCGGCGAAGGCAACACTGTCGAGCATCACGACCAGATCCACCGGGTGGCCGTCGGCGTGGAGTCCTTCTGCGAGAGCATGGGCGAGCTGCCCGCCGAGAGACCAACCCAGCAGATGGACGGGTCCCCGCGGCAGCACACGGGTCAGTTCACGCCGATACATCTCGACCAACTCGTCCACGGTATGACCGAACTCCGATCCGGTTGCGATCGCCGGTGTCTGCACTCCATAGATCGGCCGGTTCCCGATGTACGGCAACAACCCGGTGTAGCACCACGCCAGGGGAACAGCGGAGTGAAGGCAGACGAGGGGCGTCCCGACGCCGGTCGCGCGCAGCGGCAGAATAGTCGCCAGGGCCAGATCGACCTCGCTCCCATGGTCGTCGGTGGCCCCTGCACCGTGGGACCCTGCGCCGAGATCCCCTGTGCCGAGATCCCCTGCGCCCCGGGTGTCTGCGGCGCGGCTCGCTGCAGTCGCGCGGTCGATGGCGGTCGACATGGTCTGCACCGTCGGGGTGAACAGCATGGACATCGTGACGTCCGCACCGGTCTCCTCCGACAACCGCCGGCACAGGTCGACGGCCAGAAGTGAGTTGCCGCCCAGTTCGAAGAAGTTGTCGTCCAACCCGACGTCGGACTGCCCGGTCACCTCGGAGATCGCCAGTGCCACACTGTGTTCGACGGTCGTTCGTGGTTCGCGGAACTCCGGGCGCGCCACCGTCCGCGGATCCGGCAGTTTCGACCGGTCGGTCTTACCGCTGCTGGGGTTGATCGGTATCTCGGGAACGATCATCAACGCGTCCGGAATCATGGCCGCCGGCAGCGCTTTCCGCAGTCTCGTGACCACGGCGCTCCGGTCGGTGGCGGTGTCGGCGGCGACGATGTAGCCGATCAGCCGGTCGCCGAGTGTCTCGGAGCTCCAGATGCGCACGGCGGCGTGGACAACGGCGTCATCGTCGGCCAGTGCGCGCTCGACCTCGGCGGGTTCGATGCGCTGCCCGCGAAGCGAGATCTGGTTGTCACTGCGCCCGAGGTACTGGAGGGTGCCGTCGGGTCGCTCGCGCACCACGTCGCCGGTCCGATACATCCGGGTGCCCTCCGGGCCGTGAGGATTGGCGACAAATGACTGTGCGGTCACCGCGGGCTGTCGGAGATAGGCGCGCGCAGTGGCGTCGCCGGCAAGGTAGAGCTCCCCGCGTGCTCCGCGCGGCACCGGCCGTAGGCGGGTGTCCAGGACGCAGAGTTGCACGCCCGGCAGCGGCCGCCCGATGCTGACCGCCGACCCCGGCACCATCCGATCGGTCTGCGTCACCACGACGGTGGCCTCGGTGGGGCCGTAGGAATTGAACATGGCCACCCGGGCGGCCCAATGGTCGGCGAGCGCCGGTGGGCAGGCATCCCCGCCGACCGCCACGGTCTGCAGCGAGGTCAGCCGATCCCGGTCGAGCGTTGCCAGGATGGCCGGGGTGAGCATCAGATGGGTGATCGCATGGTCGGTGATCACCCGCGCGAGGCGCTCGCCTGCCACGACCTCGGGCTCGGGTATCACCAGCGTCCCCCCGGAAGCGAATGCGGACAGGTACTCCAGCATCGATGCGTCGCAGTAGGGGGAATGGGTCTGCGGGACCACCGACGTCGGATCGATGCGGTACCGGGCGATCAGGTCGTCGCCGAGCGCCGCCAGGCCCTCATGGGTGGTCAGCACGCCCTTGGGTTGCCCGGTGGAACCCGAGGTGTAGATCAGGTAGGCCGGATGAGCGGCCCGCAGCGGCCGTATCCGGTCCGCGTCGGTCACCGTGGTCACCGGATGGGTCAAGGCGGCCGAGGTGAACTCGTCGTCGAGGACCAGCCAGTCGGCCACCCCGGTGCCGTCCAGCGCGGAACGCCAGCGCTGGTGCGTGACACCCATGGCGGCTTGTGAATTGGCGAACAGGCCCTGCAGCCGGGCGGGTGGCCCACTCGGGTCCACCGGGAAGAACACCGCGCCCGTTCGGGCCACGGCCCACAGGGCCATAACCGATTCGACCGACCGGGGCAGGGCCACCGCGACGACCACCTCGGGACCGGCTCCGTGGGCGATCAGTTCGCGTGCCCACTGTGCAGTCCGTTGGTCGAGTTCGCGGTAGGTCAGCGAACGTCCCTGCGCTCGCACCGCGATCCGCGCGCCGGAACCGACTCCGGCCGCGAGGAGATCGGGCAGCAACCGCCCGCTGCGGAGCGGCTGGGCCGCGGCGATGCTTCGGGTGGCCGTGACGGCGTCCAGCACACGCTGCTCGCCGGATGCCTGCAGGAACCGGGACAGACAGTCGAGGAACTGGCGGTGGTACTGGCGTAGTTCCTCGGCGCCGTACCGTCCCGGATTGGCAAAGAAGTCGATGTTCAGGGGGCCGTCGCCGAATCGGTAGCAGTTGATCGTCAGGTCGTCGACCGGGCCGGCCGAGAGCAGATGGGCCCGACCACGGGCAGCACCGAAACCGATGTGCTCCGGGAAGGTGAGAACGTTGATCAGCGGGCCATACCCGTTGCGGCCGGCGACTCCCACTCCTTGGTCGCGGAGCAGGTCCTCGTGGCGGTACAACTGGTGGCGCAGAGCCCCGACCAGGGTGGCACGCGTCCGGCGCACGATGTCGTCGATCGACGAGTCGGCAACTCCGCGTACTCGTACCGGCACCACGTTCGACACCATTCCGGCAGATCGACGCAGCGCGTGCGTGATCCTCCCGGCGACCGGCAGCGACACCGTGACGTCGCCGTCGCCGGTCATCTGTGCCAGGAATGCTGCCAGTGCCGCCACCAGGACCTCGGCCATCCCGGCGCCGCTGCGTCGGCCCACGGCCTCGATCCGGGACACCGCAGGTGCATCGAGAGTTTCCTGTACGACATGCGGATTCGAGGAGGGGGCGGTGTGGCGCTCCCCGAGGCTGGTGACATGGGTCAGGTCGGCGAGGTGTTCTCGCCAGTACTCGCGATCGTCGGCGAAACGTGGTGAGGACCGATAGCGCCGCTCGGCAGCGACGATGCGGGCCACGGACAGCGCGCCCGACGGTGCCGCAGGGCGCCCTTCGGCCGCCGCCGAATACAGCTCGGCACCTCGCGCCAGCAGGCGGCCGGCACCGTAGCCGTCGACCGCGATGTGATGAGCGCGTCCGTAGCACCGGTATCGGTCGGGCCCGAGGACGAACAGCACCACCTTGCTGACATCGCCGCCGGTGAGATCGATGATCCGGTTGGTGTCCTCGAGCATCCACCGGTGTGCGACGCGGTCGGGGTCGGGGTACCCGGTGAGGTCGATTCGGTCGAACGCGGTCTCGATGCCGTGGTCGACGAACTGCAGCGGTCGACCATCGACGACGGTGAATCGCACGTGCGGTGACTCGAGTTCGTGTCCGGCCCGGCGGGTGCACTGCTCGAGCAGGCCCAGGTCGACCGGGCCGCGGAGATCGAAGTACTGCGAGATGGCGAAGGGCACCGTCGGATGAACCTGCTGGGCCAGCCACAGTTCGGACTGGGCTGCTGACAACTCGACGAGTCCCGGGTCGGTGACGGTTCGGTCATCACGCCATACGGCGGTCGGGCTGTGGGGCACCGTGATTCCTCAGTTCTCGCCGCTGGTCGTGACGAGGAACCGTCGGACCACGTCGAGCATGTGGTCGACCGAGTCGGCGACGAAGAGCACCGGTTGACACCGGCCGTCGTCGACGTCGCACTCGATCACTCACCCACTCGGAAAGACCGCAGGTCGGCGTCGGCGAGCGAGTTCATCTCGCCCACCGAGGACAGGATCGCCGCACCGGTCGCCCGTGGCCGTCCCTTCTCGGCGACCAGGCCCACCTCCATGGTGAACCAGAACACTCGTGCGATCGCCGTGCACGCCTCGGCCGAGTCGGCGTGGTTGATGGCGCGACCGAACAGGCGGTAGAGGTCTGCGAACTCCGGGTCGCCGAGCATCACCGCGTGCCCGACCAGTTCATGGATGACATCGGGGTCAGGTGAGAAGGACTCCTCGGCCGTCGGACGCACATTCGGGGTCGCGTGCAGTGTGCCGTCGGCCAGTGGCCCGTAGAACTGGCGTCCCGGCAGGGAACCTGTTGCGGGCGCCAACTGGAAACCTGTCAGCGCGTGTAGCGTGCGTGAGACGTCCGCCAACTGCGGTACCCGGTGCGTCGGCAGTGGCACGCGCCGGGCCGCCGACAGGTAGCTCGCACAGCCGAACTCCTCGTGCATCCCGTCGAGTGTGCTGAACACCCGTGACCACAGCGCGTCCTCCTCTCGTGTGTAGGTGAACGCCGGTACGGGTAGTCCGCGCCGGTGCGCGCGTGAAGCGCGCTCCCGGGCGGCTCGGATGTCGAGGTCGGCCATTACGATTGCGAACTCCTTTCCGCCGAGTCGGTGAGGACCGGCAGAGTCGGTGTCGTGGACCGTTCCGGGTCTCCCGGTCTCGCCAGTCGGCGAGTGGGGCGCCTGGGGCAACGTCGTCGGATGGGCAGTGCCTGTTGGTACAAGTGCTTTCTTGGCATGGTGCTTGTCGGGGCAGCGCTCTCGTGGGCGACCAAAGCTCTTGTCGGGGACCAAAGCTCTTGTCGGGGACCAAAGTTTTGATGACTGTCCGGAACTGCTCGCCGGTCCGTGGTCCAGCGTACGACGCGGATTTGTCGGCGAGGATCACCGCGGTTCCGCGGAGGGTGGACCAGGAGGTTGTATCGGGCCGGGCTCACCTCCGATCCGTTGTCCAGTGGTATCGGTACTTGCCAAGGTACTACAAGTTCGTTCGGTGTCGAACCTGTTGGCGCACAACGCCGTTATGACCGTTTGGCCAGATTGGGCGACGTCGGGCCGGTGTGGTGTGATCGCCGGGTCGGAGCATTCGCCGGCCGTATGCACATCAGGCGCACGCAGCGCCGCCGTGGGCGGAGTCTCCTCCGATCCGAATATGTTGGGGAGGAGACGATCTCCGCGACGTCGAGGGGGACGTCGGGTGCGGGCGGGTGCGGCCCCCTCGCGACGGCGGCGGGGTTGCCGTCGCCGCTCCGCACCCGGAAGAGTCGAGCTCGGCGCGCTGTGCGTGCGCGCCGAGCTCGATTGTGACAGGGTCGGATTCCCTTGCCGTCAGTCTCCGGTCAGCTTGTCCTTGACCTTGTTCGCGGCGTCCTTGACGTCCTCGACGCCCTTTTTGACCGCCGATGAGACCTGGTCGGCCTTGCCTTCGTTCTTCAGATCCTCGTCACCGGTCAGTTCGCCGCCGGCCTCCTTGGCCTTGCCCTTGGCGTCCTCGACCTTGTTCGAGATCTTGTCATCGAGTCCCATGATGTTCCCTTTCTTTCTTTTCCCCCACGGATTCGCAGGTGGTCTCCGATATCTGCCGGGTCATCGTTTCGTCTGTGTGGTGGTCGGCTGCTCGAGATGGACCAAGGCCTGTACGCCGATGTCGGCGCCCTCGACGGCCTGTCGGACATTGCGCACCTCGGGTGCCAGTGCCGCGGCGACCTCGTCGTAGGAGTGTCCCGGTGACACGGTGACCTCGATCCGGATCAGCCGGCGGCCCCGGTCGTCGACCGCCTTGGCGGCGACCTCGCCGAACATCGGGTTCGCCGACAGCGATTCGGCGACGGCCCCGGCGATCAGCTTGGGTGGCACGGTGATCTGCCCGGGCGCCGATGACGGCATGGTCAGCTCGTCGGCCTTCCCGGGCCGCCACACGGTGGCGATCAGCAGACCTCCCCAGACGAGGCCGACGACGACCAGGCCGAGAAGGACCGCCCACCACCAGGATGCGTCGATCGCCGTGGTGGCCCACGAGGCGTCCAACCGGTCCTCCCACTCGGTGACCGGGGTGATGCCGGCCTGGTGGGCGATCGCACCGAGACCCACCACCAGGCAGATCAATCCGATCAACCCGACGGTGAAACGATGCAGCGCAACGGGTCCCCGGTTCATGTGTCTGCACCTTCGGTCTGTTGTGAGTGGACGGATCTGGTCCGGATCCTGATGCGCGGCGTGCGCCGTACCGCCGACACCGCGTCGTTGGCCGCGGAGTGGAGCACGGCCCGGTCGACCGGGACGTCGGTCGTCACCGATGTGCTCACGCGGCGCCGGTGCACGACGGTGCTCGCGTGGGCCACCCCGGGCACCGATCGCATCACGGTGCTGACGCGACGGGCGAGATCGCCACGGCGGGTCCACATCACCTCGTAGTCGGCGAGTCGGATGTGGGTCTTGCGTCGCGGTTTCACCGCCAGCCAGAGTAGCCACAGGCCGACGATCACCAACACCACCGCGACCGCCCACATCCAGTTCTGCCAGGTACTCGACGCCACCCAGCGGGCGGTGCTCTCGGTCCACGGGGTGCCCTCGACCCAGCCGAACCGCACGATGTGGTCGTGGATGCCGACCGCGGCGAGCCCGAGCAGGAGCACCCCGATCACCGCACCGGCGATGGCAGCTCCCGGAAATGCCGCCGGTGCAGCATTTTTCCGTTTTGTGGTGTCGGTGGTGATATCGATGACGTCGCCACGGTGTGTCGCGTCGGTGGACTCGGCGGACTCGGCCGACTCGGCGTCGGCGTCGCCGGCGGGCGGCAGTACGGCGAAACCCTTGCGTGCGGTGCGCTCGTCGGAGACGATCCGACCGACGCCCACATCCACCCGTGACGGACGAATCCCGGTGAGCCGCTCCAGTTCCTGCTCGACATTGGCCGCGGCGTCACGACACACCCGGGCCACCTCGCACGGCCAGGTGACCGCCACGGTGACCTCGATCGCCGGTACCGCCCCGGATGCGTCCACCCGGGTGTTGGGATAGGAGCCGCCGAGTGCGGCGACACCACCCAGCAGGGCTCCTGCGCGGCCGGTGCTCGCCACCACGCCGTCGATGTCGAGGACCGCCCGCCGGGCGATCTGTTCGAGCACGCGGTCGCGCATGATCAGGTCGCCGCGGTCGGAGTGACCGTGCTCGCCGATCTCACCCGGCTCACCGCCACCCGGATCACCGACACCGCCGGGTGGCGGGATGGTGCCCGGCGGTGCGGAGTCGGTGACGATCTCAGCCACGGTTACGGCTCCGCAGCAGCGCACCGAGGTCGATCGCACCGTCGCGGTGCAGGCCGATGACCAGTCCGATCCCGCCGAGCACCACGCCCAGCAACAGTCCGGTGAAACCACCGGTGGTGATGACCAAGGTCAGCAGGAGCCCGACGAGGAGTCCGGTCTTGGCATTGTCACTCATTGTGGGTCAACCTCTTTCACGTCCGGCGGTGGCGGGTCCGCTGGGTCGGGTGCGGCCGGGTCGGGATCCGGTGCGGTGTCGGCCGGCGCCGGGGTACTGACGTCCTCGACGGTGACCGAGACCGGCCCGCCGGTGATCTGGCGGGTGGTGGCCGCCACCTGGGCCGCCACCGCCCGCAGATCGCAGGTCAGATCGAGGATCACATGGACCTCGGTGCGCTCGTCGTCCACCTGGACGCCGGTCACCCGGCCACCGGGCAGATAGGTGGCGATCTCCCCGAACAGACCGCCATACAGGTCGGTGACACCGTCGACGGCCAGGACGGCGTCGGCGATCTGTTCGGCAACCGACTTCTCGGTGCCGGTGGACATCACTGGACCCGAGGTGAATCCGGGGTGTCGGTGTCGTCGTCGGCGAAGTGGACGTCGTGGACGGTCACGTTGACCTCGGTGACCTCCAGTCCGGTCATCGACTCGATCGCATCGATGACGTGGCTGCGGATCGCGGCGGCGAGACGGTGGATCGCCACACCGTACTCGGCGACGATGGACACGTCCACGGCCGCCTGACGCTCGCCGACCTCGACGTTGATGCCCTGGGTGGTGTTCACGGTGGTGCCGGGCAGCACGTCGCGGACCTTCCCGACGACCCGCTCGGTGGCCCCGCCCAGGTCGTGCACGCCGTCGATCTCGCGTGCGGCGATCCCGGCGATCTTGGCGACGACGGTGTCGGCGATGGACGTCGACCCGCGCTCGTCGGACGAGTGGCTCAACGCCAGATCCTTGCCCGGCGAGCTCTTGCCGGAGGTGTTCTTACCGGTGCCGGTCTCGGCGGTGGTGGGGTCGGTCGTGGTGCTCATCAAGACTCCTGTGTCCTCGTTCCGGATCGTGCCCTGAATACTGCTGCTACCGGATGTTCTTGTCCCAGTATCTGTTGCGATCTCCCCGCATGTCGCTCGAGACGCATCGGTGCCCGACGTGAATCGTCATCGGGTGGTCCTTTCGCGGGTTCACGCTCGTGCGACCGGCGGGATTGCATTCACTGCACCGGCGGTGCACTGCGCCGGTATAGGGTTAGTCGTACGCGAACCGGAATGTGCACGCACAAGTAATGGTGATCTACATCACAGTTGTTGCGACGTCGGCAGGGGGGACGTGGACCTCGAACATCACGCGCCGGTGCTGGTGCTGGCCGAACTGGACACCGACGAACTGGCGGCGGCGGCCGCGGTCGGTGACACCGAGGCCTTCACCGAACTGATCGGGCGGCTCTCGCCATCGTTGCTGCGTTATCTCCACCGGCTGGTCGATGATCCGCAGTCCGCCGAGGATATCGCCCAGGAGGTGCTCCTCGATGCGTGGAGAGGGTTGCCGGACTTCGGTTTTCGCAGCACGTTCAAGACGTGGATGTTCTCGATCGCCTACCGCAAGGCCATCGACCACCTTCGGCGACGTCGCGACATCCCCACCGAATCCGAACGATTCGTCGATCTGGCGGCGGGTACTCCGTTACCGTCGGATGAGGCCCTGCACGACGCGCTCGTCGATGCATTGGGCGCGGAACTGGCGACCTTGCCGTGGGTGTCGAGGTCGGTGTGGTGGCTGCGCGAGGTGGAGGGACTATCCCTCGCCGAGATCGCGCAGGTCCTGCAGATCACGGTCGGATCGGTGCGAGGGCATCTGCAACGAACCCGGAAATACCTCGCGGCGCGGCTGGCCCCGTGGCGGCCGACCGGTGACGAACGACCCGCCGGGGCCGGGGTCCCGAGCGGAACGGTCCCGGGCAAACAGGCCGGGGACAAAGCGGTCCCGGGCAAACAGGTCCCGGACGTGCGGGGCGCAGACCAACAGGGCGCAGACGAACAGGGCACGGGCGGCAGGGGTGTGGGGGAGACGGACGAGAAGGGAGTCCGGTGATGGACCATCGTGGAATTTCCGGTGACCTCGCCAACGGCCGCATCGACGACGACCGCACCGACGTCTGGCTCGTCGATGCCGGTCGCGAACTGGGCAACCTGAGCAGTGATGCGAGTCGCCTGGTGGCGGCGATCACGGCCGACCTGGGAACGGTGCTACGGCCGGGTCGTCCGCTCGACACCGACACCGTCGGGGTCTGTGTCTCCGACCGTGTGCTCAAGCAGATCCTGGCGGTCGGGATCCGCCGGGCGCTGGGCCGGCTGGTGGTCTTCGTCTCGGTCGACGGTGACGACGATGCCGTCGATCGCCTGCGCGTCGGACTCATCGCCCGGTACGGCGACATCCTCCCCGACAGATCCGACGACGTCCGTGAGGTCGCGCGCACGGTGCTGGCCGATCTGCTCGGTCCCGAGCATGCCCGCGCGGCCTCCGCCCGGATCGACGTCCGCTGGCAAGACCTCGAGACCCGCGACTGGTGGGAGAGTCCGGCGGCCGACTGAGTCCGGTGGCGCGATCCGGCGTCATCCCTGCCGAACAGACCGGCTCGGTATCGCCCGACCGCACGGCCCGAATGCCCGAAAGCCGCACGGTGTGCCCCCTGTTCCGGCCGCCGCGCGTCCCGGTCCGACGGGGCGATCGGTAGCCGGTTTCGGTTCCGCGTGGAGTGCCCGCTACACTTGTCCACGGATCCCGCGCGGCGTGCATCCTGTGAACTCCCCCAGGGCCGGAAGGCAGCAAGGGTCAACGGGCTCTCTCGGGTGCGCGGGGTCCCCTATACAAAAACCCCCGGATTCATCAGATTGCTGCGAAGCCGTGCGGGGTGGGCGACCATCCCGCGCAGGCTCGGCGAGAGGTCACGCGTTGAATTATCACTCGAAGAGTGCCGACCAACTCCGCGCAACCCAGGATGAACTCCGAAAGCTCTACGAGCAGCTGCAGGCTGCCGGGCTCGAGCTCGATCTCACCCGCGGCAAGCCTGCCCCGGAGCAGCTCGACCTGTCCAACGAGTTGCTGGCGTTGCCCGGCGACGCCGATTTCCGGGCCGCCGACGGCACCGACACCCGCAACTATGGCGGGGTGAAGGGTCTGCTCGAACTGCGCGAGATCTTCGGTGAGCTGCTCGCCGTCGACCCGGCCGATCTGATCGCCTTCGGCAACTCCAGCCTCGAGCTGATGCATCACCTGACCACCTTCGCGATCATCAAGGGCACCGCCGACTCCACCCAGCCGTGGGGCGCCGGCCCGGTCAAGTTCCTGTGTCCGGCTCCCGGCTACGACCGGCACTTCGCGATCACCGAGCACTACGGCATCGAGATGATCCCGGTGCCGATGAATCCCGACGGCCCGGACGTCGCCGCATGTGCCGCGCTGACCGCCGCCGACCCGTCGATCAAGGGCATGTGGGCCGTCCCCACCTACTCCAACCCGACCGGCGTGACCTTCAGCGAGGAGGTCACCCGCGGGCTGCTGTCGATGCCGGCCGCCGACGACTTCCGGATCTACTGGGACAACGCGTACGCGGTGCACACCCTGGTCGACGCGGCACCCACTCCGCTGCCGGTGCTCGAGATGGCCGCTGCGGCGGGCAATCCCAATCGGGTGTACGTGCTCGGCTCGACGTCGAAGATCACCTTTGCCGGGGCCGGCGTGGCATTCCTCGGGTCGTCGAAGGCCAACATGGACTGGTTCTGCAAGAACATCTCGTTCGCGACGATCGGTCCCGACAAGGTCAACCAGCTGCGCCATGCCAAGTTCTTCGGCAGCGCCGACGGCGTCCGCGAGCACATGGCCCGCCATCGCGCGATCATCGCACCCAAGTTCAAGCTGGTCCTCGATATCCTCGACAAGCGGCTCTCGGAGTCCAAGGTCGCGTCGTGGTCGGAGCCCGAGGGCGGCTACTTCATCAGCCTCGACGTGCCCGACGGTGCTGCCAAGCGCACCATCGCGCTGGCCAAGGAAGCCGGGATCGCGCTCACCGCAGCCGGTTCGGCGTTCCCGTACCGCAATGATCCGCACGACCGGAACATCCGGCTGGCACCCACCCTGCCCAGCACCGCCGATCTCGAGGTCGCGATGGACGGGGTGGCCACCTGCGTGCTGCTCGCCGCCACCGAGACCCTGCTCGCCCACCACGATTCGTGACGTCGCGGGTCCCGCGCGGCAGGCAGATCCTGGCGTGTGTGGCCGCGCTGGCGCTGGCCGGCCTGGCGGTGTGGTTGCAGCATGCGATCCTCCCGTTCTCGACGCCGTTCTGGGGACTGTTCGACTACCAGCTCGACCTCGACGTGTATCGCGGTGGGGCACAGACGGTCTGGGACGGCGGTAGCCTCTACGACGCCAAGCTGCTGGGGCAGATGGACTACACCTATGCCCCGATCTCGGTGCTGGTGTTGATGCCGTTCGCGTTCATGTCCTTCGAGGTCGCACGGATCGTCTGGAGCGTCGGCATCTTCGTGGCGCTGTATCTGGTGATCATGCTGTCGTTCCGGTCGCTGGGCCGGTCGGCCACGTGGCCGTTGCGTTGTCTGGCAATCGCTCTCGTGGCGGTGGCGTTGCTGTTGGAGCCGGTGCGCACCAACGTCTGGTACGGGCAGATCAACGTCTTCCTGCTGTTGCTGATCCTGGCCGACCTGCTGCGCGGCGACGACGCGAAGCTCAAGGGCGTCGGGGTGGGGATCGCCGGCGGGATCAAGCTGACCCCGCTGATCTTCGTCCTGTACTTCGCGGTGCTGCGCCGGTGGCGTGCCCTGGCCGGGGTGGTGGCCGGATTCGCGGCGACCGTCGTCGTCGGTGCGGTGTTCCTGCCGCGGGAGTCGTGGGACTACTGGACCGGCAAGCTCTTCGACTCCGATCGGGTCGGGGCGCCGCAGACCCTCGGCAACCAGTCGCTGCGCGGGATGATCGCGAATCTGGTGCACACCGACGCCCCCAACACCCTCGCCTGGGCGGCGTTGGTCGCGATCGCGATGGTGCTGGGGATGTGGGCGGCGGTCCGGGCGCATCAGGCCGGGCACGAACTGCTCGCGGTGAGCATCGTCGGGATGCTCTCGTGTGCGGTCTCGCCGATGTCGTGGGGCCACCACTGGGTGTGGTTCGTGCCGATCCTGGTGATCTGCGTCGATCTGGTCCTGCGCACCGACCTCGGCGTGGCGCGGCGTGCCCTGGCCGGGGTCGGACTGACGCTGCTGATCCTGATCGCGTTCTCCTGGCGCACCCATTTCGCCTACCCGATGTGGTTCGTCAACCGCACCGTCCCGGACGCCTACTTCATGGGGTTGTTCTTCAAGAAGGGGCCCGTGTGGGCCGAGTGGTTCCTGGTGTTCCCGTACAACGTCATCTTCCTCGGGACGTGTATCGCGACCCTGGCGGTGCTGGCCCGGACGCCGCGCCCGGAGCCCGCAGCACTGAGTTAGGGCCGATTCACCGAAATCGGACACGGGGGAGTGGTGTGCGTTCTACAGTGACGCCGACCACATCTGATGGCGCCGTGATCGGCGCCGCGCACGATCCCCGGAGGATTCGCCGTGAGCCGCATCGACACCCCACAGACCATGGACCTCGGATCCTGGATCGCGCGTCGCGCCGCGATCGGTCCGCACCGGCAGGCCCTCACCTTCGACGGCGCCACACTCACCTTCGGGGAGTTCGCCGACCGGGTCGACCGGCTCGCCGCCGCGCTGGTCGCCGGGGGTGTGACACCGGGTGACCGGGTGGCCTACCTGGGTCCCAACCACCCCATGTTCCTCACCGCGCTGTTCGCCTCGGCACGCGCCGGGGCGACGTTCGTGCCGTTGAACTTTCGTCTCACCGGCAGCGAACTCGCCTACATCCTCAACGACTGCGGTGCGCACACACTGATCGCCGACGCCGCGCTGACCGGGACCGTCGACGCCGTCGCCGGCGAGCTGTCGGTGTCCCGGAAGGTCGTCGTGACCGCCGCCGACGGATGGGAACCGGCCGAGGAGATCATCGCCGGCAGTGCGCCGATCGCCGAGCCCGCCCACCCCGCCGCCGACGAGCTCGCCGTCATCATGTACACCTCGGGTACCACCGGACGTCCCAAGGGCGCCATGCTCACCCATGGAAACCTGTTCTGGAACAACGTGAATGCGCTGCTGTGCCTGGATGTGGAGGCCGGCGACATCACCTACTGTGCGGCGCCGCTGTTCCATATCGGCGGGCTCAACGTCACCACCCTGCTGACCCTGCAGAAGGGCGGGCATGTGGTGCTGTCGGCGGCCTTCGACCCCGTGCAGGCCCTCGCCGACATCGAAACACATCGCATCACAACGATGTTCGGTGTCCCGGCGATGTATCTGTTCATGAGTCAGGTGCCGCAGTACGAGACCGCCGACCTGTCGAGCCTGCGCTATCTGGTGTGCGGCGGTGCACCCGTCCCCGAACCGCTGATGCGCCGCTACGCCGAGCGCGGCCTGGCCTTCGCCCAGGGCTACGGCCTCACCGAGACCGCACCGCTCGCGCTGGTGATGGGCCTGGACGAGTCCGCCGCCAAGATCGGCGCGGCCGGCAACAAGGTGCTGCCGCTGTCGGATGTGCGGCTGGTGGACGCGACCAATACGGTTGTGCCGAAGGGGAGTCCGGGCGAGATCTGTGTCCGCGGACCGCAGGTGATGGTCGGCTACTGGCAGAACCCCGGCGCCACCGCCGCGGTGATCGACGACGAGGGCTGGTTCCACACCGGTGACGTCGGCCGCGAGGACGACGACGGCTACATCTACGTCGTCGACCGTGTCAAGGACATGGTGATCAGCGGCGGTGAGAACGTCTACCCGGCCGAGGTCGAGAGCGTGCTCTACAGCCATCCGGCGGTCGCCGAGATCGCGATCATCGGCCTGCCCGACGCCAAGTGGGGAGAAGCGGTCACCGCCGTCATCGCCACCGCGGCCGGACAGACCGTCACGCTGGAGGAGTTGCGGGAGTTCGCCGCCGATCAGCTGGCCCGCTACAAGCTCCCGCTTCGTCTGGAGTTCGTCGACGCCCTGCCGCGCAATCCGTCCGGGAAAGTGCTCAAGTACCAGCTGCGTGAGCAGTACACCACGGCCGTCCCGTCGGCGTGAGGGTGCCGGGGCCGGCGGCCTGTGGACCGGACGGGTGGGCTGTCGGCGCTCGCCGGTAGTCTCGACGCGTGGCACTGTATCGCACCTACCGTCCGTCGACGTTTGCCGAGGTCGTAGGTCAGGAGCACGTCACCGATCCGCTCGGTCATGCACTCGACTCCGGTCGGATCAACCACGCGTACCTGTTCTCGGGCCCGCGCGGTTGCGGCAAGACGTCGTCGGCGCGCATCCTGGCCCGCTCCCTGAACTGTGTCGAGGGGCCCACCTCCACGCCGTGTGGCGTGTGCTCCTCGTGTGTGGCCCTCGCGCCGGGCGGCCCCGGCAATCTCGATGTGATCGAACTCGACGCGGCCAGCCACGGCGGTGTCGACGACACGCGTGAACTCCGCGACCGCGCGTTCTATGCGCCGTCGGAATCGCGGTATCGCGTCTTCATCGTCGACGAGGCGCACATGGTGACCAACGCCGGCTTCAACGCCTTGCTGAAGATCGTCGAGGAGCCGCCGGAGCATCTGATCTTCGTCTTCGCGACCACCGAGCCGGAGAAGGTACTTCCGACCATCCGTTCGCGGACCCACCACTACCCGTTCCGGTTGCTGGCCCCGCCGGTGATGCGCGGCCTGCTCGAGAACATCTGCGCAAAGGAAGGGGTGCGCGTCGCCGACGACGTGTATCCGCTGGTGATCCGTGCGGGCGGTGGTTCGCCGCGTGACTCGCTGTCGATCCTCGACCAGTTGCTCGCCGGTGCCGGCGAGCAGGGCGTCACCTACGACCGCGCCCTCGCCCTGCTGGGTGTCACCGACATCGCGCTGATCGACGACGCCGTGGACGCGCTGGCCGTGGCCGACGGCGCGGCACTGTTCGGTGTGGTGGAGAAGGTGGTCGACGCCGGACACGATCCGCGTCGCTTCGCCGTCGACCTGCTCGAACGACTCCGTGACCTCATTCTGCTGCAAGCAGTTCCGGATGCGGCCGACCGCGGTCTGGTGGAGGCGCCAGGCGATCAGCTGGCCCGGATGCAGGGGCAGATCGAACGCCTGGGGCCCGGTGGGCTGACCCGCTTCGCCGAGATCGTGCACACCGCACTCGGTGAGATGCGGGGCACCACCTCACCCCGCTTGCTGCTGGAGGTGATGTGCGCGCGCATGCTGCTGCCCACCACCTCCACCGAGGAGGCCGCCGTGCTGCAACGACTCGAACAGCTCGAGGCCGGGGTGGGGACGGTCGGGCGGGCGCCGGCGGGTCCGGCGGTGGCCGCGGGTGCGGGGGCGGCGTCGGCCCCGGTTGCTCCGGTGTCGGCGCCGGTGGGGGATGAGCCCCCGCCCAAGTACGTGCGTCCCTCGCAGCGCAAGGCCGCCGAGGACGCGGAGGCCGAGCGCAAGGCGGCCGAGAGCGCCGAGTCCGAGCAGGCCGAGTCCGACCAGGTACAGGCCGAACATCTTGCGGCGGAACGCGAGGCGGCGCAAGCCCAGCGTGCCGAGGCCGAGCGCGTGGAAGCCCAGCGTCTCGAGGCCGAGCGGGTGGAGACCGAGCGTCTGGCCGCTGAACGGGTTGCGGCCGAACAGGCTGAAACCGACCGGGTTGCGGCCGAGAAGGCCGAAGCCGATCGGGCTGCTGCCGAGCGTGCCCAAGCCGAGCGTGCCGAGGCCGACCGTGTGGCCGCTGAACGTGCCGAAGCCGAACGCCAGGAAGCCGATCGGGCCGAGGCCGAGCGGAAGGCGGCTGCCGAACGCCAGGAAGCCGAGCGACAAGCCCGCGCAGAGAAGGAAGCCGCAGACAAGGAAGCCGCCGACAAGGCTGCGGCGGAGAAGGCGGCTGCCGACAAAGCTGCTGCCGAGAAGGAGGCCGCCGAGAAGGCGGCTGCAGCAAAGGTTGCCGCCGCCGAACAGGCTGTGCCGGAGCCGATCTCCGCTGATTTCGACGACGACATCCCCCTGCCCGAGGAACCTTTCGACGAGTACGAGGCACCGCCGGACGAGCCTGGTCTGCGTGCCTCACCCCGCAAGGCGGAACCGAAGCCGCAGGCAGAACCCGAGCCCGAACCCGAGCCGGAGGCCGAGGCCGGACTCGGCCTGGACTCCGTGCAGAAGCGGTTCCAGGAGTTGCGGTCCGCGGTGCGTGAGCGGTCGAAGAGTCTCGAACCCATGCTGTCGGCTGCGGTGGTCACTGACCTGCAGGACGGCGTCGTGGTGCTCGCGCATCCGGTGGAGGTGCTCGTCGGCCGGCTGTCGGCGCCGCACGCGGTCACCATCCTGCGTGAGGCGCTGCTGGAGGTGTTCGGCACGGAACTGGACGTGCGCACCGTCCACCAGTCGGCGGCCGCGGTGGCCTCTGCGGCTTCGGCACCGGCGGCCAAGCGTTCGGCCCCCAAGAAGCAGACCTTCTCACGGCCGAGCCGGTCACAGCCGAAACCGGAGAGTGGTGCCGGCGAACCATCTGCTCCCGCACCGGCTCCCGAGCCGGATCCCGAACCGGGGCCGGAGCCCGAGCCGCCCCGCGCCGACGAGGACATCCCCGACGACGAACGCGCCGAGATGGTCGCCGACGCGCACAACGCAACTCCCGACGCCCGGATCGACCCGGACAAGATGGCCTTGGAACTGCTGCAGACCGAACTCGGAGCCCGGCCGCTGGAGTGAGTGCCGCAGTGGCATCGACGCGGGTTCTGTTCAATCATCCACGGCTAGTTGATGGTTGAGCC
This sequence comes from Gordonia desulfuricans NBRC 100010, assembly GCF_001485495.1. GTDB lineage: Bacteria > Actinomycetota > Actinomycetes > Mycobacteriales > Mycobacteriaceae > Gordonia > Gordonia desulfuricans. The sequence goes on along the minus strand of NZ_BCNF01000145.1, from coordinate 7 downwards.
GACGAGG
>NZ_BCNF01000144.1 GCF_001485495.1 Gordonia desulfuricans NBRC 100010 | reverse complement strand
CGAGTGCTGCGGCCCCCAAGCCCGCGGCCCCGGCGGTCACGGCCGACGACGATGACGACGCCATGCCGTTCGCGGTGGAGCCCACCGAGGGCGACTACCGGCTGCCGCCGACCAGCCTGCTGATCGACGGAGAGCCGCTCAAGCAGGGCAGCCGCTCCAACGACGACATGATCGACCGGATCACCGGCGTCCTCGAACAGTTCAAGATCGATGCGGCGGTCACCGGCTACACGCGTGGACCGACGGTGACCCGCTACGAGGTCGAGCTCGGGCCCGGCGTGAAGGTCGAGAAGATCACTGCGCTGCAACGCAACATCGCCTACGCCGTCGCCACCGACAACGTGCGCCTGCTCGCCCCGATCCCGGGTAAGTCGGCGGTCGGTATCGAGGTGCCCAACTCCGACCGTGAGATGGTGCGCCTGGCCGACGTGCTCAAGTCGTCGTCGACCCGCAAGGACACGCACCCGCTGGTGATCGGCCTCGGCAAGGACATCGAGGGTGACTTCGTCAGCGCCAACCTGGCGAAGATGCCGCACCTGCTGGTCGCCGGTTCCACCGGCTCGGGTAAGTCGAGCTTCGTCAACTCGATGCTGGTGTCGCTGCTGACCCGGGCCACCCCGGATCAGGTGCGGATGATCCTGATCGACCCGAAGATGGTGGAGCTGACCCCGTACGAGGGCATCCCGCACCTGATCACCCCGATCATCACCCAGCCCAAGAAGGCCGCGGCCGCACTCTCGTGGCTGGTCGAGGAGATGGAGCAGCGGTATCAGGACATGAAGGCGTCGCGGGTGCGCCACATCGACGACTTCAACTCCAAGGTGCGGTCGGGGGAGATCACCACCCCGCTCGGCTCCGAGCGCGTCTACAAGCCGTACCCGTACATCATCGCGATCGTCGACGAGCTCGCCGACCTGATGATGACCGCCCCGCGTGACGTCGAGGACGCGATCGTCCGGATCACCCAGAAGGCGCGTGCCGCCGGTATCCATCTGGTGCTCGCCACACAGCGCCCGTCGGTGGACGTGGTGACCGGTCTGATCAAGACCAACGTGCCCTCGCGGCTGGCGTTCGCGACGTCGTCGCTGACCGACTCGCGCGTCATCCTGGACCAGCCGGGTGCGGAGAAACTGATCGGTATGGGCGACGGACTGTTCCTGCCGATGGGGGCCAACAAGCCGGTCCGCATGCAGGGTGCGTTCATCACCGACGAGGAGATCGCCGGCGTCGTCGACTACACCAAGGAGCAGGCCGAGCCGGAGTACACCGAGGGTGTCACCACCGCCAAGGCCGGCGACAAGAAGGACATCGACTCCGATATCGGCAACGATCTCGACGATCTGCTGCAGGCCGTCGAGCTGGTCGTGTCGAGTCAGTTCGGGTCGACGTCGATGTTGCAGCGCAAGCTGCGTGTCGGCTTCGCCAAGGCCGGTCGCCTGATGGATCTGATGGAGACCCGTGGCGTGGTGGGCCCGAGCGAGGGGTCCAAGGCCCGCGAGGTGCTCGTCAAACCCGACGACCTGGCCGGTGTGATCGCCTCGATCACCGGCGGTGGAGACGACGATGCGGCCGGCGACGCGGGCTGACCGCCCGGCACCGCAACGAACGGCACCGCGACGACCGGCCGCCTCGGGCCGGTCCGACGGATCGGGCATCCACCGCGATTGTGCGGTGGATGCCCGATTGCGTTAGGCTGGGCAACGATCTTGGAGGGGAGTATCCCCTTCTCACGGCGTTCCCGTCAGTACGGTCGCCGGTCACCCGACGCAGATCGTCGACGTGGCCGCCGCTCCGGGACGTCGGCCGGTGATCGACGTTCGTCGTCGCACCCGGTGGGAGAGACCTCCGGCATCGCAACCATTGTGCTGCGCGCTGGAGGTAGGTCGCACCCATGCATGTCTCGCCCACCCTGTGGATCATCACCTGTCTGGTGATCCTCGGACTCTTCGTCTTCGACTTCTTCTCCCACGTCCGCGTCCCCCACGCCCCGTCCCTCAAGGAATCCGGGTTCTGGTCGACGGTCTACATCACCATCGCGATCGCCTTCGGCGGCTTCGTGTGGTGGAAGTGGGGCTCCACCTACGGCGGTGAGTTCTTCGCCGGATATGTCACCGAGAAGGCCCTCTCGGTGGACAACCTCTTCGTCTTCGTGATCATCATGGCGAAGTTCGCGGTGCCCCGTGAGTACCAGCAGAAGGTGCTGTTGCTCGGGATCGTGATGGCCCTGGTCATGCGTGCCGGCTTCATCGCCGTCGGCGCCGCCGCGATCAGCACCTACAGCTGGGTGTTCTACCTGTTCGGTCTGTTCCTGATCCTCACCGCGGTGAAACTGCTGCGCGAGAGCGACGACCCGGTCGACCACGAGGAGCAGCGGGAGACACGCCTGGAGCGCTTCCTCAAGAAGTACCTGCGCACCACCGACGACTACGACGGCGACCGCCTGTTCACCAAGATCGGCGGCAAGCGCATGGTGACCCCGATGCTGGTGGTGCTCATCGTCATCGGCTTCACCGACGTGCTCTTCGCGCTGGATTCGATCCCGGCGATCTACGGGCTGACCGCCGAGCCGTACCTGGTGTTCACCGCCAACGCCTTTGCCCTGATGGGTCTGCGCCAGCTGTACTTCCTGCTCGGCGGACTCCTCGACCGGCTGGTGTACCTCTCGATGGGACTGTCGTTCATCCTCGCCTTCATCGGCGTGAAGCTGGTACTGCACGCCCTGCACGAGAACACGCTGCCGTTCGTCAACGGTGGTGAGCACGTCGCGGTACCCGAGATCAGCACGCCCCTGTCGCTCGGCGTGATCGTGGCGACGCTGGCGATCACCACCGTGGCGAGCCTGCTGCGGTCACGGGGTTCCCGGGACGAGCAGATGTCGTCCCGGGACCCGCAGGAACCTCAGGATTCGGTGAAGGGTCCGTAGACCTGGGTCCACTCGAGGACGCGGACGGCGTCGACGGCCTCCCCGGCGATGAACGGATCGTTGGCGATGAAGGCCTCGGCGCCGTCGAGTCCGCCCTCGGCGCGGACCAGCAGCAGCGCACCGGTGCCGTCGCCGTACGGACCGACCAGCAGCACGTTGCCGGCCTTGTTCTCCTCACCGAGCCATCGGCGGTGGTCGGGCCGCAGGCGGTCGCGGATCGCGGCCTTGGCCGGGCCGTAGCTGTAGTGGACTGCGAAGGTCGCCACGTGTGTCACTCCTGGGTGTCGGGGATCGGGGTTGTCGGTAGTAGCGGGGTCGTCGGTAGCGGGGTCATCGGTAGCGGGGTCGTCGGGGAATCGGGTGTGGGGGATCGGCCGGCGGCTGCCGTCACGAGATCTCTGCCGGGGCGTGCAGGTCGGCGAGCATGCGGGTGTTGCCCAGCGTGTTGGGTTTGACGTAGCTGAGGTCGAGGAACTCGGCCACACCGGTGTCATACGAGCGGCACATCTCCTCGTAGACCTCCTTGGTCACCGGGGTCCCCTCGATCTCGCGGAATCCGTGACGACCGAAGAAGGCGGTCTCGAAGGTCAGGACGAACACCCGGTCGAGCTGCAGTTCCCGGGCGACGTCCATCAGCCGGCCGACCAGCAGGTGTCCGACACCGCGGCCGGAACAGTTGGAGTCGACGGCCACCGTGCGGACCTCGCCGAGATCGCTCCACAACACGTGCAGGGCGCCGCAACCGACCACCGTGCCGTCGTCGTCGGCCACCCAGAACTCCTGCACCGACTCGTAGAGGGTGACGAGGTTCTTCTCCAGCAGGATGCGGCCGGCGTACTGGTCGATCAGCGCCTTGATGGTCGGGACATCGGAGGTGCGGGCGCGGCGGATGACGACGTCGGGTCGGGTGTCCGCGGGCTGCGGGGTGGGCTCCGGGGCACCGGTGGGTGCGGGATCGACGTCGTCATCGTTGTGCATGCGGTCAATCTTGCCCTCACCGGGAACCGTTCGTGCTCGCAGGGCGACCGCTGTCCCGGGCGTGTCCGCCGGGGTGGCGCGGATCCGCCGACCGGTGCAGGTGTCCGGGCCGATACCCTGGTGATCGTGCGATCGAATGAGCGGCGGCCTGTGGCGACCCCCACCGACCGGGGTGCCTGCGCGTGACCGACCGGATGCGCCGGGCGGTGCACGAGCAGGGGCTGGCCGACATCGGGCGTGGACCCGATCACATCGCCGACCCCGTCGACCCGGTTCCGGTGGTCAACATCGCCAATGCGCTGACGGTGTTCCGGATCATCCTGGTCCCGGTGTTCGTCGTCGTGCTCTTCGTCGACGGCGGACACGACACGTGGTGGCGGGTCGCGGCGGCCCTGGTGTTCGGGGTGGCCGCGGTCACCGACCACATCGACGGCCGGCTGGCGCGCGGACGAGGTCTGGTCACCGATTTCGGCAAGATGGCCGATCCGATCGCCGACAAGGCCCTGATCGGGGCGGCTCTGGTCAGCCTGTCCATCCTCGGCGAGCTGACCTGGTGGGTCACCGCGATCATCCTGGTCCGCGAACTCGGTGTGACCGCCTTGCGGTTCTGGGTGCTGCGCCACGGCGTGATCCCGGCGAGCCGCGGCGGGAAGCTCAAGACACTGCTGCAGGCGATCGGCATCGGACTGCTGCTGTTCCCGCTGAGCGGTCTCTGGCACACGAGTGCGCTGGTGATCATGTGGCTGGCGGTGGTGATCACCGTGGCCACCGGCCTCGACTACGTCTGGCAGGCGATCCGGTTGCGTGCCGGGGCCCGCGCCGGCACTGCGCCCTGAGCGAACATCGGGCGAATCCGTCCGCGACGCGCCCCATACCGTGCGGCGACCACCGGCATCTTCGACTACTGTCGTCCACACCGCGCGACGATCATCGGCAGGGTGACGTCGGCACGATGGAGCCGGGAACGTGACGAACCGGGAACGCGAGAGCGCTCCCGGACGTTGCATCCATGGTCCGTCTCTCCCGTGATGGGTGGGCGGGCCGGGATTACGAGAGGAGACCCGATGGCGATGCTCTTGCGAGAGGCGCTCGGCGACAGTCTGCGCCGGGTTCGGACCCAGCAGGGCCGGACCTTGCGTGAGGTGTCCACCGATGCCCGGGTGAGCCTGGGATATCTGTCCGAGGTCGAACGCGGCCAGAAGGAGGCGTCGAGCGAACTGCTCGCCTCCATCTGTGATGCCCTCGATGTGGAGATCGCCGATCTGCTGCTCGAGGTGGGTGCGGCCATGCGGCCCGAACCCGTCGCGGTGGGTGCCGATGTGGTCGGTGTCGACCGGGATGCCGCCGTCGTGCCGGCCGGGGTCGACGCCGATGCGGCGATCGCCTCGAAGGTGGTCATCGCCGCACCCGAGGTCCATCACCGGGCCGCGACGCTCGCCGCGGCCTGAGGTCGCGCCGCTCGATCGACTGAATGGCGGTCGGCACCGCGGGTGGGTCCCGAGGCGCTAGATTGGTGTGCGAGGCTACGAGACCCAGAGCTGCGAACCCCTCAAGCCGCGATCTGGTGCTGTGCAGATCCTGTTGCGGCACGGGGATCGTGAAACCCCGGAATGGAGTGGACGACAAGCATGGCGAACCCGTTCGTGAAGATGTGGCGCTACCTGATGGCACTCGGCAACGCGAAGATCGACGAGAACGCGGACCCGAAGATCCAGATCCAGCAGGCCATCGAGGACGCCCAGCGTCAGCACCAGGCGCTGTCGCAGCAGGCCGCCTCGGTGATCGGCAACCAGCGTCAACTGGAGATGAAGCTCAACCGTCAGCTCGAAGAGGTGGAGCGGCTGCAGGCCAACACCCGTCAGGCGCTGACCCTCGCCGACCAGGCCGCCGCGGCCGGTGACGTCCAGAAGGCAGGGGAGTACACCAACGCCGCCGAGGCCTTCGCCGCCCAGCTGGTGACCGCCGAGCAGAGCGTCGAGGACCTCAAGTCGCTGCACGACCAGTCGCTGCAGGCCGCGCAGCAGGCCAAGCAGGCCGTCGAACGCAACGCGATGATGCTGCAGCAGAAGCTCGCCGAGCGCTCCAAGCTGCTCAGCCAGCTCGAGCAGGCCAAGATGCAGGAGCAGGTCTCGGCCTCGCTGAACCAGATGAGCGAGCTGTCGGTGCCGGGTAACACCCCGAGCCTCGACCAGGTCCGCGAGAAGATCGAACGCCGCTACGCCAATGCGCTGGGTTCGGCCGAACTGGCCAAGAACTCGGTCCAGGGCCGGATGGCCGAGGTGGAGCAGGCGGGCATCCAGATGGCCGGGCACGCACGCCTCGAGCAGATCCGCGCGAGCATGTCCGGCGGGTCGCTGCCCGCCGGTGGTGCCGCCACCCCGAACATCGCGGCACCCGATGCCCAGCCCGCCGGACCGGGCCTGACCAAGCCCACCACCGAGCCCCCGCAGGCCGGCAACTGAAGGTCGCAATAGTCGCCGGCCCCGACGCCGGCCATGCCTTTCCTGCCTTCGCGCTTGCGGAACGTTTTGCCGCACAAGGCATCTCGGCGGTCGTCTACACCGGGTTGCAGTGGTATGACGTGGCCGCGGCCCGTGGTGTGGAGGTTGCCGAACTGCCGGGACTGCAGGCCACCGTCAACGATGACGACGAGGATGCGGGCGCCAAGCTGAGTGTGCGGGCGGCCCGGATGGCGGTCCACCTCGCGCCGGTCCTCGCCACTCGCGGCGTCGACCTCGTGATCTCCGACGTGATCACCGTCGCCGGGCTGTGGGCCGCCGAACTCGCCGGGATCCCGGCCATCGAGCTGGTCCCGCATCCGCTGTACCTGCCTTCGCGCGGCCTGCCGCCGATCGGGACCGGGATGGCCCCCGGGGTCGGTGTGCGGGGCCGGCTGCGGGACGGGCTGTTGCGCGCCGCGTCGAATGTCTCGGTGCGCACCGGTGATCGTCAGCGGGCCCGCGCACGCACCTCGATCGGGTTGTCGGCGGTGCCGGCGGCACCGGTGCCGCGGATGGTGGCGACACTGCCCGAACTGGAGGTGCCGCGGCCGGACTGGCCGGAGTCGGCGCACGTGATCGGTCCCTTGCTGTGGGAACCCACCACCGAGGTGTTCACGCCGCCCCCGGGCGACGGTCCGCTGATCATGGTGGCACCGTCGACGGCGGTGATCGGCGCCGCCGACATGGTGTCGGTGGTGCTCGACGCACTACGGACCGTGGACGTCGAACCCGTTGTGCGCGTGGTCATCTCGTCGCTCACTCCGCCGTCGGACGACGTTCTCGACGGCTATGGGCGGCCGGTGGTGGCCGGGTTGGGCCGACAAGATCTGCTGCTCGCCGAGGCCGACCTCGTCATCTGCGGTGGCGGGCACGGGATGCTGTCCAAGGCGTTGCTGGCCGGGGTGCCGGTGATCACCGTCCCGGGCGGTGGCGATCAGTGGGAACTGGCCAACCGGGTCGCCCGGCAGGGCAGCGGGGTGCTGGTGCGTCCGCTGACCGTGGTGGCGGTGGCCGATGCCGTGCACCGGGTGCTCGGCGAGCCGTCGTATGCCCGCGCGGCGGCCCGGGTCGCCGCGAGTATCGCCGACGTGACCGATCCGGTCCGGATCGCGCGACGGCACGTCCGGGCGGATCCGCGGTACTCCCGGGATGGAGAGCAAGGAGACATGTGACGATGCGATTGACCGAGTTCACCGAACGGATCACCGAACAGTTCGGCACGATGTCGGCCGATGCGATCCTCACCGACCATGTGCTCACCGAGCTCGGCGGCCGTACCGGCGCCCAGGCGATCGAGGCGGGGGTGGACCCGCGGGATGTGTGGGTGGCGATCTGCCGGGACTTCGACGTGCCCCGTCACCTGTGGTGATGTGGTCTTCGGGCGGCCGGGTCGGATGACCGGCCGCGGGGGATTCGCAGGGTGATCGACGGCGATCGCCGGCCATGGCGATCGTGCGTTTCCGATGCGACACGCGGCATGTCCTACTTGTCATCGAACAGATGTTCCCTCATCCTGGAGCAAGGCGGAACCGTGGCGGGTATCCGTGCGTCAAATGAGATTGTCGGACCCGTTGCGTAGCGTGCGTTGCGACATCGGCAATCGCTTACGCGATGGCAACGGCAACCCGCAGATCGGATACGTATGAACACCCCCCGGAAGCCCCGGCGGACGACTCGAGGAGAGACCATGGCAGCAGCACCCCAGGATCGTGAGAAGGCCCTCGATCTGGCCTTGGCCCAGATCGACAAGAGCTTCGGCAAGGGATCGGTGATGCGACTCGGTGAGGAGACGCGCCAGCCGATCGAGGTGATCCCCACCGGTTCCATCGCCCTGGACGTCGCGCTCGGTATCGGCGGACTGCCCCGCGGCCGCGTCGTCGAGATCTACGGCCCGGAGTCGTCGGGTAAGACCACCGTGGCCCTGCACGCCGTCGCCAATGCCCAGGCCCAGGGCGGTATCGCGGCGTTCATCGACGCCGAGCACGCCCTCGACCCCGACTACGCGGCGCGTCTCGGCGTCGACACCGACGCCCTGCTGGTGTCGCAGCCCGACACCGGTGAGCAGGCCCTCGAGATCGCGGACATGCTCATCCGTTCCGGCGCCCTGGACATCCTGGTCATCGACTCGGTGGCCGCGCTGGTGCCCAAGGCCGAGATCGAGGGTGAGATGGGCGACTCGCACGTGGGTCTGCAGGCCCGCCTGATGAGCCAGGCGCTGCGCAAGATGACCTCGGCGCTGAGCAACTCCAAGACCACCGCCATCTTCATCAACCAGCTGCGCGAGAAGATCGGCGTGATGTTCGGTTCGCCGGAGACCACCACCGGCGGTAAGGCCCTGAAGTTCTACTCGTCGGTGCGTCTGGACGTCCGCCGGATCGAGACCCTCAAGGACGGCACCGACGCGGTCGGTAACCGTACCCGTGTCAAGGTCGTCAAGAACAAGGTCGCCCCGCCGTTCAAGCAGGCCGAGTTCGACATCCTCTACGGCCAGGGGATCAGCAAGGAGGGCTCGCTCATCGACATGGGTGTGGCCGAGGGCTTCATCCGCAAGTCGGGCTCGTGGTTCACCTACGAGGGCGACCAGCTGGGCCAGGGCAAGGAGAACGCCCGCAAGTACCTGCGGGAGAACACCGATGTCCGCGACGAGATCGAGAAGAAGATCAAGGAGAAGCTCGGCATCGGCGCCACCGTCGACGCCGACGACGTCGCCCCGGCTCCGGTCGAGTTCTGATCGGAACCGTCATCGATCCGCACGACACGACGAGCCCGGACACCGACGGACGCAAGCAACCCAGCGCCTGGGATGCGGCACTGCGTCTGCTCGGGGTACGGGCTCGTTCCCGTAACGAGATGCGTGAGCGGCTGACGCGCCGGGGATTCGACGCCGACACCGTCGACGACGTGATGGCCCGCCTGGACAAGGCCGGCCTGCTCGACGACGAGGACTTCGCGACCGAATGGGTGCGGTCCCGTGGCGCCAACTCCGGCCGTGGCCGGGTGGCGCTGCGGCACGAACTCAAGGCGAAGGGCGTCGACGCATCCACCATCGAGTCGGCGCTGTCCGACATCGACCCCGACGACGAGCGGGCCGTCGCGCGCCGGCTGGTGGACCGCAAGCTCACACCGCGGGTGATCGACGAGGCCCTCGCCGACCGCATGGCTCGCGACAAACAGTTCCGGCGGCTGGCCGGGATGCTCGTGCGTCGCGGCTACCCGCAGTCGATGGCCCTCGAGGTGGTCGGTGAGGCCCTGAACGAAGCGCTCGCCGACCACTGACCGAAACGCTGACGCTGTCACCTCGGCGAAGCGCTGACGCTGTCACCTCGGCGAAGCGCTGACGCTGTCACCTCGGCGAAGCGACGATGATGTCACCCGAAGCGAAGCGCTCGCCGACCATTCGATGGTCGGCGAGCGCTTCGGTGTGTCGGGGTCGAGGTGCGGGAGGTCTACTTCCCGAAGGTCGGCAGGTTCTCCGAGGCCGCGATGTCGGCGGTTCCCGGATCTGGGGCGGCCGTCTTGCGACGCCCCTGCCGCAGGGTCTTCTCGACGAAGGTGGCCAGCGACGACAGCCCGAAGTTGATCACGATCATCACGATCGCGACGACGATCAGCGCGGGCAGGTAGTTGCCGTAGTACGACGCCGACTGGATACCCGAGCGGACCACCTCGACGTATCCGATCGCATACCCGAGGGCGGAGTCCTTCAGGGCGATCACCATCTGCGAGATGAGTGCCGGGAGCATCGCGGTGATCGCCTGGGGGAGCAGGATGATCCGCATCATCTGCGACTTCCGTAGCCCCAGGGCCATCGACGCCTCGGTCTGTCCCTTCGGCAGGGACTGGATACCCGAGCGCAGGATCTCGGCCATCACCGATCCGTTGTACAGCGTCAGGCCGGTGACCACCGCGGCGAATGCCAGCTGCGACGACGGGAACACCGCGTAGTCGGCGAACAGGTAGTAGGCGAAGATCATCAGGATCAGCACCGGGATGGCGCGGAACACCTCGACGAACAGACCGGCGAGGGCTCGCACCCACGCGTGATCGGACAGCCGGCCGATGCCGAGCACCGAGCCGAGGATCATCGCGAGCACGATCGACAGCAGCGCCGCCTTCAGCGTGCCCCACAGGCCGGGCAGGATGTAGGTGGTCCAGGTGGTTCCGATGATGAACGGATTCCACTTCTCGGAGGTGAGCTGGTCGTTGCCGGCCAGCACCACGAGCACGTAGGCGACCACGGCGATGATGATCGCCACGAACACCACCGCGATGATCGCGTTGCGGATCCTGGCCTTCGGCCCGGGCGCGTCGTAGAGGACTGTTGCACCGCTCATCGCTTCACCGCCAGTCGCTTGGCGAGGTAGCCGAAGACGGCGCCCTCGAGAAGGGTGATGATCATGAATCCGACCGCGATGATGATGAAGATCGCGACGATCTGATCGGAGTACGTCTCGATCTCCTCCTTCATCAGCAGTGACGCCTCACTGACACCGATCACCGAGGCGATCGTGGTGTTCTTGGTCAGTGCGATGAGCACACTGCCCAGTGGGCCGATCACCGCCCGCATCGCCTGGGGGAGCACGATGATGCCGAACACCTGGGTGAACGGCAGGCCCAGGGAGCGGGCCGCCTCGGCCTGACCGATCGGGACGGTGTTGAATCCCGACCGCAACGTCTCACAGACGAAGGTGGCGGTGTAGAGGATGAAGCCGGTCACCGCCAGCCAGAAGTTGTTGTTCTTGATGAAGTTCTCGTTGTCGGGGGCCAGGGCCAGACCGAGGTTCTGGTAGAGGCCGATCGAACAGAACAGCACGATCAGGGTCAGCGGGGTGTTGCGGACGATGTTGACGTAGGTCGCCCCGAACCAGCGCATCACCGGCACCGGCGACACCCGCATCGCGGCGAGCGCCACACCCAGGATCAGCGATCCGATCGCCGACCAGAAGGTCAGTTGGATGGTCACCCAGAATGCGGGCCACAGCTGTGGCCCCATGTCGGACCAGAGTTCACTCATCTGTGTTCACCTCGATTCAGCTCAAGCCCGCCGGGCACGGCGTGGGGGTCGTGGTCGGATCGGTGATGCTCTCGACCGTCTCGACACTCGGGGAGGGGAAGAACTTGTACTGGGAGTCGTGCTCGGCGCGGGCGATCATCTCGTCGACGTAGGCGTTGCCGATGGCCTCGCGCAGGGCCTTGTCCCAGGCTCCGGTCTCGATCATCTTCTGGAGCGCCTTGTTCACCGCGACCACGGCGTCGGGGTACTGCTTGGCCATGCCGATGCCGTAGTTCTCCTTGGAGAACGGGGTTCCGGCGGTCTTGAGCACGTCCTTGACGCAGGCGTCCTTGGGGTAGGTCATCCCGACGATCTTGAACTCGCCCGGGTAGAAGTTGGCGTAGCCGGCGAGGATCACCTCGTCGGTGGTCATGGCGTCGACCTTGCTCCGGCGCAACGCCTCCACACACGAGGAGTACGAGTCGTACTCCTGTAGCTGCACCGACGGCAACTGCGCCTTGACGTTCTGTGCGGGCGTCGAACCGGTGACCGAGCAGAGCTTCTTGTGGCCGGTGTCGAGGTCGGTGAGCGAGGTGATCGAGTCGTCGTCGGAGCGGACGAGCAGACCCTGGTAGTTGATCAGGTAGGGCCCGGCGAAGTCGACCTTCTTGGCGCGGGCTGCGTTGATCGAGTAGGTGGCGGCGATCATGTCGACCTCACCGTTGTTGATCAGCGTCTCGCGCTGCGCCGACGGTGTCTCGCGCCAGGTGATCTCCGGGTGTCCCACCCCGAGCTCGTCGGCGATGTGGTTGACCACGTAGGTCGACACCGACGGATCGAAGCCGGTCACCGTCTTGTCGGGATTGCGGATGCCGAGACCGGGCTGGTCGTACTTGGTGCCGAGGGTGACCTTGCCGCTGCGTATCGACTCGATCAGGTTGCGGGGTTCGGTGTTGCCGCAGGCGGTCAGGGTGGCCGCGAGCAGTGCCCCCACCACCACGATCAGACCGACGACACCCCTGGTCCTGGTGCGGCTGGTGTTCGGTGTGCGCCCCATGTCAGTGGCCCAGGATCTTGCCGAGGAAGTCCTTGGCCCGGTCGGTCTTGGGATGGTCGAAGAAGGTGTCCGGGTCGGTGTCCTCGATGACGGCACCGTCGGCCATGAAGATCACCCGGTCGGCGGCCTGCCGGGCGAATCCCATCTCGTGGGTCACCACGAGCATGGTCATACCCTCCTTGGCCAGCGACACCATCACGTCGAGGACCTCGTTGACCATCTCCGGGTCGAGGGCCGAGGTGGGCTCGTCGAACAGCATGATCTTGGGGTTCATCGCCAGTGCGCGGGCGATCGCGACGCGCTGCTGCTGACCACCCGACAACTGGGCGGGGTACTTGTCCTTCTGGCTGGCGATGCCCACCCGCTCGAGGAGTTCCAGGGCGCGGGCGTTGACCTCGGACTTGCTCTGTTTGCGCACCTTGGTGGGTGCCAGGGTGACGTTCTGCAGGATCGTCTTGTGGGCGAACAGGTTGAACGACTGGAAGACCATCCCGACGTCGGCGCGCAGCCGGGCGAGGTCCTTGCCCTCGGCGGGCAGCGACTTCCCCTCGATCCGGATGTCGCCGGAGTCGATGGGTTCGAGCCGGTTGATGGTGCGACACAGCGTCGACTTACCCGAACCGGACGGGCCGAGGACGACGACGACCTGGCCCCTGGGCACCTCGAGATTGATGTCCTTGAGGACATGCAGTTCTCCGAAATGCTTCTGTACGTCCTTCATCGCGATCATCGGAGGAGCGGTGGCGGTGGCCGACGGCTCCGGTACCTGGGTCGGTGATCCGGTCATGTTCTCCAGACCCTAGCGAGTCCACCCGGTGGCGTGCTGGTTAACGACACGCACTTTTTCTCCGATGTAACCGAATCGGCGCATGCGGTGACCCGACGAGGCGATTTGCGTACGCCACGTACCCTGGATCGATGTGAGCATCTCCCTGTCCGAGCCGGCTGTCGGCGCCGACGAGCGCACCGGCTCGGTGCGCAGTTATCAGGTCCGAACCTACGGCTGCCAGATGAACGTGCACGATTCCGAGCGCATCGCGGGTCTCCTCGAAGACGCCGGGTACGTGCGGGCCGACGCCGACGACGACGCGGACCTGGTCGTGTTCAACACCTGCGCCATCCGCGAGAACGCCGACAACAAGCTGTACGGCAACCTCTCGCACCTCGCCCCGGTCAAGCAGCGCCGCCCCGGCATGCAGATCGCCGTCGGCGGCTGCCTCGCCCAGAAGGACAAGGACGTCGTCCTCAGCCGAGCCCCGTGGGTGGACGTGGTGTTCGGCACGCACAACATCGGTTCGTTGCCGGCCCTGCTCGACCGGGCCCGCCACAACGAGGCGGCACAGGTCGAGATCCGCGATGCCCTCGAAGCGTTCCCGTCGACCCTGCCGGCCAAGCGTGACTCCGCCTACTCCGGCTGGGTGTCGGTGTCGGTCGGCTGCAACAACACCTGCACGTTCTGTATCGTCCCGTCGCTGCGCGGCAAAGAGGTCGACCGTCGCCCGGGCGACGTCCTCGCCGAGGTCCAGGCGCTCGTCGACGCCGGTGTGCTCGAGGTGACCCTGCTCGGCCAGAACGTCAACGCCTACGGCATGTCCTTCGCCGATCCGGATCAGCCCCGCAACCGCGGCGCGTTCGCCGAACTGCTGCGCGCCTGCGGCGACATCGACGGCCTCGAACGCGTGCGGTTCACCTCGCCGCATCCGGCGGAGTTCACCGACGACGTGATCGAGGCGATGGCCCAGACCCCCAATGTGTGCCCGCAGCTGCACATGCCGCTGCAGTCCGGCTCGGACCGCGTGCTGCGCGCCATGCGCCGCAGCTACCGGCGCACCAAGTTCCTCGGCATCCTCGAGAAGGTGCGGTCGGCGATGCCGCATGCGGCGATCACCACCGACATCATCGTCGGCTTCCCGGGTGAGACCGAGGAGGACTTCGCCGAGACCCTCGACGTGGTGGCGCAGGCCCGCTTCTCCAGTGCCTTCACCTTCCAGTACTCGCCGCGCCCGGGCACACCGGCCGCGACCATGGCCGATCAGGTGCCGCCGGAGGTGGTCCGCGACCGCTACCAGCGTCTGATCGCGTTGCAGGAGAGCATCTGTCTGTCGGAGAACCAGGCGATCGTCGGCCGTGAGGTGGAACTGCTGGTGACCGCCGACGCGAACCGCAAGTCCGCCGACGCCCATCGCATGACCGGACGCGCCCGCGACGGCCGTCTGGTGCACTTCCGGCCGGGCGAGTTCGCCCCGGCGATCCGTCCGGGCGACATCGTCACCACCGTGGTGACCGACGCCGCACCGCACCATCTGATGGCCGACGCCGGGATCGGCACGCATCGGCGCACGCGCGCCGGTGATGCCGTGGAGGCCAGCCGGACCCCCACCACACCGCCGGTCGGTGTGGGACTGGGCATCCCCGGCATCGGCCCGAGTACTTCCGTCGCCACCGGCGGCGGCTGCGAATCCGGGGGCTGTGGTGTGCCCGCCGGGGAAACGAGGACATGGTGAGCGACAGCGACGAGACCAATCGGGGCGAGGACGGCCGGGCAGATCTCGCCTCCGCCGATGCCCTGGCCGGATACGAGAAGGATCTGCGCCGCGCCGAACGCAAGGTCGCCGGTGAGATCGACCCCGGTGCCCGCGGCATCGTCGTCGCGGTGGCAGTGCTGGTGGCGATGGTGTCGTTGGTGCTGCCGCACACCGGGTCGGCCAACGGCCTGGATGTGCTGACCATGTCCCCGGATGCGATCACCGAGCGTGTCGCGATCACCTCGCGGGTGTTCGTGTGGCTCGTGGTGGTCTTCGGCATCGGGTTCTCGATGCTGGCGCTGCTGACCCGACGCTGGGTCCTCGCCTGGATCGCCCTGTGCGGCTGTGCGATCGCCTGTGTGGCGGGCATGCTGGCCTGGTGGACCCGCAACACCCCCGGTGTGGGCGGTGTGGAACCGCCGTCGGGTGTGGGCGTGGGTCTGATCCTGGGCTGGATCGCGGTCTTCGTACTGACCTTCCACTGGTCGCGGGTGGTCTGGGCGCGCAGCAGCTACCACCTGGCCCTCGAACAGCAGCGTCGCCAGGAGAACGCGGCCCGCGAGGCGGCGACCCTGAGTCTCTACAAACGCCTCGACGCGGCCGCGGAAGCGGCGAAGAACGACGACAAGGACTGAGTTCCGACCCGTTGGGTGTCCGACCATCTTGAGGTGGTCGCCCCGGGTGTTCGGCGTGCGGAGATTTCGACACGTCTTGTCGCTGCGCTCCTCGTCGGCTCGATCAGCGTTGGGGGTGGTCGCCTGCGGTGTTCGGCCTGCGGAGATTTCGACACGTCTCGTCGCTGCGCTCCTCGTCGGCTCGATCAGCGTTGGGGGTGCGCGGTCGCTCGGTGACGGTGATCGGCTGAGGTGACGGTGTCGCTGTCTGATGCCCGCCGTCGGGGGTGCGAGGCCGGTCGGACGCACTCGGCCCCGAGACCATGTGGTCTCGGGGCCGAGTGCGTCGGAGTACGGGGTGTCAGCGGTCGGCGATCGCGCTCTGCGCGGCCTGCGCCCACTCCTGCCACTGGGAGGCCTGCTCGCGCAGCTTCTGCGCCTCGCGGCCCTTGCCACGCTCGTCGGCCTTGCGGGCCTGCTCCTCGAGCTGGGCGGCGCGGTCGGCGAACTGCGCCGCACGGGCCAGTGCCTCGGGATCGGTGCGCTGCCACTGGGCGTTCTCGGCGTCGCGGATCTTCTTCTCCAAGCTGCGCGCACGCCCCTCGAGGGAGTGCATCTGCTCGCGCGGCACCTTGCCGATCTCGTCCCACCGGTCCCGGAACTCCCGGAACTCGCGGCGTGCGGCCTCGAGATCCGGGGCCGCCCCGATCGACTTCTCGGCGGCGTCGAGCAGCTGCGCCTTGGCCTCGCCGTTCGCGGTGAACTCGGCGTCGCGCTCGGTGGCGACCGCATTGCGGGCGGCGAAGAACACGTCCTGAGCCGCCTTGAATCGCTGCCACAGCGCCTCGTCGGCGTCGCGGGGCGCCCGGCCGGCCGCCTTCCACTCGGTCAGCAGATCGCGGAACTTGCCCGCGGTGGGACCCCAGTCGGTGGACGACGAGAGCGCCTCGGCCTCGGTGATCAGTTCTTCCTTGCGGGCCTTGGCCCCGGCACGGACCCGGTCGAGCTCGGCGAAGTGCGCGCCGCGCCGACGATTGAACGCATCGCGTGCCTTGGCATACCGCTTCCACAGCACGTCGTCGGTCTTGCGGTCGATGCCCTTGATCGACTTCCACTCGTCGAGGATCGCGCGCAGGCGATCGCCGGCCACCTTCCACTGGGTGGAGTCGGCGCCGATGCTCTCGGCCTCGGCGGCCAGCTCCTCCTTGCGGGCGATCGCCGCCGACCGGGCCTGTTCCTTCTCGGCCTTGAGGGTGTCGGCGACCTCGTCGGCCGCACCGACGATCTTCGACAGTCGCTTCTCGAGCGCGTCGATGTCACCGATCACGGCGGCGTCGGGCAGCGAATCGAGCAGGTGCTTCGCGGCGAGCTGGGACTTCTTCGGGTCACCGGACCGGGCGGCGAGGCGTTCCTCGAGGATCTCGACCTCGGTGGCCAGGTCGTCGAATCGCCGGGCGAAATGCGTCAGACCGTCCTCGCGGGAGCCGGCCTGCCACTCGCCGATCCGGCGCTCACCGGCGGATGTGGTCAGCCAGACCACGCCCTCGTCGTCGATCCGGCCGTACCGATGCGGGTCGGTGGCCTGCACCGGGATCGGGGTGACCGGCCCGGCAGGTGCCGGCCGTGGCCGTGGACCCGGTTTGGGTCCGGGTTTCGGGCCCGGACGCGGTGCCGGGGAGGTCCCGGATTCCGACGTGGTCGCCGGTGCCGCTGTGTTCTCGGCGTCCGTGCCGTCGGTGTTCTGTTCTCCGGTCATCGCAGGTGCCCTCCCGCATCGTGGTTGCCGCGCGTCACGGCTGCCGGTCACTGTCGTGTCCCGGCCCGCACCGATGTGCGCCGGGATCTTCCCCATTCAAGCAGCCCAGCGGCAGTTATGGGGCCACAGCCGGGCAATGTCGTCTCTCCGGTGGGTCGTCGCAGGTGTGCTACCCGGCGGCCGCGGGTGTTCGACGAGGCTGCCGGGGGACGCTGCCGAGCGATCGTGCGGCCGGGTCGACTAGCGTCGTTGACGTGCTTGCGTCCGTGGTCTTCGTCCCCAGCGCGCCCCTACTGGTACCCGAACTGGCCGGTCCCGAGGCCACCGACACGGCCCCGGTCCGCGATGCCGTGCTGGCCGCGGTGACCGCTGCGACCCCGGGCGTGTCGTCCTGGATCGCGATCGGTGTGGCCGACGAGGGGACCGGCGCCATCGACGGTGTCGGTCATGCAGATCCCGACGGTCCCGATCCCGACGGTGCAGATCCCGACGGTGCAGATCTCGACTGTGCGGATCGGGCACGGATCGACGCGGGTCAACCGGCGAGCGGGACGTTCGCGCGCTTCGGGGTGGACCTGCCGGTGCGCCTGAGCACCCGTGGCGTGCCGACCGCCCCCGGGCCGCTCGATCCCCGCCTGCCGTTGTCCATGCTGATCGCCGGCTGGTTACGCGGGCAGATGGGTGTCGAGTCGATCCGGCCGGTGACGGTGGCCCCGGCCGCGGATCCGGCCCACTGCGCCGACATCGGCGCCGCACTCGCGTCATGTGTCGACTCCGATCCGGCCCCGGTGGGGGTGCTGGTCGTCGGTGACGGCGCCACCGCCCTGTCGGCCAAGGCCCCGGGCGGCGGACTGCGTGCGGAAGCCGTTGCGTTGCAACAGGACATCGACGGAGCCCTCGGTTCGGCCGATCGTGGTGCGCTCGCCCGTCTGACCGATGCGGACTGCCGCGACGTGGGCGTGGGCGGCCGGCCCGCATGGCAGGTCGCCGCGGCGCTGGTCGGTGATCGTCCGGTCCGCAGCGATGTCCACTACGCCGGCGCGCCGTTCGGCGTCGGCTATGTGGTCGCCACGTGGACGCCGTGAGCCCGGTGACCGGCCCGGTGCCGGTGGCCGTGGTCGGTCCCACCGCGGTCGGCAAGTCCGATCTCGCGCTCGACCTTGCCGAGGCGCTCGACGGGGAGATCGTCAACATCGATGCGATGCAGCAGTACCGCGGCATGGACATCGGGACCGCGAAACTCCCGCCGGCGCAGCGGCGCGGCATCCCGCACCACCAGATCGACGTCCTCGACGTCACCGAGACTGCGACCGTCGCGCAGTACCAGGTGGCGGCGACCGCCGACATCGAGAGGCTGCGTGCGGCCGGCCGGACACCGGTGATCGTCGGCGGGTCCATGCTCTACATCCAGGGGTTGCTCGACGACTGGCGGTTCCCGGCCACCGACCCGCAAGTCCGCGCACGCTACGAGGCGCTGCTCACCGAGATCGGGGTGGGCGCGCTGCATCGTCGGCTCGCCGAGGTCGATCCGGCCGCGGCCGCGGCGATCCTCGACACCGACGGCCGGCGGATCGTGCGGGCCCTCGAGGTGGTGGAGATCACCGGGCAGCCGTTCGCGGCATCGGCACCGGTCATCGGCGAACCCCGGTGGGGCACCAGGATCCTCGCGCTCGACCGGGAGACCGCCGAACTCGACGAGCGGATCGCCCGCCGTACCCGGGCGATGTTCGCCGACGGTCTGGTCGACGAGGTGGCCGCGCTCGCCGAGATCGGCCTGCGCGACGGTGTCACGGCCCGCCGGGCGATCGGCTACGCCCAGGTCCTCGCCGCACTCGACGGCGAGTACGACCTCGCGCATGCCGAGGAACTCACCTTCATCGGGACCCGACGCTACGTCCGCCGCCAACGGCGCTGGTTCCGTCGCGACCACCGGCTGATCTGGCTCGATGCCGCCGCCGGCGACCTCACCGCGCGCGCCGTCGCCGCACTCGCCGATCCACCTGCCTGACGCCCTCGCCGATCCACCTGCCTGACGCCCTCGCCGAACCGCCGGTCCAGGCGA
>NZ_BCNF01000143.1 GCF_001485495.1 Gordonia desulfuricans NBRC 100010 | reverse complement strand
GCGGCTGCGGCCGGGGCCTCTGCGGCGGGTTCTGCGGCTGGTTCTGCGGCGGGGGCGGGGGTCTCGGCGGGAGCCTCACCGGCGTCGCCGATCACACCGAGCTCGCCACCGATCTCGACGACGTCGTCTTCCTGGGCGACGATCTTCACGAGGACGCCGGCCGCGGGGGACGGGATCTCGGTGTCGACCTTGTCGGTGGACACCTCGAGCAGGGGCTCGTCGACCTCTACGGTGTCGCCCTCCTCCTTCAGCCACCGTGTGACTGTCCCTTCGGTGACGCTTTCACCTAGGGCGGGCATCTGGACGGAGAAGGCCATTGCTGTTAGCTCCTGAACTCGACGTGTGGGTCTTCGACGTGCGGGTGGGACGTGCGGGTGGACGGTGTGTGCGCCGTGGGTCCCGGGGCGTGCGACGGGTTGGCCGCGTACCCACGGCAAAACCTTACCCGTAGCCGCCCCGGGCGACGTGTCGTGTGTGGGAAAAGCGTCGGCGGTCAGCCGTTGGCGGCGATGTCCTCGAGGACGCGGGCGATGGTTCGGACCGGTACGCCCGTACCACCCTTGGGGGTGTAACCCCACGGACCGCCCGAATTGAACGCCGGACCGGCGATGTCGACATGTGCCCACTCGACGCCGTCGGCGACGAACTCCTTGAGGAACAGCCCGGCCGAGAGCATGCCGCCCCAGCGGTGATTGGTGACGTTGGCGAGATCGGCCACCCGCGACTTGAGGTCCGAGCGCAGCTCGGCCGGCAGCGGCATCGGCCAGGCGTTCTCGCCGACCTCCGCCGACAGCGCCGCCACCCGGTCGCGGAACTCGTCGGTGCCCATCACCCCGGGGGTGCGGGTGCCCAGTGCCACCATCTGCGCACCGGTCAGGGTGGCGGTGTCGATCAGGTAGTCCGGCTCGTCCTCGCAGGCCCGCACGATCGCGTCGGCGAGTACCAGGCGGCCCTCGGCGTCGGTGTTGAGCACCTCGACGGTGGTGCCGCCGTACTGGGTGAGCACGTCACCGGGACGCTGCGCGGTCCCCGACGGCATGTTCTCGGCCATCGGGACGGTCGCGGTCACGGTGACCTCGAGCTCCAGGCGCGAGGCCAGGATGGTGGAGGCGATCACCGCGGCCGCACCACCCATGTCGGAGGTCATCTGGTCCATGTTGGCGGCGGGCTTGATCGAGATGCCGCCGGTGTCGAAGGTGATGCCCTTGCCGACGAGGGCGACCTTCTTGGCCGACTTCTTGCCCGCATGGGTCAGGCGCACCAGCCGAGGCAGCCGCGAGCTGCCCTTGCCGACGCCGACGATGCCGCCGTAGCCCTCCTTCTCCAGCGACGCGAAGTCGAGGATCTCCACCTTCAGGCCGGCCTTGGCGCCCAGTGCCCGGGCACGCTCGGCGAACTCCTCCGGGTAGAGGTGGCTCGGCGGGGTGTTGACGAAGTCGCGGGCGATCGCCACGGCGTCGGCCACGGCCACCGCATGGGCGAGGTCTGCCTTGACGGCTTTGCCCGTGTCGTCGGCGAGCAGGTGGATCGTGGTGGGCGGCAACTTCTTCGGCTCGGACTTGGCCGAGCGGAACTCGTCGAACCGGTAGGCGCCGAGGAACAGTCCCTCGACCGCCGGGGCGAGTGCGGCCGCCGCCAGGGTGGTGGCGACGGTGCTGAACCCGTCGAGTTCACGAGCCACCACGCCGGCCGCCTGACGCACCTTCTCGGCGTCGTCGACGGCGGCCTCGTCACCGAGACCCACGGCCACCACCACCGACACCCCGAGGGACTCCGGTGCGGCGATCCGGGTGACCTCGCCGTGCGATCCGCCGGCCCCGACCGCCACCAGCGCCCCGCTGATCGCGGCGGCCTGTGCGTCGTCGAGGACGTCGGCGGCCAGCAGCAGGGTGGGTGCGTCGTCGGAATCCGGCGCCGCGGCGATGAGCCCGACGACGAGGGCCTCGTCAGCGGAATCGAGTGAGGTGGACAGGGTGATCTGGGGTCCGCGCGTGCGATCGGCGCTCTCGTTCTTGCTCACCTGGGCCATCTTATGGCCGCGGCGCCGGGTGGTGGGTGAGTGCGGTCTGGCGGTGCGCGAACACCGCCGGTCGGTGTGCGCGGAATCCGGGGATTCCGGTGTCGGGGTGCGCCGGGGGTGCGGGGCCCCGACACGGGCACTCGCCTCGCCCGCGGCGCCGGTGGGCGGAGAGGTAGGTTGAGGCCCATGAGTGAGCTTCTCGCCGGCCCCATCGCCGATCGTCATGCCGCCCTCGGAGCGAGTTTCGCCGCCTTCGGCGGATGGGACATGCCCGTCTCCTACGCCGGAACCGTCGCCGAGCACACCGCGGTGCGCGAGGCGGTCGGCATCTTCGACGTCAGCCACCTCGGCAAGGCGCTGGTCGCCGGTGCGGGCGCGGCGGAGTTCATCAACGCCACCCTCACCGCCGACCTCGCCAAGATCCGTCCCGGCAAGGCGCAGTACACGTTGTGCTGCAACGAGTCCGGCGGTGTCATCGACGACCTGATCACCTACCTGGTGGGCGACGAGGAGGTGTTTCTGGTCCCCAACGCGGCCAACACCGCCACGGTGGTGGCGGCCTTGGCGGCGGTGGCCCCCGACGGCATCACGATCACCGATCAGCACCGTGAGTACGCGGTGTTCGCGGTGCAGGGCCCCAAGAGCGCGGACGTGCTCGCCGCCGTCGGCCTGCCCACCGACATGGAGTACATGGCCTTCGCCGACGCCGACCTCACCGCGGGGGACACCACGTTCCCGGTGCGGGTGTGCCGTACCGGCTACACCGGGGAGAAGGGCTTCGAGGTGCTGCCCCGCTGGGCCGACGCCGGACCGGTGTTCGACGCATTGCTCGAGCAGGTGCGGGCCTTCGGCGGGCAGCCGGCCGGACTCGGCGCCCGCGACACCCTGCGCACCGAGATGGGCTACGCCCTGCACGGTCACGAACTGTCGACCGACATCACCCCCAACCAGGCCCGCAGCGGCTGGGCGGTGGGCTGGGACAAGCCCGCGTTCTTCGGCCGCGACGCCCTGCTGGCCGAGAAGCAGAGCGGCCCGGCGCGCCGGCTCTACGGACTGCGTGCCACCGGCCGTGGTGTGCCGCGCGCCGACTGCGAGGTCCGCACCGCCGACGGCGCGACCGTCGGCGTGTGCACCTCGGGCACCTTCTCGCCGACCCTCAAGCAGGGAATCGCGTTGGCGCTCATCGACACCGCGTCCGGGATCACGAAGGGCTCGGAGGTGGTCGTCGACGTCCGTGGACGCGCGCTGCCGTGTGAGGTGGTCCTGCCGCCGTTCGTCGAGTCGCACGTGTGACACCCCGGCGCTGATGCGACGTCGGAGCAGGGGCCGATCGGCCCGGCGGTAGGATCACCTCATGACCTTGCAGTTCACCCGCACCGAGCATCCCCATCCGGTGTCGGAATCGCAGCGTGCCGAGATCCTCGCCGCGCCCGGTTTCGGCAAGCATTTCACCGACAACATGGTGCTGGTGGACTACGACGTAACGCGTGGATGGCACAACGCGCAGGTCACTCCCTACGGCCCGATCGCACTCGATCCGTCGGCGATGGTGCTGCACTACGGCCAGGAGGTCTTCGAGGGACTCAAGGCCTACCGTCAGGCCGACGGTTCGATCGCCGCGTTCCGTCCCGAGGCCAACGGCCTGCGGATGCAGCAGTCGGCCGCACGTCTGGCCATGCCGGCCCTGCCGGTCGAGGACTTCCTCAATTCCCTCAAGGCCCTGCTCGCCGCCGACAACGCGTGGGTTCCGGAGGCCGGCGGCGAGTCGTCGCTCTACCTGCGGCCGTTCATGTTCGCCTCGCAGGCCGGTCTCGGTGTCAACGCACCGTCGTCGGAGTACCGCTACTCGGTGATCGCCTCGCCCGCCGGTGCCTACTTCTCCGGTGGCATCAAGCCGGTCAGCGTGTGGCTGTGCACCGAGTACGTGCGTGCGGTCCCCGGCGGCACCGGCTTCGCCAAGTGCGGCGGCAACTACGCCGCCTCCTTCCTCGCGCAGGCGCAGGCCACCGAGAAGGGCTGTGACCAGGTGGTCTGGCTCGATGCACTCGAGCGTCGCTACATCGAGGAGATGGGCGGCATGAACCTGTTCTTCGTCTTCGGGTCGGGTGCCGACGCCCGCCTGGTGACCCCGGAACTCACCGGTTCGTTGCTGCCGGGCATCACCCGGGAGTCGCTGCTGATGCTGGCCACCGACGCCGGATTCGCGGTCGAGGAGCGCAAGATCAGCACCGAGGAGCTGCGCAAGGGCGTCGCCTCCGGCGACATCACCGAGGTCTTCGCCTGTGGCACCGCCGCGGTGATCACCCCGGTCGGTCAGGTGAAGAGCGACACCGAGGACTACGCCATCGGTGACGGTACCCCGGGCGAGGTCACCCTCGCGCTACGCGACACCCTCACCGGCATCCAGCGCGGCAAGTTCGCCGACACCCACGGCTGGATGACCGAGCTGTACCGGCCCTGACCCACAGCCTCGTCGTTTCCCGGCGGCAATCGTGATCGGCATCGATGTCGATCCGGTTGCCGCCGAGTCGTTTCCGGCCAGATTCGCTGCATATGTCCGGGCACGGCGGTTCGCCGACGAGCCGACCGTCTGGGTAGCATCAACCGACTCGAGGAGGTTGGCATGGCTGGGGATTCGGCGTTGGTCCAGAAGACGGTGGCTGTTGTCCGTGTGGTCGCCGCACATCCGGGCGGGATCGGTTTGTCGAGCGTGGCCCGCGAGACGGGGATCTCCAAGGCGACCTGTTTCCGGGTGCTATCCACGCTTGAGAACGAGGGCTGGCTCGAAAGCGATTCCGAGACAAAGCGTTACCGGTTGTCGCTGGCCATGACGTTCATGACGACCGGCTTGGTGAACGAGGAGTCGGTCACCCGGTTCACCCTCGACCTCCTCCGCGAAATCGCCACCCTCACCCGTGAGACTGCGGGGATCGACCAGCTCAGTGGCGCCTCGGTGATCGTGATTGCCGAGGCCCAGGGACCGCACTTTATCGGCCATGCCGCGCGCCGTGTTCCGCGCTCACTGTCGGGCTGGCGGACGTCGACCGGCCGGGTGATGCTCGCCTTCAGCGATCCGGAGGTGGTCCGCGAGGACTTCGAACGGGAGTCGCGGACCCCGCCGGTGTCGCGGTTTCGGACCTTCGACGACTTCCGCGCCGAGCTCGCCGGGATTCGTGAGCGCGGGTACGCGGTGTCGCGCAGCGAGCTGGAGGACGAGCTCAGCGCGGTGGCCGTGCCCGTGCACGTCGGTGGCGAGGTCCCGTACGCGTTGTGGGCCAGTGGGCCGGCATACCGGCTCGGAGATGCCGAACTGGAGAAGGCGGCAGAGGTCCTGCGCGATGCGGCCGACCGGCTGTCACGTGTGCTCGACGGCAGCAACGGGACAGTCCCAGTGGGTCGGGCGACGGGATATCCGCATCTTCCAGCGCGGTAGCCGAGCTGATTGACCGATCCGACGGTTCGTTCAACGAACCATAGAAGTCGAAAACTGGCCCTCGGTGGCCTCGGCGTCGGTCTGGCGGTGATAAGTCGGGGCGGGCGATGGTCGCAGGTGTGGAGGCGGCTCGGAGGTGTCTCGGCCGCCGTGAGCGATTCCACCCCAGTGAGTTATCTGGCTGCGCGCCGTCTGTATTCGCGCTGGTGAACGAGCCGTCCGAGCGCTGTGCCGACCGGTCGTGGTCGTGGCTGCGCGACGTTCCTCTGCGGTGCGTCGGGTTGGGAGCGGTCGGCGGCCGCGAATCGGTTGCGGAGGGTTTGAACCGATGGTTTACTTGCTGAATCACCAAACAGGAGGAGTATTTCGGTGGAACTTCAGGTCAGGAAGATCGTCCGGCACGTTGAGGAGCTCTTTGTCGAGAACGGCCGCCCGCTCGCCTCGCCGCATCGGGTGGCGATCGCCGCAGCCGTGATCGCGAACCCCTTCGGCGCAGGCTATATCGCTGATCTGGTGAGCATCGCCGACGAGCTCGGTGAACCCATCGGGCGACTGCTCGGCCCAGAGTGCGTACGTCTGCTCGACGATGACGTCGAGGCGTTCGGCAAGGTCGCGCTGGTCGGCCTGGGCGGCGAGGTCGAACACGGATCGGCGCTGATCCACAACCTCCGGTTCGGCAACGTCTTCCGCGAGGCCGCGGGCGGTACCGAACTGCTCCCCGCCGCGGAGAAGGTGGGTGCCTTCGGCTCGTCCATCGACGTCCCCCTCAAGCACAAGACCGACGCCAAGACCCGGTCGCACCACCAGACTGTGACCTTCCGTATCGAGGACGCCCCGCGGGCCGACGAGATCATCGTCGGATGTGTGGCCGCCAACAGCGGCCGTCCGCTGGCGCGACTGGCCGTCTTCGGTGCCGAGGCCCCGGTGGAGGTCGCGGTCAAATGACGTTGGTCGCCACGACGTCCGCGGTGTGGAGCGGCGACGAGATCCGCAGCGCCGACCGCGAATACGTCATCCACTCCTGGTCCAAGCAGAGCGGACCGAACGCGAAGCTCATCTCCGGAGCCAAGGGTTCATGGTTCTGGGACTCCGAGGGTAAGCGCTACCTGGACTTCCAGTCCCAGCTCGTCAACATGAATCTCGGTCACCAGCATCCCCGGCTGGTGGCGGCCATCAAGGAACAGGCCGACCGGTTGTGTTATGTCGGACCGGGTTTCGCCGAGTCCTCGCGCGCCAAGCTGGCCGCCAAGCTGGCCCAGATCACTCCCGGTGACCTGACGATGTCCTTCTTCACCACCGGTGGCGCGGCCGGCAACGAGAACGCGGTGCGACTGGCCCGGCATGTGACCGGCAGGCAGAAGATCGTCGCCCGCTACCGCTCCTATCACGGTGCGACGGCCGGGGCGATGTCACTGACCGGCGACCCGCGACGCTGGGCGGCAGAGCCTGCGGTCCCGGGTGTGGTGCGGATGTTCGACCCCTACACCTACCGTTGTCCCGCGGGGCATCCCGATCCCTGTCCGGTATGTACCGGTGGTCCGCATCTCGAGGAGATCCTGCAGTACGAGAACCCGTACGAGGTGGCCGCGGTCATCCTCGAGCCGGTCACCGGCACCAACGGACTGATCTATCCGGGCGAGGGCTACCTGCAGTCGATCCGCGACGTGTGCGACAAGTACGGCATCCTCTTGATCTTCGATGAGGTGATGGCCGGATTCGGGCGCACCGGTGAGCTTTTCGCCTGCGACCACTGGGGCGTGGTGCCCGACATCCTGGTCACCGCGAAGGGACTGAACTCGGGTTACGTGCCGCTCGGAGCGGTGACGGTGTCGGCGTCGATCTCGGACTGGTTGCGCAACAACAAGTTCTGGGGCGGTCTCACCTACGCCGGGCATCCGCTGGCGTGTGCCTCGGGGCTCGCGTCGCTCGAGATCATGGAGGACGAGGGTGTGGTCGCGAACGCCAGACTGCAGGGCGAACGACTCGACGCCGGACTGCGGCGGCTGGAGCAGACCCATTCGTCGATCGGTGAGATCCGTGGGCGCGGCCTGTTCTACGGTCTCGAGCTGGTGGTCGACCGTCGGTCCCGCCGTCCGCTGACACCGTTCAACGCAGTCGGCGACGCCGCACTGCCGATGAGCAGGCTGGTGAAGGCGGCGATGGAACGGGGCCTGTTCCTGTCGGCCAACAACAGCATCGTGCGGCTCACCCCGCCGCTGGTGATCACCGCCGATGAGATCGACCACGCCTTGGGCATCCTCGACGACGTCCTGACCATCGCCGACTCCTACTACGAGGGCTGAGCGCGATTCGATGACGACAACTCTCATCACCGGCGGCACCATCGTGAACGCCGAAGGCCAGATCACCGCCGACGTGCTCGTGGACGGCGAGATCATCGTGGGGATCGGCGTCGGCCGCCGGTGGCAGGCCGATCAGGAGATCGACGCCCGCGGAAAGCTGGTGATGCCGGGTGGCATCGACGCCCACACTCATCTCGAGTATCCGATCGACGCCTTCACCACCCAGACCTCCGACGATTTCGCGACCGGTTCGCGGGCAGCCGTCCACGGCGGCACCACCACCTTCCTCGACTTCGTCAAGAAGGCGCCGGGCAACACGCTGTGGGAGACCTTCGTCGAGCGTCAGGCGACCGCAGAGGCCAAGAGCATCATCGACTTCGGTCTGCACGCGATCGTGCCGCCGACCTCTCAGCAGGCCGACGTGCACGACGATCTGCGTCGGCTGACCGCCGAGCGGGGCGTGACGAGCTGGAAGTTCTTCATGGCGTATGCGGCGCAGATGCTCGACGACGGGGAACTGCTCGCCGGCATGGACCTCGCGCGTGAGCTCGGCGTACTCTCCCTGGTCCATGCCGAGAACGGTCACATGGTCTCGCGGGACACCGACCTGCTGATTGCGGCCGGGCACACGCAGGAGCACTACCACCTGCAGGCGCACGGTCACGAGCAGGAGGCCGAGGCGGTGCACCGGGCGATCGTGCTCGCCACCGCGGTCGACGCTCCGCTGTATGTGGTGCACGTGTCCAGCGCGCAGGCGGCCACCGAGCTGGCCCAGGCCCGGGCGCGAGGTGCTCGCGTCTGGGGGGAGACCTGCCCGCAGTATCTCGCCACCGCCTACGAGGACTACGAGGGTCTCGGCGACGCCGCAGCGGGATACATCTGCTCACCGCCGATCCGCGAGCGCAGCAACCAGGACGCGTTGTGGACCCACCTCGCAGCCGGTGCGCTGTCGACGGTGGCGACCGACCATGCGGCATTCTGCATGGCCCAGCCCGATGACCTGCCCCCGCAGAAACTGCGGTCACCGGGCTACTTCCCGAAGACGCCCAACGGTGTTCCCGGGCTCGAGGACCGGCTCAAGGTGATCTGGGAGCTCGGTGTGGTGGGCGGTCGGATCGACCCGTGCCGCTTCGTCGACCTCATGGCCGCGAGCCCGGCCAAGCTGTTCGGGCTCTACCCGCAGAAGGGCACCGTGTCGGTCGGCGCCGACGCCGACATCGTCGTCTGGGACCCGGAGGCGGATCACATCGTGCGCGCGGCGACCAGCCATTCGCGCACCGACTACAACCTGTACGAGGGCATGCGGGTGACCGGGATGCCCGTCCATGTGTTCAGTCGGGGACGCCACCTGCTCGACGACGGCGTGGAGGCCGCGGACCCGGGGCCGGGCCGCTACCTCGCGCGCACGGCGAGCGGTACCCCCGTCCCATCCCGAAGGAAGTCGGAGAGATGAAGCTGCCATTGGGAATTCACGTCGGTGACCGGATGACTCTGCCGGAGATCTACGCGGCCGCCGAGTTCGCCGACCAGAACGGATTCGACTCCTTCTGGGTCGCCGAGGGGCGGATGGCGCGCGACGGCATCGTGCCGATGGCGATCGTCGCCGAACGCACCGACCGCATCCGGATCGGCACCGGCGTGGTGAACAACAAGAGCCGCAACGTCGCACTGATGGCGGTGACCTTCAAGACGCTCGACGAGGTGGCCCCCGGCCGCATCATCCTCGGCATCGGGGCATGGTGGGAACCGTTGGCGTCCAAGGTGGGTACGCCGTTGCGCAAACCACTGGCGTCGATGCGTGAGTACATCACCGTACTCAAGCAGTTGTTCGCCAACGAGACCGTGAGCTTCGACGGCGAGTTCGTCTCGGTCGACGGTGTGCGCTTCGACAGTATGTACCGGGAGAACAAGCCGGTTCCGGTGCCGGTCTACGTCGGTGCGGTGGGACCGAAGATGCTGGAACTGTCGGGCGAGATCACCGACGGTGTGCACATGGACTTTTTGCTGCCGCCGTCCTACCTGGAGGGCGCCAAGGCCGCGATCGACCGGGGTGTCGCCAAGCGCTCCGACGGTGTCGAGGCGATCGATCTGACCCAGATCGTCGCATGCAGCGTCGATGACTCCGATCCGCAGGAGGCCATCGATCACTGCAAGGCGTTCCTGACCCTGTACCTCATGCAGCAGCCGCACATCGCTGCCCACTGCGGTGTGGAACGTGAACTCGTGGACCGGATTCAGGAGGTCGCCGGGTGGCCGGCCACCAAGGCCGACATTCGCAAGGCGATGGCACTGGTCCCCAACAGCCTGGTGCAGAACGTCACCGCGTGCGGGTCCACCCAGACGGTGGTCGACAAGCTCTACGAGTATCACCACGCCGGGGTGCGGGTCCCGGTGATCTCGACCCACGGTGACCACGAACAGACCCTGACCCGCATCACGCGGGCCCTGCAGAAGTAGGAGCGAACCACATGACAACGGTGAAGGTCGCAGCGGTCCAACTGCGCGCGCGGGAACACCGCGACGAGACCATCGCGCGGGCAGCCGAACTGATCTCCGAGGCCGCGGCCGAGGGGGCGAAGCTCGTGCTGTTGCCGGAGTTCTTCGCGATCCCGTTCGTGCAGCCCGAACCCGACCCGGGCTACATCCGCTACGCCGAACGCCTCGACGGACCGTCCAACACGATGGCCGCGGAGATGTCGGCGAAACACGGCATCACCGTCGTCTCGTCGGTATTCGAGGGCACCGACGTTCCCGGTGTGTTCCACAACACCGCGGTCACCTTCGTGAATGGGAGCAAGGTCGACGAGTACCGCAAGTCGCATCTCCCGTTCTCCAACGGCTTCCCGGAGAAGTACTACTTCCGGCCGGGTGCGCGTGCGCCCCGGGCGGTCGGCACCGGTGATCTCCGGGTCGGGACGATCATCTGTTACGAGCGCCATTTCCCCGAGTTGTCGCGTACCGCGGCGCTCGACGGGGCCGAGGTGCTCTGCGTGCCGGTGGCATCGGCCTCGGCACCGATGAAAGAGGTCTTCCAACTCGAACTCCGCGCCCACGCGGTGTTCAACCAGCTCTACGTCGTCTGTTCGAACCGGGTCGGTCTCGAACAGACGAAGGACTACTTCGGGCTCAGCGCCGTGTACGGACCCGACGGGTCGGTACTGGCACAGGTCTCAGACGGCGCCGAAGGTGTCGCCGTCGCCGAGATCGACCTCGAAGCACTTCATGCCACGCGGATGAAGCGACCCTTCTTCCGCGACCGGCGACCCGAGCTCTACGGCGCGCTCACCGAATTGTGAACCGGCCGGGGCAGACGCGTGCAGGCGGCTGCCCCGGCCGATCTTTCCCCTGTAAGGACAAGACATGGCCATCTCCGACGACGAACAGGGTCGGGTCGAGCTGATTCCGACACCGGATATCGAGCGTAGCCCGCTCTACAACGACGACCTCGCGCCGGTCCCGTTCGCGAAGCGAACCTGGCACGCATACAACTATGCGGCGCTCTGGATGAGCATCGCGCACGGCATCCCGACCTACTATCTCGCCAGCGGCCTGATCGACATGGGCATGAGCTGGGTGCAGGCGGTCGGCATCATCGGCCTGGGCAATCTGATCGTGATGATCCCGCTGTTGCTCAACAGTCACGCCGGCGCGAAGTACGGGATCCCCTTCCCGGTGTTCGCGCGCAGTGCATTCGGCGTTCTCGGCGCCAACATCCCCGCTCTCATCCGGGCCATCACCGCATGCGGATGGTTCGGTATCCAGACCTGGGTGGGCGGCCAGGCGATCTACACGCTGTGCAGTGTCTTCCTCGGTTCCTGGTGGAAGGACGCCGCCGCGTTCGAGGGACACCCGTGGACGTTGTGGGTGTCCTTCGCGTTCTTCTGGCTGATCCAGATGGGCCTGGTGCTGCGTGGAATCGAATCGATCCGCAGGCTCGAGAACGTCGCCGCACCGCTGATCCTGATCGTGGCCGCGATCCTGATGTTCTGGGTGATGAGCAAGGCCGGCGGCCTTGGTGAAATGGCCTCGGCCCGTTCCGAACTCGGATGGGGTCACGAGTTTTGGACGGTGTTTCCGGGCGCACTGATGGGGATGATCGCCTTCTACGCGACGATGTCGGTCAACATCTCCGACTTCACCCGGTTCGCCAAGAGCCAGAAGGCGCAGATCGTCGGTCAGACCGTCGGGCTGACCCCGACGGTGGTGCTGTTCACCACCATCGGTGCCCTCACCACCTCGGCCACCGCCGCGGTCTGGGGCAAACGGATCTGGGACCCGGTGGAACTCGTCGGCCTGATCCCCAACGCCTTCGCCGTCCTGTTCAGCCTGGTGTGCATCATCGTGGCGACCGTGGCGGTGAACGTCGCGGCCAACACCGTCGGACCCGCCTACGACTTCTCGAATGCGTTCCCGCGTCGGGTGACCTTCAAGCTGGGCGGTCTGATCACCGGCGTCATCGCGATTCTCATGCAGCCGTGGAACCTGTTGGGTAATCCCAACCTCTACATCTTCACCTGGCTGGGAGTGACCGGGTCCTTCCTCGGTTCGGTCGCGGGCATCCTGGTGACCGAGTACTGGCTGATCCGGCGCCGCACACTGCACGTCGACGAGCTGTACCTGCGCGGTGGACGCTATGAGTACCACCGCGGATTCAACTGGCGTGCGATCACGGTGCTGTTGCTCGCCATCGTGGCATCGGTGGGCGGGGCGTACTCGGCTCCCGATGCCGGGGGACCGTTCCCCGAGGACGGTCTCATCACGTTCCTCAAACCGCTGTTCGACTATAACTGGGCGGTCGCCTTCCTGACCGGTGTCATCGGGTTCTGGGTGCTCACCAAGCTGTTCCCGCCCGCATCGCCGACTGCCGACACCGATGACCGCACCCTGGGATCCGACGAGCCCGACACCGAGCTCGTCGGCACGAAGTGAGGAGACACATGAAGACCCGAGCAGCAGTGATGCTCGCCCCCGGAGAGGACTGGAAGGTCGCCGAGATCGATCTGGCACCACCGCGGTTCGGGGAGGTGCTGGTGGAGTTCACCCATGCGGGTCTCTGCTTCTCCGACGAACACCTCCGGCACGGGGGATTGGGCGACCTGCCCGCCGTCGGCGGTCACGAGGGCGCGGGCATCATCCGTGAGATCGGCGAGGGGGTGACCGGTCTGGCGGTGGGCGACCACGTCGCCGCGTCGTTCATCCCGACGTGTGGCCGCTGCGACTGGTGTGTGTCGGGGCATTCCAACCTGTGCGCCAGCGCCGCGAACAGCCCGGGCTCGGCCGATCCCGACACGTTCCGGTTCTCGTTGGACGGCAACACCATTCCGGCGAACTGTGGACTGGGCACCTTCGCGCGGCACTCGGTGGTCTCGGCCAAGACGGTGATCAAGGTCGACCCCGAGATCCCGCTCGACGTCGTCGCGGTGGTCAGCTGCGGTGTCCTCACCGGATGGGGAGCCGCCGTCCACGCCGCGGAGGTCCGCGTCGGTGACACGGTCGTGGTGGTCGGTGCCGGCGGCGTCGGGATCAATGCGGCGCAGGGCGCACGGTTCGCCGGTGCCGCCCACATCGTGATGGTCGACGTGAACCCGGCGAAGCTGGAGTTCGCCAAGCGGTTCGGCTCGACCGCCGAGTTCGACAGCCCGGCCAAGGCGGCCGAGTACCTGTGGTCGGTGAACCCCGTCGCCGGTGGTGCCGACGTGGTGATCGTGTGCACCGGCAACACCACCCAGGCCGTGGTGACCTCGGCCTACGAGATGCTGGGCACGCGTGGACGGCTCGTGCTCGCCGGGATGTCGCAGGATGTCTTCGAGCCCAACGTGCATCTGCCGGGAACCCAGATCGTGTTCCGCGAGCAGACGATCCGCGGCACCATCTACGGATCGTGCAATCCGCGTCACGAGGTGCCGATCATCCTCGACCTCTACCGCCAGGGCCGGATCAATCTGGACGAGCTCGTCTCGGCCACCTACCGGCTCGACGACATCAACGACGGATTCGCCGATCTGCGCGCGGGCAAGAACCTGCGGGGTGTGGTCGCACATGGCTGACACCCTCGTAGTGGAATCCGACGACGTCTGCGGCACAGCCGCTTGGGAAGGAGTGGGCACATGGGAAGCACGGTGACGGAGGCCCCGCGCCGAACCGATCGGCGGGAGCTGTACATCGGCGGCAGGTGGGTGACGCCCGCCGGCACCGATCCGCAGGAGATCGTCGATTCGGCCACTGAACTCCCGATCGGGTCGTACCTGCCCGGCGGTCGTGCCGAGATCGATGCCGCGGTGACCGCGGCCACCGCGGCGCTCGGCGATCGACAGGGCTGGGGTTCGTACGGACCCGCCGAACGCGGTGCAGTGATGCGCCGCTTCGCCGGGGCCATCGATCGTCGTGCCGACGCGCTCGGCGAGCTGATCGCCCGCGAGGTGGGCACACCGTTCGGCCGTGCCCGGGGCGCCAACGCCGAGACCGCAGCCAACCTCCTGCGGTTCTACGCCGATGTGATCGAGGCGACGCCGGTCGAGGATCTGCGTCCGGCGGGTGTCGGGCATTCGCTCGTGCGGCGTGAGCCGATCGGTGTGGTCGCCATGATCGCGCCGTGGAACTATCCGCTGAGCACCCTGTTCTTCAAGCTGGCCCCCGCGCTGGCCGCAGGCTGCACGGCGGTGGTCAAGCCGGCCACGCTCACCGCCTTGAACTCGTTCCTCATCGCGGAGGCGGCCGAGGAAGCGGGTCTGCCCGCCGGCGTGCTCAACATCGTGCCGTGCGATCACGCGAGCGGCGATCACCTCGTGGTGCACCCCGGCGTGTCGAAGGTCGCGTTCACCGGTTCTACTCCGGTGGGCCGGCGGATCGGTGGTCTGGCCGGCCAGAACCTCAAGGCGGTCACCCTCGAACTGGGCGGCAAGTCGGCGGCGGTGCTGCTCGAGGACGCCTCGATCGACACGCTGATCGAGAACCTGCACGAGCTGAGTTTCGCCAACAACGGTCAGACGTGCACCAACAACAGCCGGTTGATCGTGCCGTCATCGATCTACCCCGACGTCGTCGAGGCGGTCACCGAGACCGTCGCGTCCTGGCAGGTGGGTGAGCCGCTCGATCCGCAGACCGTGGTCGGTCCGATGGTCAGCCGCGCCCACCAGGAGTCGGTGCAGCGCTACTACGACGTCGCCCGTGACGAGGGAGCGACGGTGACCGTCGGTGGCGGGCGGCGCGAGGGCATCGGCTTCTACGTGGACCCCACGGTCTTCGTCGACGTCACCCCGGAGATGACGATGTTCCGGGACGAGTTGTTCGGCCCGGCCGTCTCCATCACGAAGTACGACGGTGGTCCGGAGGTGGGTATCGCA
Source organism: Gordonia desulfuricans NBRC 100010 (assembly GCF_001485495.1). Lineage (GTDB taxonomy): Bacteria > Actinomycetota > Actinomycetes > Mycobacteriales > Mycobacteriaceae > Gordonia > Gordonia desulfuricans. The sequence continues at coordinate 4,493 of NZ_BCNF01000143.1, read as the reverse complement.
CTCGCCAACGATTCCCGCTACGGACTCTCGGGCGGGGTGTTCACGGAGAACGAGGCCGCCGGACTCGACGTCGCACGACGTCTCGACACTGGCACGGTGAACTTCAACATCGCTAACTTCGACATCGGGGCGCCGTTCGGTGGCCGCAAGGACTCCGGTGTCGGGTTCGAGTTGGGTGCGGAGGCGATCTTCGCCTACCTGCACTTCAAGACGATCTTCACTGCCGTCGTGCCCCAGGGGTTCTGATCACCCTACCCGCTCGGGCGCTCACCGTCTGCCGGCGAGCGCCCGAGCGGGGAAGACCGGGATCGCCGTGATCGGGCTCAGACGAGCACACCGATCACGGCGATCGCCGTTCCGAGTTCGATCGCGGCGCCGATGACGTCGCCGGTGATCCCCCCCATCCGTCGCGCGCAATGACGGGTGAACAGCCACGTCGCCGCGATGACGACGACGGTCACCGCGACGGCCCGGATCGTGCCGGCGGTGTCGAACCAGTCGTTCGCGCCGAGGCCGCCGACAAGTCCGGCGGCGAGCGCGGCCGTCACCGTCCACACCGCCACCGACGCCTTCTGGGTGCCGACGACGAGTGCGCCGAATCCGTCGGTGTGGGCGGGGGAGAGGGTCCACCGGGCCGCGACCACCGCGGCGACGCGGCCCAGTGCGACGGCCAGACCCAGTTCCGGCCATCGGTGTGCGCCGGCGAGCGCGGCGAATCCCAGGGCGTCGACGGCGAGGATCGCGGCGACGGTCGCCGCACCGAACGGCCCGACGCTGCCCGACCGCATCACCTCGGTGACCCGTTCGGGTGGGCCGTAACAGCCCAGACCGTCGGCGGTGTCGGCGACCCCGTCGACATGCATCCCGCGGGTGCCCACCGCGAGCAGGATCACCACCAGCACGCCGGCCAGCGCACCGGGCAGATTCGTCGCAGACAGTCCCCATGCGGCCAGTGCCGCAACGGTTCCCAGAAATGCGCCGACAACGGGTACGGCCGCCATCACCCGGCCGCCGAGGGCCCGGTCGAACTCCCCGTCGGTGAGCCGGCGGGGGATCGGGACAACGGTCAACCAGGAAAGCGCGACGGCCACCGGACGCGGCGAGACGGCCATGATCAGGCGGGCGCCTCGGCGGGTTCGTCGTCGGGGGCGGGCTTCTCGCTGACCCCGGCCTCACCGAAGGTCGACATCGACGTCAGCACGTCCACCGCACTCATCACCGCAGGCAACGCGGCCAGCGCGCCGGTGCCCTCACCGAGCCGCATCGAGAACTCGACGACGGGTTCGAGGTCGAGGTACTCCAGGGCGATCGAATGGGCCGGCTCGGCCGACCGGTGTCCGGCCAGCCACCAGCGGGTGGCGCCCGGCGCGAGCTCGGCGGCGATCAGCGCGGCCGCGGTGACCACCACGCCGTCGAGGATCGCCGGGGTCTTACGAACGGCGGCCTGGGCGAGATAGCCGGCCATCGCCGCGAGATCGGCACCACCGACCGCGGCCAGCAGGCGCAGCGGATCGTTGCGATGCGGGCGGGCGCGACGCATGCCGTCACGGATCGCGGCGGTCTTGCGCATCCAGCCGAGATCGTCGATGCCGGTGCCGCGGCCGACCACCTCGACCGGTTCGCGGCGTGCGAGGGTGCCGACGATGACGGCCGACGGCGTGGTGTTGCCGATCCCGAGGTCACCCGGGATCAGCAGGTCGGCGCCGGCGTCGATCAGGTCGTCGGCGATGGCCCGGCCGGCCGCGATGGCCTGCCGCGCCTCGTCGACGGTGAGGGCGTCGGTGACGCGCAGGTCTCCGCTGCCGCGACGCACCTTGTAGGTACCGAACTGCGGTGGGGTGTCGGCGTCGACGGCCATGTCCACCACACGCACCCGCGCACCCGAGCGGGCGGCGAGCACGTTGACCGCCGCTCCGCCCTCGGCGATGTTGGCGACCATCTGCACGGTGACCTCCGGCGGAAACGCCGAGACACCGGAGCGGGCGACGCCGTGGTCACCGGCGAACACCACGACGGTCGGCGCGGTGATCGGACGCGGCGGGCACACCCCTTGGCAGGCCGAGATCCACACGCCGAGCTCTTCGAGCCGGCCCAGGGAGCCGGCCGGCTTGGTCAGGGTGAGCTGACGGGCACGGGCCTCGTCGGCGATCGCCTCGTCGGGGGGATCGATCGGACCGAACACCTCGGCGTCGGTGGGATCGGGACGTGGCCGGTCACCGGGGCCGTCGGCCTCGACGCGGACCACGCCGGTCGGCAGGTCGACCGGCGCAGACGGTGTGGCCACCGGGACCGGAATCGGGGCGGCGGGGACCGAGGGAGCGGCAGACCCAGGGGAGACGGTTTGTGCGGCAACCGGTTCGGTGCTGCCCGTCGGTGTCACGGAGGAGCCGGTGGCCATGCGGTCCCCGGTGGTCGACGGCCGCGGCGTCACGACCGCGGCGTCGGACAGGTCGATCACGCGCCCGGCCACCACCAGCAGGACCCGGTCGCAGACCGCGGCGACCGCCGCGTTGAGCACCCCGAGCTGATCCTGGAACAGCCGACCCGCCGGCGTCGGCGGTACCGGCGCGAGCCCCACCTCGGGGCTGATCAGCACCAGGTCGCCATCGAAACCGCCGATCGCCGAACACAACTCGGCGTTCTCGCCGGCTCGGTCGACGGTCTCGGCCGACCACGCGTCGGTGGCGTCGAGACGTGCCGCCAGCCAGTTGCCCAGATCGTCGACGAGCGTCGCCGTATCCCTGTGTGCGCGAAGCTCGTCGGCGAGTGCGGTGGTCTCCACAGTCGTGTACCGGTCACCGCGGCGTGCGCGATGCCGCTCGACCCGCGCCGTCCACTCGGTGTCGGTGGTCAGCGTCGGGCCGGTGGCCAGATACCGCACCGAAGCGTGTGCGCGCAGAAGATCTTCACCGTGATCGGATTTCCCCGATCGCACCCCGCCGAGGATCAGCGTCCGATGCCCGCGTGTGGTCATCGCCGGTCAGACTTCGTCGCCCGCGGCGACCTGCGGGGCCGGGGCGCGCATCTTGCGCAGCTGCATGGCACGCGTGAAGGAGTACCAGCCCAGCTTGATCCCGGTGTCGGTGGTGTCCGGGAAACGCTCGCGCACACGGCTGTTCACGAGACGCCCGAGGATCACGCCGTCGATCGCCATCAGGACCACGAAGGCCAGCAGCAGCAAGGTCGAGTACGCCGCGATCGACGGCAGGAACATCACCACGATCAGCACGATCGCGAACGGCATGAACAGTCCGGCGAAGTTGCGGCGCGAGTCGACGATGTCGCGGGCATAGCGCCGCACCTCGCCCTTGTCGCGCGGCATGAGGTACTTCTCCTCGCCGGCCATCATGCGTTCCCGCTGCTCGAGCCGCTGGGAGCGACGATCGGCGCTCAGCTTGCGCTTGTCCTCCTTGGACATCGAGCTCTTGAGCTCTTTCTTGCGGGCGCGGGCCTCGGCGCGCGTGGTCGGCGGCGGTGTCACCGGGCCACGCTTGCGGCCCTGCGACTGGCGGCGCGACGGGGTCGGACGTCCCTTTCCGGGGGTATAGGCGCTGCCCCGCCCGGACTCGTCGGTGGTGTCGGCAGCGTCCTCGATCGACGCATCGTCGGCGGACGTCTCACCCGCGGCGTCGGCCGGGGATTCGTCCTTCTTCCATGGCAGCTTCACGCCTTCGAGCCTAGGCGATTCCGCGCTGCCGTCCCGCGTCGACCTCCCTATACTTTGCCCGCATGGCGTCCCCCGGAGTTCACACCGTTGCACAGGAGTGGCGATGCGCGTCCTGATCGCACCGGATTCGTTCGGTAACACCCTGACCGCGGTCGAGGCCGCCGACGCGATCGCGACCGGATGGTCGGCGTCGCGCCCCGACGACGAGGTGGTGCACGCACCGCAGTCCGATGGCGGACCGGGGTTCGTCGACGTCCTCGCCGGCCGGTTCGGGCAGGTGCACACCGAGACCGTGCCCGGCCCGCTCGGTGCGTCGGTCACCGCGCGGTGGCTGCTCGACGACCGCGATCCCGACCACCTCGTCGGCTACGTCGAATGCGCGCAGGCATGCGGACTGCATCAGCTCGGCGGCGGCCCCACCCCGCGCACCGCCCAGACCGCCGACACCACCGGTGTCGGGATGCTCGTCGACGCCGCACTGCGCGCCGGGGTCGCCTCGGTCGTCGTCGGGCTCGGCGGCAGCGCCTCCAATGACGGGGGTCGCGGCCTGATCGAGGCGCTCGGCGGACCCGAGCGCGCCCTCGAGCGGTGTGCGGGCATCGACGTGGTGGCCGCCTCCGATGTGGAGAACCCGCTGCTCGGGCCGCTCGGCGCGATCGCCGTGTTCGGCCCGCAGAAGGGCGCCGACGCCGCCGCGCTGGTCCGGCTCGAACATCGCATGGCCGAGTGGAACCGGGTGCTCACCGAACTCGCCGGCGGTGACATCAGCGCCGAGACCGGGGCCGGGGCGGCCGGCGGACTCGGCGCGGCCCTGCTGGCGCTCGGC
>NZ_BCNF01000142.1 GCF_001485495.1 Gordonia desulfuricans NBRC 100010 | reverse complement strand
CCCGTAGGCTTCGAGAACCTGAATGTCGTTATCCCGGCGCTTCTACTGGGCGCCCAACTGTGCAACATCGCGGGCCGTGGCCCGGGATACGGTCGTGGTGACGATGACGAATGTTCCACCGATCAGTGCGACTAGAAGCGGTACCCACACTTTCGAGTCCATGCACGGACATTGCCGCCTGGCCGCTGCCACACTGGAGATCGCGGTCCGCGACGGGCTCCTGGCCACCAACCCGGTGGCCAAGGTCCGGCGTCCCAAGGTCACCCGATCCGAGGCCCGCCACCTGTCCACCGCCGAGGTCAAGTCCCTCCTATCCCACGCCAAGGGCTCCCGGTACTACCCGGCCGTCTTCCTCATGGCGTTCACCGGCCTACGTCGCGGGGAGGTGGCCGGACTGGCGTGGTCGGACGTGGACCTGGCCAAGGCCGAGATGACGGTCAAGCACACGCTGGGTCGGGTCGGCGGGGAACTGGTGCTCTCCGAGCCCAAGACCACCCGGTCCCGGCGTCGGGTACCGCTGGCCGCTCCCCTGGTGGCCGAACTCAAGGCCCACAAGATCCGCCAGGACGCCGAGCGCAAGACCGCGGCCAACGTCTAGACCGAGACCGGGATGGTGTTCACCACCGCTGCCGGGACGATTGTGGACCCGAGGAACATGCTCCGCGTCGTGGAGGTGGCCGCCAAGGCCGCCGGGATTGAGGACGTGGGAGCCCACACACTCCGCCACTCGGCCGCGGTCGGGCTCCTGGAGGGTGGGGCGCACATCAAGGCCGTGGCCGACATCCTGGGCCACTCCTCCATTGCGATCACCGGCCACATCTACGGGCACACCTCCGACGACGCGGCACGGTCGGCGCTGGACAACCTCGGGGCCGGTCTGTCGTGAGATCCCCGTTGGCGTATGGCGTTGGCGTACGAACGCAAAAGAGGCGGTCTCCGGTGACCGGAAACCGCCTCTGACCTGCGTCGGGCTGACAGGATTTGAACCTGCGACCACTTGACCCCCAGTCAAGTGCGCTACCAAACTGCGCCACAGCCCGTTGCCTTCCGAAGAAGGCCTAGATGACATTAGCCGACCACCCCCGTCTGGGACCAATCGGCAGGTCAGAGGCGGTTTTGGGCGCTTACTCCTGTTCGGAGGTCTGCTGATACCACTGCCAGAGTGCGGTCAAGATCACAGAACCTGCCACCGCACCGATCAGGCCGGGCCAGCTCCACCCCATTCCATGGCCGGTGACGACACTGGCGAAGACCCCGCCGAGGAATGCGCCGGCGAGTCCGGTGGCGCACGCGAGTCCCCAGTCCAGGCTGGCGCGCTTGCGGCCGAGGATGAGCTGGGCGAGGAAGCCCACGAGGATTCCGAAGACGATGATTCCGATGAGGATCATGTGGGCAGTATCACACAGCTGCCGGTGCCTGCGTTCGGGGTTGGCACAGGGTGATCCGATCGCAACGCTCCCCCGGCCGGGTGCGTGATGCACCGGACCGAGGGAGCGTCGTCGAGGGGGTATGGCCAGAGCGGCGGTCAGCGCTTGCGCCGGTCCCGCCGCTCGCGCACACGCACGTTGATCCGCACCGGCGAGCCGTCGAACTCGAACTGCTCGCGCAGACGACGTTCCAGGAAGCGGCGGTAGCCGGCCTCGAGGAACCCGGTACTGAACAGCACGAAGGTCGGCGGACGCACCGACGCCTGGGTGGCGAACAGCACGCGCGGCTGCCGACCACCGCGCAGCGGCGGCGGATTAGCGGCGATGACCTCTTTGAGCCAGGTGTTCAGCGGGCCGGTGGACACGCGCTTGTCCCACGACTCCAGCGACGACTCCAGGGCCGGCACGAGCTTCTGTACCGCGCGACCGGTCATGGCCGAGATGTTCACCCGACGCGCCCACGGGACGCGGGCGAGCTCACGGTCGATCTCCTTGTCGAGCTGGTAGCGACGGTCCTCGTCGACCAGATCCCACTTGTTGAACGCGATCACCAGGGCGCGACCGGATTCGATCACCATCGACAGCACCCGCAGGTCCTGCTCGGTGATCGGCTGCGACGCGTCGATCAGCAGGATCGCGATCTCCGCGGCGTCGATCGCCGCGCGTGTCCGCAGCGACGCGTAGTACTCGTGACCGCTGGCGGTACGCACCTTGCGGCGCAGACCGGCGGTGTCGACGAACTGCCAGGTGCTGCCGCCGAGCTCGATGAGCTCGTCGACCGGGTCGACCGTGGTGCCCGCGACATTGTCGACCACCGAACGCTCGGATCCGGCCAGCTTGTTCAGCAGCGAACTCTTGCCGACGTTCGGCTTGCCGACCAGCGCCACACGACGCGGTCCGCCGAGCTGCCCCGACACCTCACGCGGGGTGGTGGGCAGCTTCGCCAAGATCACGTCGAGAAGATCACCGGCACCACGGCCATGGGCCGCCGACACCGGATACGGTTCGCCGAGACCCAACGACCACAACGACGCGGTCTCGGCCTCCAGGCGCTCGCTGTCGACCTTGTTGGCCACGAGGATGACCGGGGTCTTGGACCGCCGGAGCACGCGCGCGACGGCCTCGTCGGTGGCGGTGGCACCCACGGTGGCATCCACCACGACGACGATCACGTCGGCGGTGTTCATCGCCCGCTCGGCCTGCGCCGCGACGGCCTGCTGCAGCCCCTTGGCGTCGGGTTCCCATCCGCCGGTGTCGACGACGCTGAACCGTCGACCCGACCACGACGCCGAGTACGACACGCGGTCGCGGGTGACACCCGGGATGTCCTCGACGACGGCCTCACGTCGGCCGAGGATGCGGTTCACCAGCGTCGACTTGCCCACGTTCGGCCGGCCGACAATGGCCACCTCGGAGACCCGCTCGAATTCCCCGAACTCGTCGAGTGCATCGAAATCACCGATTTCCCAATCGGATTCATCCGACCAGGTGCCGTCTCCGGGCAATGCGGTGATGTCGCTGGACTGCTGATCGCCGATGTCGGTCACGATGCAACTCCGATCCTCGCCCGGACCAGGTCGACCAGATGGTCGAGCACCTGCTCCAGGGTCATGTCACTGGTGTCCACCATGATCGCGTCGTCGGCCGGACGCAGCGGCGACACCGCACGGGTGGAATCGAGATGATCGCGGCGGTTCACCGCGGCGAGCACCTCGTCGAGATCACTGGGCCGGCCGGCGGCCAGATTCTGCCGATGACGACGCAGCGCGCGCGCCTCCGGGGTGGCGGTGAGGAAGATCTTCACCACCGCATCCGGGAACACCACGGTCCCGATGTCACGCCCTTCCACCACCAGCAGATCGTTCTCGGCCTGGCGGCGCTGCAGGTCCACGAGTTTGGTGCGGACCGCCGGGATCGCCGACACCGCAGACACATTCGCGGTCACCTCGTCGGTGCGGATCGGCCCGGACACGTCCTCGCCGTCGAGCAGCACCCGTGACGCACCGGTCCCGGTGGGCTGCAAGACGATGTCGGCGGCATCCACCACGGCGGTCACCGCATCGGCGTCGTCGGCGGGCACTCCGGCCCGCAACACCGCGAGGGTCGCCGCCCGGTACATCGCACCGGTGTCGAGATAGTGGGCACCGACCTTGTCGCCCAACAGCTTCGAGATGGTCGACTTACCGGTCCCGGCGGGACCGTCGATGGCGATCACGCCGGCGTTCACAGACCGACCGCCTTGTACAGCGCACCCACCTCGTCGCGCCCGAGCACACGCAGGCTGCCCGGCCGCTGCTCGCCGAGGGTGACGGTGCCGATGTGCGTGCGCACCAGCGCCTGGACCGGATGTCCGACGGCCTCCATCAGGCGGCGCACGATCCGGTTGCGGCCCTCGTGCAGGGTGATCCGGACCTGAGACTGTCCCTCGTGCACGGCCAGCACGGTGAAGCTGTCCACCGAGACCGGACCGTCCTCGAGTTCCACACCCTCACGCAGGGTGCGGCCCAGGTTGCGCAGCACCTCACCACGCACGGTGGCGATGTAGGTCTTGGGCACCTCGTACGAGGGGTGCATCAGACGATGGGCCAGCTCGCCGTCGTTGGTCAGCAGCAGCAGACCCTCGGTGTCGGCGTCGAGGCGGCCGACGTGGAACAGGCGCTGGCCCGCCATCACGCGCTCGGCGACGATGTCACCGACGCAGGGACGGCCCTGGTCGTCGGACATGGTCGACTGCCAGCCCTTGGGCTTGTTCAGTGCCAGGTACTGACGGGTCTCGTCGATGATGACGCGGGCACCGTCGACGCGGATCACCGCGGTGTCGGGGTCGATCCGCAGGCCCTGTTCGGTGACGATCTCGCCGTCCACCTCGACGCGACCGGCGGCGATCATCTCCTCGGCGCCACGCCGCGAGGCCACGCCGGCCTGGGCGAGCACCTTCTGCAACCGGACGCCGTCGGCGACGTAGGTCGCACCACCGTCGTCGGTGCCGGCGGACACCGTCTGGTGCCGAGCGGGCTTCGCATTGTTGAGCCGAATGCGTCCGGCGTTCACATCAGGCTGTGAACTGCCCTTACGATGCCTCTTCTTGCCCCGGTGCTCGGCCCCACCGACGCCGGCGGCGCCTCGGTGCGTGGGCTTCTTGCCGGTGCGTTTGGGCTGACCCGCCCCGCTCTTCGCGGTGGGTTTGCCTCGCTTGCGCGGTCCCGGTGTGCCATCTCGGCCAGCGGTTGCCATGTTCAGTCCTGTATGTCGGGGGTATCTGATCGGGCCCCGGCCGACGATCCGTCGTCCGACGCCCCCTCCGAGTCTGACGCTTTGCCCGCGAGTTTGGCGAATCGGGGATCGGCGAGCAGTTCCTCGTCGAGGTCGTCGATGAGGTCGACGTCGGGCAGCAGCGGTGCCAGATCGGGCAGCTCGGACAGTGACGCCAGCCCGAGTCGTTCGAGGAACAGGTCGGTGGTGCCGTAGGTGGTTGCGGTGGTCTGCGGCTCGGTGCCCACCTCGTTGATCAGGCCACGGGCGACCAGTGTGCGGATCACGCCGTCGACGTTGACACCGCGGATCGCGCTCACCCGGGCACGGGTGACCGGCTGGCGGTAGGCCACCACCGCGAGTGTCTCGAGCGCGGCACGGGTGAGCTTGGACCGTGCACCGTCGAGAAGGAGACGTTCGACATAGGGGGCGTAGTCGGTGCGGGTGTAGAAGCGCCAGCCATCCCCGGCGAAGCGCAGGTCGATGCCGCTGCCCCGTTCGGTGAGCTCCGACGACATCCGGTTGAGCATGTCGGTGACCCGGCGCTTGTCGGAGTCGACGGCGCTCGCCAGCTCGTCGGAGGTGGCCGGGGTGTCGACGACGAGCAGCACCGCCTCCAGCGCCGCCCGCAGCGACGCGTCGTCGAGGGCGATCTCGGCGGCCTCCCCCGGCTCGTCGAGTACCGCGGTGTCCTCCAGGACCACCGGCGGCTCGGAAACGACCGGTGTCTCCGGCTCGGCAGGGATATCGGGCTCGGCAGGGATATCGGGCTCGGCAGGGACACCGGGCTCGGCAGGGATGTCAGGTTCTGCGGAGTCGGCGGTGTCGGCGGTGTCGGCGCGCGCCGGCTCGCCGGCATCCGGCTCGCCGGCAACCAGGTCGCCGGCGCTCGATACCGGGTCGTCCATCTCGGGGACCTCGTCGGTCTCGCTCACTCGTAGTCCTCCTCGGCCCGCTCGAAACTCAACTCTCCGGGGGCGCGTTCCCCGGACCAGCTCACGCGCAGATTCCCCAGCGCCTCCGGCTGATCGAAGGAGATCGCCCGCTCCCGGAACAACTCCAGCAGTCCCAGGAAGCTGCCCACCACCTCGAGCCCGGTGGCACAGTCGGCGGTGAGCTGCCGGAAGGTCAGCCAGTCATCGGGGGCTGCACTGAGCAGCGCCGCCATCCGGCGGGCCTGCCCCGGCACCGACACCTGGTGCACGTCGTGCAGGTGGTCGAGACCCACGGTCGGGACCGGCCGCGGACGCATCGCCGCGACGGCCACCTGGGCGAACCCGTCGGCGTCGACGCCGAGTTGTACCTCCGGCAGCAGGTCGGCGTAGCGGTCCTCCAACGACACCGAGCGCGGATAGCGCTGCAGGGCGGCGGCCTCGAGCTCGCCGAACAACGCCGCCACCTGTTTGTAGGCGCGGTACTGCAGCAACCGCGCGAACAGCAGGTCTCGGGCCTCCAGCAGGGCGAGATCCTCGGGATCGTCCACTTCGCCGGACGGCAGCAGTCGCGCCGCCTTGAGGTCGAGCAGGGTCGCGGCGACGACGAGGAACTCGGTGGTCTGCTCCAGGCCGAGTTCCGGCCCCATCTGTTTGGTGTAGGCGATGAAGTCGTCGGTGACCTCGTGCAACGCCACCTCGGTGACGTCCATCCGATGCTGGCTGATCAGGTTCAGCAGCAGATCGAAGGGCCCCTCGAAGTTCTTGAGTTTGACCCGGAATCCGGTCTCCTCGGCACCCTTGTGCGCCGATTCACCGTCGGCGGTCGCCGTCGGGGTATGGGTTCCCCCGGTGACCGCAGCGTCGCCCGGCGGCACGGCATCTCCCGACGGCGCTGAACCGTCTGCCGGGATACCGTCTGCCGGAATGTCGGCCGGGACGTCGGGAACCTCGTCGGTGGCCGGTTCGGTCATGCCTGCTTGACGTTGCGCGCGATCACCTCACGCGCCAGGGCACGGTATGCCTCGGCGCCGGCGGACTTGGGCGCCCACGATGTGATCGGTTCACCGGCGACGCTCGTCTCCGGGAACCGGACGGTCCGGGAGACGACGGTGTCGTACACCTTCTCGCCGAACACCTCGACCACGCGCGCCATCACCTCACGCGAATGCAGGGTGCGGGCGTCGAACATGGTGACCAGGATTCCGCCGACGTCGAGCCGCGGGTTGAGACGGTCGTGCACCTTTTCGATGGTGTCGTTGAGCAGCGCCAGCCCACGCAGGCTGAAGTACTCACACTCCATCGGGATCAGGACGGTGTCCGAGCAGGCCAGGGCGTTGACGGTGAGCAGCCCCAGCGAGGGCTGGCAGTCGATCAGCACCACGTCGTAGCGGTCGAGTACCGGATGCAATGCCCGGCCGAGGGCCTGTTCGCGGCCCACCTCGGTGACCAGCTGGATCTCCGCCGCCGACAGGTCGATGTTGCTCGGCAGCAGGTCGAGCCCGTCCACCCGGGTGCGCATCAGGACGTCGTCGGTGGCCGCATGCGGCGGCACCAGCAGGTTGTAGACGGTCTCGTCCAGCTCGTGATGAGGCACACCCAGTCCCGCCGAGAGCGCTCCCTGCGGATCGAGATCCACCAGCAGCACCCGACGGCCGTACTCGGCGAGCGCGGCTCCCAGGTTGATCGTCGACGTCGTCTTGCCGACGCCGCCCTTCTGGTTACACACCGCGATCACGGTGGCGGGGCCGTGACGCTCGAGCGGAGTGGGGACCGGCACCGCACGGTACGGCCGGCCGGTCGGCCCGATCTCGGCTTTCGGAGCTGTCTGACCAGCTTTTTCGGTCTCGTCGACACCGGTGTTCGTGGGCACCTCCAGGCGATACTGATCATCGAGACGGAACTGATCGTCGCCGGAGACGCCGTCCTGCCGTGTGGTCGGAATGCTCACAGGTGCGACGCCCCTTTCTCTGCCGGTTGTCGACGACTCGTCTCGAACCCTTGTGTCAGCCTAGTGCGTTGGCGCCGGGAACCGGCGGAGCATCGCCGTTCACCGTGCCCGCGGATGGGCAGTGGCGTAGACCTCACGCATCGTGTTGACCGTGACCAGGGTGTAGACCTGCGTGGTGGTCACCGATGCGTGCCCGAGCAGTTCCTGCACCACCCGGACGTCGGCGCCGCCGTCGAGCAGGTGGGTGGCAAAGCTGTGCCGCAGGGTGTGCGGGGAGACGCTCTGCTCGAGTCCGGCGCGTTCGGCCGCCCCGGCGAGTACCTGCCAGGCCCCCTGCCGGGTGAGCCGGCCCCCGCGGGCGTTGAGGAACATCGCCGGCGTCGCGCGGGAGATCAACGAGGGCCGGCCCCGCACCAGGTAGGCGTCGAGTGCCTCCACCGCCGGACCGCCGATCGGCACCAGGCGTTCCTTGCCGCCCTTGCCGTGCAACCGCACCGCACGCAGTTCGGTGTCGATGTCGTCGACGTCGAGCCCGGTGGCCTCGGAGATGCGGGCCCCGCAGCTGTAGAGCAGTTCGAGCAGAGCCCGATCCCGCAGGGCGCGTGGATGATCTCCGGCGCCCGCGGTCTCCAGGATGCGCACCACGTCGGCCACCGGCAGCGCCTTGGGCAGGCGCCGGGCGGGTGCCGGTGGCCGCACCCCGTGCGCCACGTCGTCGACGACGATTCCCTCGGCGGCGGCGAACTTGTGAAAACCTCTGGTGGCCACCAGGGTTCGCGCCACCGAGCTGTCGGCGAGCGGATCGTGGCCGGCGTCGGGATCACCGCGGCGCAATGCCACCAGGAACTCCCGGACGTCGGCCTCGGACACCTCGTCGAGCCCGTCGATCCGACGGTCGGCGAGGTAGCGCCGATACCGTTCGAGGTCGCGCCCGTAGGACGCCAGGGTGTTGGCCGCGACGCCCCGCTCGACGGTGAGATGGTCCAGATAACGCGCAACCGCATCGTCGATGCTCACGCGCGCACCCGTGGACACTCCCCTCACCCGCCGGTCGGATCCGAGCCCTCGCGGGCCTTTCGGGCGCGCAGGGCACCCGGCTCGTCCGGCCAGGGCGCCGACACCTCACGCAACGGGGCGGCGCCGCGATCGGCGGCCGCGGCCGCCAACACCCCGGCGACCGCCGTCGCGTTGACGATCTCCCCGGCGAACACCTTGGCCACCGCGTCGTCGAGGTGCACCCACTCCACGGCCATGTCGGCCTCTTCGTCGGTGCGTTCGGCCGCGGCCAGTGATGTCAGGTCGGTGGCGAGATACAGACGCAGCGCCTCGTCGGTGAAACCGGGCGAGAGCGTCAGGTCGACCAGTACCCGCCAGTGCCCGGCCGCGAGGTCGGTCTCCTCGGCCAGCTCGCGGCGTGCCGCGTCCACCGGCGACTCCCCGCCGGACTGGTCGAGCAGTCCGGCGGGCAGTTCGAGCAGACGCCGTCCCACCGGGTGGCGGTACTGACGGACCATCGCGATCCGTCCGTGCGCGTCACGGGCGACGACGGCCACCGCACCGTAGTGTTCGACCACTTCCCGTTCGGCGATCCGGCCGCCGGGCATCTCGACGTCGTCGACGCGCAGCGCCAGGATCGCGCCGGTGTACACCGTGCGCGAGTCGTGGACATCGAACCCGTGCGTGCCGGGGCCGGACGGTGCGTCGGTCAATCCTGTTCGCCCTCCTCGGCGGCGGCCACCGCAGCCACCTCGACGACGGCATCCGGGGCGGCATCCGACGGATCGAACTCACCGAGATCAACCGGAAGACGTTCGGCTGCCTTGTATTTCAGCGATGCATCGATGAAGTCGCGGAACAGCGGATGCGGGCGGGTGGGCCGGCTCTTGAGCTCCGGGTGGGCCTGTGTGCCCACCAGGAACGGGTGCACCGAGGCGGGGTACTCGACGAACTCCACCAGATGTCCGTCCGGCGAGGTGCCGGAGAACTGCAGACCCGACTCGGCGATCTTGTCGCGGTAGGCGTTGTTGACCTCGTAGCGGTGGCGGTGACGCTCGGAGACGTCGGTGGTGCCGTATGCCTTGGCCACCAGCGAACCCTTGGTGAGCTTCGCCGGGTAGGCGCCCAGTCGCATGGTGCCGCCCAGATCGGCCTCACCGGACACGGCGTCCTGCTGATCGGCCATGGTCGAGATCACCGGGTGCGGGGTGTCCGGGTCGAACTCGTCGGAGCTCGCGTCGGTCAGACCCACCGACCGGGCCGCCTCGATCACGATGCACTGCAGGCCCAGGCACAGCCCCAGCAGCGGGATGCCGCGGCGACGGGCATAGGAGATCGCACCGAGCTTGCCCTCGATGCCGCGGATACCGAAGCCGCCGGGCACCAGGATGCCGTCGACGTCGGACAGCGCAGCCTGCGCACCGGCCTCGGTGGCGCACTCGTCGGAGGGCACCCACTTGATCTCGGCACGCGCACGCCAGGCGAAGCCGCCGGCGCGGATCGCCTCGGTCACCGACAGGTAGGCGTCGGGCAGGTCGACGTACTTGCCGACGAGCGCGATCCGCACGGTCTCGCGCGGGTCGTGCACGCGGTGCAGCAGCTCGCCCCACTCGGTCCAGTCGACGTCACGGAACGGCAGACCCAGCTTGCGCACCACGTAGGCGTCGAGCTGCTCGCTGTGCAGCACCTTGGGGATGTCGTAGATCGACGGCGCGTCCGGGGTGGAGATGACGCCTTCGACGTCGACGTCGCACATCAGCGCGATCTTCTTCTTCAGCCCCTCCGGCACGTCCCGGTCGCAGCGCAGGATCAGCGCGTCGGGCTGGATGCCGACGTTGCGCAGCGCGGCCACCGAATGCTGGGTCGGCTTGGTCTTCAGCTCCCCCGACGGCGCCAGGTAGGGCACCAGTGAGACGTGCAGGAAGAAGATGTTGTCGCGGCCGACGTCGTGGCGGATCTGACGGGCGGCCTCGATGAACGGCAGCGACTCGATGTCGCCGACGGTGCCCCCGATCTCGGTGATCACCACATCCGGGGCGTGCCCGTCGGCGTCGGGCTCACGCATCGCGAGCACCCGCGACTTGAGTTCGTCGGTGATGTGCGGGATCACCTGCACGGTCTCACCGAGGTACTCGCCGCGCCGCTCCTTGGCGATGACGGTCGAATACACCTGTCCGGTGGTCACATTCGCCGACTGCGAGAGGTTGCGGTCGAGGAACCGCTCATAGTGTCCGACGTCGAGGTCGGTCTCGGCACCGTCCTCGGTGACGAACACCTCGCCGTGCTGGAACGGATTCATCGTTCCCGGATCGACGTTCAGATACGGATCGAGCTTCTGCATCGTCACGCGGAGGCCACGTGCGGTCAGTAGCTGCCCAAGGCTTGAGGCGGTCAGCCCCTTGCCGAGTGACGAGGCCACACCGCCTGTGACAAAAATATGCTTCGTGTCAGTGTTGACATGGCGAAGAGGTCGCAAAAGAAAGTCTCCCGTCGGCCGGATCAGGTCCTGAAAGCCTGCTCACCTACGGGACTCCAGCCTAACACCACCGACCCGGTTCCCTTGCCACCACACCGAGATCGGCGGCATGGGATACGTGGGGTGCGCCACTCTCCGGGTCGGCGGACCGAAGCCGATCAGGCTCCGACGGTGATCGCGGTGGCACCGGCACCGGTGCCATAAGCCCCGGTCTTGCCGTCGCTTTCCTGGTTGAGCACCAGCACCGTGGTGATCAGACCGGTCTGCTGATCGACGTCGTCGACGGTCGACACCGCGTTGCGCAACGCCGGGTCGGAGCGGATCACCGCGATCGGTGAGCCGCCACCGGCCGAGCCGGTACGGCCGACGAAGGCGCCGCCCTGGGCGCGGGCGGTCATCGCCGCGGCGAGGCGTGCGGTGACCTGTCCCTGGGCGCCGGAATCGGTCGGGAGCGCATCACCGGAGACGAACACGACCAGATCGGCCGGTTTGATCGCGTTGTCGACGTAGCTGATGAACCCGCCCTCGCGCAGGGTCTGCAATGCGGTGGTGCGGTCGTTCGTCGCGGCCGCCGGCTGACCCGCACGGTGCAGCAGTACCGTGCCGAGCAGATCACCGGCCCGCCCGCCGGAGTCGACGAGTTCGGTGCGCAGCGTGGCGCCGGCCGGGATGGTCTGGTCGACGATGGTGCGCAACTGTTCGGACTTGTCGTCGCGGATCAGGGTGTCGGTGAGGCCGATCTGCCCCCCGAAGGCCCCACCGGCGGCGGAGATCGACTCCTTGACCGCGGTGATGTCGGAGTCGGCGGCGTTCGGCGTGGTGACCACCAGGACCGTCTGACCGCGCAGCTGACCGGCGATCACCCGGGGGGCGATCGCGGCGTCGAAGCTGTTGGCGGCATTGACCTGATCGTTGAGGGCATCGCGCTCGCGCTCGAGGTCCCCGATCCGGTCACGACTGGTCCCGGTCAGCGAGTTCATCCGGTCACCGACAAAACCCGACCCCAGGAACAGCCCCAGGGCCAGTGCCAGGAACACCGCCACCAGTGAGATGACGTGCTGGCGAATCGTGATCATGCGTTACCTGTTCCAGACTCCCCGAACCCACTCGACGAGCTGGTTCCATTGCGCGACAATCCAGTCGGTGACGTCGGCACCGGCACTCGACAGCATCACCGCGGCGATCACGGCGACCAGTGCGGCCAGGACGACACAGGCGATCGCCGCGCCGGACACCCGGCTGCGGTACAGCGTCGCCACGGCCTTGGCGTCCACCAGTTTGGGGCCCACCTTGAGTCGGGTGAGGAAGGTCGACGGCGCACTCTCCCGCCGGGAACGGTCGAAGAAGTCGTCGAGGCTGCCGCCGTAGCCGACGGTGACGATCAGATCGGCGCCATGGAAGTCGGCCAGCAGCAGGGCGAGGTCGCCGGCGGATCCGGCCGCCGGGAAGGTGGTGGCACCGATGCCGAGGTCCTGGATGCGTTCGAGCCCGGGGGCGTGGCCGTCGGTGTCGGCGGGCAGCACCACCTGCGCACCGCACTTGAGGGTGGCGGCCTTCATGTCGTCGGGGTCGCCGACGATCACCGCAGGCTTGTAGCCGGCCTTGACCAGGGTGTCGGCACCCGCGCCGACGCCCACCAGCACCGGCGCGTACTCCTTGATGAACGGCTTGAGCGACTTGAGATCGGCGGCGTGGTCGAGCCCGTCGGCTACCACCACGACATGCTTGCCGACCAGCGAGACGTCGATGTCGGGCACGCCGACACCGTCGACCAGCAGCGGCGATTCACTGCGGATGAACTCGATCGTGTTGCCGGAGAACGCCTCCAGGTGATCGACGAGGCCGGTCTTGGCGTCGATCATCATGCTCGCGATGTCGGGTTCGTCGAGGGTGATGCCCTTGGCCAGGCGCCGCTCGCCGACGAAGATGCGGTCGTCGTGCAGGCGGATCTTGGCACCGTCCTTGACCCGCTTGAACACCTCGGTGCCGACCTCGTCGAGCAGCACGATGCCCGACGCGACCAGCACCTCGGGACCGAGGTTGGGATAGCGGCCACTGATCGACGACGACGCGTTGACCACGGCGACCACATTGGCCGCCACCAACGCGTCGGCGGTCACCCGGTCGAGGTCGACCTCGTCGAGGATCGCGATGTCCCCGGGCCCGACCCGTTCCAGCAGACGTTTGGTGTTCTTGTCGATTCTGGCGACTCCGATGACGCCAGGCAGTTCTTCGGTGTTCCGCGCGAGCAGTGCAGGCATCTTCATGCCCGCAATGATCAGCTCATCGCGACGGCAAACCCAGGAGGCGCGCCGTAACACACGCAACTTTTGTCACAGGCATCCCATCCAGAACTTGAGTCTCAGGAGTCTTTTTCTCCCTCAGCAGTACTCAGGAGTTCCTCGGCGTGCGCCTTGCCGGTGTCGGATTCGCCCAGGCCGGCGAGCATCCGGGCCAGCTCGGCGATCCGCTCGTCGCGGTCGAGGGCGCGGACGGTGCTGGTCTGCGCGGCGCCCTTTCCGGAATGTTTGCCGATCACCAGATGGTTGTCGGCAAAGGCCGCCACCTGCGGCAGATGGGTCACCACGATCACCTGATGGGCGCGCGCCAGTCGTGCCAGGCGCCGTCCGATCTCCACCGCCGCACGACCGCCGACACCGGCGTCGACCTCGTCGAAGACCATCGCCGAACCCGAAGTCGGTTCGGCCAGAACCACTTCCAATGCCAGCATCACGCGCGAGAGCTCACCGCCGGACGCCGAGGTGGCGATCGGCAGCGGCCGGGCGCCCTTGTGCGGCACCAGCGCGAACTCGATCCGGTCGGCGCCGTCGGACCCCGCATGCGCGGGTTTGTCACCCACGGTGATGGTCAACCGGTCGTCGGCGCCCGGGGCCTCGAGTGCGACGTCGACGGCCAGGGTCGCATCCCCCATCGCCAGACCGGCCAGCTCCTTGGACACCTTCGATGCCATCGACGACGCCGCCTTGGCCCGGACGGTGTGCAGCTTGCCGGCAGCCTCGGCGACGGCGGTGCGCGCGATCTCCGAGCGTCGTTCGAGCTCGTCGATACTCGCCTGCGGGTCGTCGATCTGGGCGAGTCGCTCGGTGGACTCGTCCCGCCACGCGATCACACCGTCGATGTCGGGGGCGTACTTGCGCACCAGCGACTTGAGCTCGCCCTGACGGCTCAGCAACTGGTCGAGGGCGTCGGCATCACCGGGCAGCCCGGACAGGAAGTCGGTGAGCTCGGCGCCGATGTCGGTGACGACGGTCAGCGCCTCGCCGACGCGGCCGGCCAGTCGTTGCAGTTCGGCATCGGCGGCGCCCTCCAGGAGTGAGCGCACCTGCCCGAGTCCCTCGATCACCGATCCGGCGTCCCCGGCGATGACGTCCTGCGATCCGGCCGCGGCGGACCGGATCGATTCGAGGTCGCTCAGCCGTCGGATGGTGTCGGCGAGTTCCTCGTCCTCCCCCTGCTGGGGGTTCACCGCGTTGATCTCGTCGATGCCGAACCGCAGCCGGTCGGCCTCCTGCGCGAGATCGCGTGAGTTGGCGCGCAGGGCGTCGAGCTCGTCGAGGATGGTGACCCACTGTTCGCGGGCCTTGCGGTAGGCGGTCAGCGCGTTCTGTGCCCGACTGCCCGCGAAGGTGTCCAGGGCCGCGCGCTGACGTTCCGGACGCAGCAGGCGCAGCTGGTCGTTCTGTCCGTGGACGGTGAGCACCGAGCTGACCAGCTTGCCCAGCACACCGACCGGCACCGACCGTCCACCCAGGTGGGCGCGGGATCGGCCGTCGGCGCCGACCGTGCGGATCGCGATGACGGTGCCGTCCTCGTCGAGTTCGGCGCCGCTGGACTCGACGAGTTCGGCGATGTCGGCCGACAGCTCACCGTCGGCGCCGACCACCCGGAATCGGCCCTCGACGGTCGCCTTGGGACTGCCCGAACGCACCCGCCCGGCGTCGGCACGCCCACCCGACAGCAACCGCAGGCTGGTCACGATCATGGTCTTGCCGGCACCGGTCTCACCGGTCAGCGCGGTGAATCCGGCGGGGAACGACGCGGACGCGGAGTCGATGACGCCGAGTCCCGCGATCGACAGTTCTTCGAGCACGCTAGGTCTGCCTCCCCCGCCAGCCGGTCACCGGCAGATCGAATTTGCGCACCAGACGATCGGCGAACGGATCGGAATCGATCCGTACCCATTGCACCGAGCGGTCGCTGCGGACCACCTCCACCCGCGCCCCGGCCGGGACGTCGAGTCGCCGGCGACCGTCACACAGCGCCACCGCGGCCCGCCCGAGTTTGTCCACCTCGACCGCGATCCGCGATCGGGGGCTGGTCACCATCGGGCGCGCGAACAGCGCATGGGCATTGCTCGGCACCACCAGGATGGCCTCGAGATCGGGCCACATCACCGGGCCGCCCGCGGAGAACGCGTATGCGGTCGAGCCGGTCGGGGTGGACACCAGCACACCGTCGGCGCCGAACGCCGACACCGGCCGGCCGTCGACCTCGGTGACCAGCTCGAGTACCCCGGTGTTGGTGCGGTTGAGGATGGCGACCTCGTTGAGCGCCCAGCTGCGGAGTTGTTCACGCTCCGGCCGGGCGGGGTCGATGACGGTGACGTCGAGGGTCATACGGTGCTCGATGCGGTAGTCGCGATCGATCAGCTGACTCATCACCTCGTCGACGCGGTGGGCCTCGGCCTCGGCCAGGAACCCGATGTGTCCGAGATTGATCCCGAGGACCGGCACCCCGGCCGGATAGGCGAGTTCGGCGGCCCGCAGGAACGTGCCGTCGCCACCGAGCACGATGACGATCTCGCAGCCCTCGGCCGACTCGGCATCACCTTCGGTGACCTCCACGTCGACGCCGATCCGACGCAGCTGGTCCGGGTCGACCGGATTGCGGGTCTGCCGAACCGGCGCCCCGGGCAGTCCCGCCGACTGC
The DNA here is from genome assembly GCF_001485495.1 of Gordonia desulfuricans NBRC 100010. Taxonomy (GTDB): domain Bacteria; phylum Actinomycetota; class Actinomycetes; order Mycobacteriales; family Mycobacteriaceae; genus Gordonia; species Gordonia desulfuricans. Next base: position 3,806 of record NZ_BCNF01000142.1, on the reverse strand, counting down.
GGATAGGCGCGGGCCTCGCTCTCCGGATCGGGATCGGGCTGGATGTCGTGATCGACCACCCGCAGGGTCACACCCGCCTCGGCACAGTGCCGGGCGATGGACGCGATGGTCTCGGTCACGACCTCCCGACCGGTGTGGGCAACCACGAGGAACTCCCGATGGTCGGTGCCGGATGCCGGTCGGGCCTCCGCTACCGATGCGTTGTCCACAGACTTCCCTTCGTCGTAGGCGGTCGTCTCCGGATCAGGCGGGGCCGTCGGCGACGGCCTGCCGGATCATCGCGAGCGTCTCCGGTTCCACTGCGGCGGTGTCGAGCACCCCCGGATCGCGGTGATCGTCCGCGCGATGATCGTCATCGCCTTCCCCGAGACCGGTACTGACGATAGCCTCCGATTCCGACAGTTCGCCGTCCGGCCGTCGCAACCAGAGGAAGTACTCCACGTTGCCCGACGGTCCCGGCAGCGGGCTGGCGGTGACGCCCCGCAACTGCAGGCCGAGTCGTCGTGCCTCGGCGACGACCTTGGCGACCGCGGCCACCCGTAGTTCCGGATCGCGCACCACACCACCGGCGCCCACACGTTCCTTGCCGACCTCGAACTGCGGTTTGACCATGGGGACCAGATCGGCCCCCGGCCACACGCATGCGACAAAGGCCGGCAGCACCAACGACAGCGAGATGAACGACAGGTCGGCGACCACGAGGTCGACCTCACCGCCGATGTCGGCGGCGTTCAGGTGTCGGACGTTGGTGCGGTCGTGGACGTCCACGCGGGGGTCGTTCTGCAGCCGCCAGATCAGCTGGCCGTAGCCGACGTCGACGGCGACGATCTCCCGCGCGTCACGGCGCAGCAGCACATCGGTGAACCCACCGGTGGACGCCCCGGCATCCAGGCAGCGTCGGCCGCCGACGGTGAGGCCCTGCGGCTCGAACGCCTCGAGCGCACCGAGCAGTTTGTGGGCGCCCCGCGATGCCCAGTCGTCCTTGGCGGCGTCGTCGATCAGGACGATCGGGGTGTCCTTGCCGACGTTGGTCGCAGGTTTGGTCGCAACCACCCCGTTGACCTTGACCATGCCGCCGTCGACCAGCTCACGCGCCTGTTCGCGGGAGCGCGCCAGTCCACGTCGGACCAGTTCGGCATCCAGCCGGGCTCGCGCCGCCACTCAGCTACTCCTCATCGACGATCCAGTTCGGACAGGGTGGAGGTCAGCACGTCGTGGGCCTCCTCGAGCAGGTTGGTCTGCCGGGCCAGGGCGACGAGGTCGAAGCTCTCGCCGGACCCCGACTCGGTCTGTTCCGACCTGATCTGGTCGACCTGGTCGAGCAACTCCCGCACCCGGGCGGTCACCGTGGTGGCCAGCTCGGGGTCGATCTGGTGCACACCGGGTCCGGTCGGCCGCGAACCCGGCATCATCTGCGGGTTCGGACGGGGCGGAGTGGTCATGCGGTCCTCCCTGACGTCAGCGTTCGGACACCACGCCGAGTGCGGTCAGCGCCGCACCGGTCGACTCGTCGGATCCGACGACGATCAGCTCGGTCAGATCCACCGCGCCGGCATCGGCGAGCGCCCACACCGCAGCGGCCAGGGCCGGGAGCATCGACGTCGGGTCGGCCTTCGGTCCGGCCGACTCGATGGTGATGGTGTTCTTCTCGGCGCGGACCGCCCAGTCGGCGTTCGGCGCGATGCGCGCGCACTCCACCGGGGTCAGCAGACCGGCCAGATCGGCGGTGACGAAGGTCGGCCGTTGCTCCGGCGGGGCGTTCAGCAGATCCGACGCGGTGCTGACACCGGTGAGCACGAGCAGGCTGTCGAGGCCCACCGCATGCGCACCCTGGATGTCGGTGTCGAGGCGGTCGCCGATGACGAGCGGGGCGTCGGCACCGCTGCGTGCGATCGCATCGGCCATCAAGGGGGCGGCGGGCTTGCCGGCCACCAGCGGTTCCTGACCGGTCGCGTTGGCGACCGCGGCGACCAGCGAGCCGTTACCGACCAGCAGTCCACGCTCCGACGGCAGGGTCGCGTCGACGTTGGTGGCGATCCACAGCGCCCCGGCCCGGATGGCCAGGGCCGCCTCCGACAGCTCGGCCCAGCCGGTATCCGGGGAGTAGCCCTGGATCACCGCCGCCGGCCGGTCGTCGGCGCTGCGGGTCACCGCGATCCCGACCTCACGAACCTCCTGCACCAGTCCCTCGGAACCGAGAACCAGTGCGCGCGAACCGGGTTCGAGATGCTCGGCGAGCAATCGCGCGCCGCTCTGCGCACTCGTCACCACCTGCTCGGGCGTGGCGGTGAAGCCCAGCTCGGTGAGGTGCTCGGCGACGGCATCGGGGCGGCGGCTCGCATTGTTGGTGACGAAGAACGTCGGCAGATCCAGCCGCTCGAGGGTCTCGGCCGCGTTGGGCACCGGGCTGTGCCCGGCGAAGACCGTCCCGTCGAGATCCAGCAGCAGTGCGTCGTATCCGGCGACGAGCGAACCCGACGGTGGACGCCGCGACTTCCGGGTCGAACGCACCGGCTCAGGGGCGGCTTCGACCACCGGTTCTGCGGCAACCTCACGCACCGGCTCTGCGGCCGGTTCGGGTACCACGACATCGGCTGTCTCGGCAGCAACAGGCTTGGTCTCAACGGGCTCGGCGGCAACAGGCTTCGTCACGACTGGCTCGCTGACAACGGGCTCAGCCGCTACAGGCTCGGCCACCGCAGGCTCCGGCTCCGCCACCACCCGCGCGGGCGTCTGCGGTTCGGGAGATGCTGGTGCCGGCTCTGCCACGACGCTGTCGGCTGCCGGTGCCGCGGCAACGTCCTCGTCTGCGGCGTCGGACTCGACTCCGTCGAGATCAGGAGTGCCGCCAGAGAGCTCCATGAGACGGAACTCGGCGTCGGTGGCGTCCTCGACGTCGGCGGATGCGGCGTTCATGAACCAGGTGAGGGCGTCGTCGGCACGGCCGGCGGCCTCGAGTGCGGCTGCGTACGCGTAGAAGAGACGAGCAGCGGTGGTTCCGGTACGCGCCGGTGAGAGATCCTCACGTTGCAGGGTGACGATCGCCTTCTGCGGCTCACCGAGATCCATGCGGGCGCCGGCTTCGACGATCCGCATCTCGGTGGCCTCTTCACCCGCGAGTTGCCGTCCCTCGTCGCTGCGGGCGATCTCGATGGCGCGGTCGGGGCGTCCCAGGCCGCGCTCTGCGTCGGCGATCAGCGGGAGCAGCGCAGCACTGCCGGTGATCCTGCGTGCGGCCCGAAGCTCGGAGATGGCCTCCTGCCACTCTCCCGCGGAGTAGGCGGCAATCCCGGCGGTCTCACGGACCACGCCGACCCGTGTGGCCCGACGACGCGCTGCACGTGCATGTGCAAGGGCCAGCATCGGGTCCTCGTCCAGAAGCTGGGTCACCATCACCAGATGCCGGGCAACGATCTCGGCCGTGGCCTTGTCCAGCGTCAGGAGGTCGCGACGGACTGCACCATCGAGATCCGATGCCGCCACGTCAACGGGTAATTGCGGCTCATCGGCGCGCGGCTCCGGCCTACTGGTTCGTTCGGGCCTGCCCGAGGAGCGTTGCGGTCGTCCGGACGACCGTTCCGGTCGCCGGCCCCGATTGCGATCGCGATCGTTCATGCCTGCCAATCTATGCCCTCCACACTCGCCTCGCCGACACCACCCACGCGCCGAACCCCACTCATTCTGTGCCTCACCCATTCCGCGTCGAGGATCCGTCGTCGAATCGCGGAAAACGGCTCATCCCCGGTCATCACGTCAGCCACATTCGGACCTGAAACCAGGGGAAGGTTCGGATGTCCAGAAGCCCG
>NZ_BCNF01000141.1 GCF_001485495.1 Gordonia desulfuricans NBRC 100010 | reverse complement strand
GCTGATTGAGTTGGCGACTCGGCTGTCTGAGGTTTCGACGCGTCTTGTTGCTTCGCTCCTCGTCGGCTCGACCTTCAATGGCCGGTTGCTGATCGGGCTGAACCTGAGCTCCCGCTTGTGGGGGCCGGTAGCCTGGACGTATGACCAGTGATGCGAGCCGGCCCTTCGATGCAGCCACCGATGCGAAGTATGTGCAGCTCACCACCTTCCGGAAGGACGGCACTCCGGTGTCCACGCCGTTGTGGGCGGCGGTCGACGGTGACCGTATGTACATGTGGACCGAGACCGAGTCGTGGAAGGTCAAGCGGATTCGGCGCGATCAACGGGTGATCGTGCAGGCCTGCGACGCCCGCGGCAAGAAACTGACCGGGCAGCCGGTCGACGGGACCGCCGAGATCATGGACGCCGCGGGCACCGAGCATGTGCGAAAGCTCATCTCGGGCAAGTACGGCATTGTCGGGTGGTCGCTGGTCCGGATGAGCATCCTCCGACGCGGCAAGTCGGGCACGATCGGCGTGGAGATCAGTCGCACCGACTGACCGCCGTCGTCGGCCTTCTGCAGTTGCCCGAGCCCGATACCAAGGTGCCGTCAAGATTTCGCGGTGACGCGTATGGAGGGCGTTAAGAACCTGCTCGGGTGGCCGAAACGCACACATGCTGTGGTCCGGGCGATCACGAACCGGTGATCGCCACGCCCAGAGGAGTGTGTGCATCGTGGCCGACGTGCTCTACGTGAGTGCCGTGTTCATCGGTTTCGCCGTCTGTGTCCTGCTCGTCGTGGTGGTCGATCGTCGGGTGAACCGATGAGCACGGCGGCCGCAGTGGGCCAGGTGGCGACGGTCCTGGTGATCCTGGCCGCCGCCTACATCCCGCTCGGCGACCACATGGCTCGCGTGTACCGCGGGGATCGAGACCTGGCGGTGGAACGTGCGGTCTACCGGATCGCGCGGATCGACCCACGCCGGCCGCAGACCTGGAAGGGATACGCCCTTGCGGTGCTGGCGTTCTCGCTGATCTCGGTACTGCTGCTCTATCTGCTGCAGCGGCTCCAGGGTGTGCTGCCGGGAGCAGACGGGAAGCCGGGGGTGAATCCGGCGATGGCCTTCAACACGGCGGTCTCGTTCGTCACCAACACCGACTGGCAGTCGTACTCTCCGGAACAGGTGATGTCGAACCTCACCCAGATGCTCGGTCTGGCGGTACAGAACTTCGCGTCCGCCGCGGTCGGCATGGCCGTCGCGATCGCCCTGGTCCGGGGTCTCGTCGCCCGCCGGGCAGGCACCGGGCTGGGGAACTTCTGGGTCGACCTGATCCGCGGGACGGTACGGATACTGCTGCCACTCGCCGTGATCGTCGCGATCATCCTGCTCACCCAGGGCGCCGTGCAGTCGTGGCACACCGGCTTCGACTACACCATGCTCGACGGCCGGGATGCCCGCAGCATCGTCGGCCCCTTCGCATCCCAGGAAGCGATCAAGGAAATCGGCACCAACGGGGGAGGCACGCTCGCCGCCAACTCGGCACACCCGTTCTCGAATCCGACGCCGCTGTCCAACGTTGTCGAGATCGCCGCACTGCTGCTCATCCCGGTGTGTCTGACCCGAACCTACGGAACGCTCGTCGGGGACCGGCGGCAGGGACTGACGTTGCTCGGCGTGATGGCCACCATCTGGACCGCGATGCTCGCGGTGACCTGGTGGTTCGAGGCGCACGCCACCGGTGCCGCGGGGACAGCGGCCGGTGCGATGCTCGAGGGCAAGGAACAGCGATTCGGGATACCCGGGTCGGTTCTGTTCGCCGTGTCCACCACCGGCACCTCCACCGGAGCGGTCAACGCCTCGCACGACAGTTTCACCGCCGGGGGTGGCGGTGCGGTGTTGTGGAACATGCTGCTCGGCGAGGTGGCGCCCGGCGGTGCCGGATCGGGCCTGTACGGCATGCTGATCCTCGCCGTGATCACCGTGTTCGTCGGCGGTCTGCTGGTCGGCCGGACACCGGAATTCCTGGGCAAGAAGATCGGCAGACACGAGATCACCCTGGCCGCACTGTCGGTGCTGGTCATGCCGGTGCTGGTACTGACCGGCACCGCGATCGGTGTGCTGCTCGGCTCCACCACCGACGCCCAGGGCAACAGCGGACCGCCCGGCACACCGGGATCGATCCACGGTTTCACCGAGGTGCTCTACGCCTACGCGTCGGCGGCCAACAACAACGGCAGCGCCTTCGGTGGGCTCACCGTCACCGACACCTGGTTCCAGACCTCGCTCGGCGCGGTCATGCTGTTCGGCCGGTTCGTACCGATCGTGCTGGTGCTCGCCCTCGCCGGACTGATGGTGCGACAGGTTCCCCGGTCGGCCGCGGTCACCTCGACGCTCCCGACCCACGGCGTCCTGTTCGGCGTGCTGCTGCTCGGCACCACGCTCCTGGTCGCCGGACTCACCTTCTTCCCGGCCATGACGCTGGGACCCATCGCGGAGGCCCTGCTGTGAACAGTCCTGCCCGCAACACCGGTTCTCTGAAGATCCCTGTGGTGCAGACGATCCGGAAACTCACCCCACGGGAACAGGTACGCAACCCGGTGATGTTCGTCGTGTACCTGGGGTCCATCGCGACCACCGTGCTCGCGATCTGGCATCCGTCCTGGTTCGCGTGGCTGATCGCCGCCTGGCTGTGGTTCACGGTGATCTTCGCGAGCATGGCCGAGGCGGTCGCCGAGGGCCGCGGCCGTGCGCAGGCGGACAGTCTGCGGAAGGTCAAGCGCGACACCATGGCCCGACGGATCGACGCCGACGGGACGATCACCGCGGTCGGCGGCGCCGACCTGCACGTCGGAGACCTGATCGTCGTCGAGGCAGGGGAGACGATCGCCGGCGACGGCGACATCGTCGACGGGATCGCCACCGTCGACGAATCGGCGATCACCGGCGAATCCGCCCCGGTCGTCCGGGAATCTGGCGGCGACCGATCGGCGGTCACCGGCGGGACCGTCGTCCTGTCCGACAAGATCATCGTCCAGATCACCACCGAACCCGGGCAGACCTTCGTCGACCGGATGATCTCGCTCGTCGAAGGCGCCGAACGCACCAAGACCCCCAACGAGATCGCCCTGAACATCCTGCTGTTGACGCTCACCGCGATCTTCCTGTTCGCCGTGATCGCCATCGGCCCGATGCAGCACTATGCCGGACAGAGTCCCGACCCGATCACATTGATCGCCCTGCTGGTCTGCCTCATCCCCACCACCATCGGGGCATTGCTGAGCGCGATCGGGATCGCCGGCATGGATCGGCTGGTCCAGCACAACGTGCTCGCGATGTCGGGGCGGGCGGTGGAGGCCGCCGGTGACATCGACACCCTGCTGCTCGACAAGACCGGCACCATCACCTTCGGCAACCGGCGGGCCACCGTATTACATCCGGCCCCTGGTGTCAGCCTCACCGAACTCGCCGACGTCGCCCTGCGTTGCAGCCTCGCCGACGACACCCCCGAGGGCCGCAGCATCGTCGAACTCTGCCGCACCACTTGTGGACTCGACCCCGACGGCCCGATGCCCACCGCCGAGGTGGTCCCGTTCACCGCGCAGACCCGAATGAGTGGGATCGATCTGGACGACAATCGGATTCGGTACCGCAAGGGAGCCGCCGACGCGGTGTCCCGGTGGCTGTCCACGGTAGGCGGATCGGTGCCCGGCGCGGTCGCCGACCAGGTGGCCGAGGTGGCCGCCGAGGGCGCCACACCCCTGGTGGTCGCCGTCCACGACGGCACCGGTGGGGCCGGCGTCACCGGAGCGGACACGAGAACCCGTGGCACCACGGGCAGCAGTGACACGGCGGGCAGCAGCGGCACCGCGGTCAGTAGCGGCACGGCCGGTCCGGGCAACGCCGGGCGGGACATCGGCGGTGGCGGTGCCGCGCGGGACACCGCCGGTGGCGGTACTGCGCGAGTCCCCGGCACACAGGGTGCTGCGACGTCGCGGGTGCTGGGCGTGATCGTGCTGTCCGACGTGGTGAAACCCGGTATCGCCGAACGGTTCGCGCAACTGCGGGCGATGGGTATCCGCACCGTCATGGTCACCGGCGACAATCCGCTCACCGCCCAGGCCATCGCCGGCGAGGCGGGTGTGGACGATGTGGTCGCCGAGGCCACCCCCGAGGACAAGCTCGCCCTGATCCGCGCCGAACAGTCACGGGGCCGCCTCGTCGCGATGACCGGCGACGGCACCAACGACGCCCCGGCACTTGCCCAGGCAGATGTCGGCATGGCGATGAACAGTGGGACGTCGGCGGCCAAGGAGGCCGGCAACATGGTCGATCTGGACTCCGACCCCACCAAGCTGATCGATGTGGTGGCGATCGGCAAGCAACTGCTGATCACGCGCGGCGCGCTGACCACCTTCTCGCTGGCCAACGACCTCGCGAAGTACTTCGCGATCCTGCCCGCCATGTTCGCCGGGGTGCTGCCGCAGCTGGGCGCGCTCAACATCCTGCACCTGCATTCGGCGTCGTCGGCGATCGTGTCGGCGGTGGTGTTCAACGCCCTGATCATCGTCGCGCTGATCCCGCTGTCGTTGCGGGGCGTGCACTATCGGCCGAGCTCGGCGTCCCGCCTGCTCGGCCGCAACCTGCTGATCTACGGCGTAGGCGGGGTGATCACGCCGTTCATCGGGATCTGGCTGATCGATCTGCTGGTCCGATTCATCCCGGGAATGGGGTAGACCATGTTCACACTCGTCACCGGTTTCGTGCGCCAGTGCGGTGCGGCCCTCGCGGTGCTCGTCGTCCTGACCGTGGTCCTCGGCGGGGCCTACCCGGCCGTGGTCTGGGCGGTGTCGCGGATCGACACCACCTCGGCCGAGGGATCACCGGTCACCGACGTGCACGGCTGCGTCGTCGGCTCGTCCCTGATCGGGGTCGACCCGCAGGTGCCGGCCGGACAACCCGACTCGTTTCTGCATGCCAGGGTCGCCGGCGCCCCCGGCGATCCGATGGCCCCCGGTGATCCGGCGGCGTCGGCGGCGAGCAACCTGGGGCCCAACAGTCCCGAGCTCGCGGCGGCGATCACCGCGCGTCGGATGATCATCGCGCGGCGAGAAGGTGTCAGCCCGGCCCAGGTCCCGGCCGACGCCGTGACCGCCTCCGGGTCGGGACTCGATCCCGACATCAGCCCGGCGTATGCCGCGTTGCAGGTGCCCCGGATCGCCCGGGCCACCGGCCGCACACCCGCCCAGGTGCAGGCGATCATCGACGCGCACACGAGCGGCCGGCAGTGGGGCTATCTCGGTGAACCGGGCGTCGATGTGCTCGAGGTGAATCTCGCGCTCGGCCACCAGGTGTGCCGATGAGTTCCGGCGTACCGGCCGGTGCGGGATAGACTCGCCCCATGGCCTCGTCAGCAGTGGGCCGCGGGCGGCTCGAGGTGTTCCTCGGATGTGCCCCGGGGGTCGGGAAGACCTACGAGATGCTCTCGCAGGCAAGGGGACTGGTCGACGAAGGGGTCGACGTGGCGATCGCCGTCGTGGAATCGCACGGCCGTGCGGCCACCACCGCCATGGCCGAAGGCCTCGACACGGTCCCGCGACGTCGGATGGAATACCGCGGCACCACATTCGACGAGATGGATCTGGCCGCCGTGATCGCGCGGCACCCACAGGTCGCGATCGTCGACGAACTGGCCCACACCAACGCGCCCGGATCACGCAACACCAAGCGCTGGCAGGACATCGACGAACTCCGCGATGCCGGGATCGATGTCCTGACCACCGTCAACATCCAGCATCTGGAGAGCCTCAACGACGTCGTCGCCCAGATCACCGGGGTGCCCCAGCGCGAGACCGTTCCCGACAAGGTGGTGCGCGGGGCCGACCAGATCGAACTCGTCGACATCGCACCGGAAGCCCTGCGGCAGCGTCTCGGAGCAGGAAAGGTATACCCGCACAGTCGGATCGACGGTGCGCTGACCAACTACTTCCGGCAGGGCAATCTCACCGCGCTGCGCGAGCTCGCATTGCTGTGGCTGGCCGACCGGGTGGACGAGAGTCTCGCCGACTACCGTGCCGCCCACGCCATCACCGACACGTGGGAGACGCGGGAGCGGGTGGTGGTGGCCCTGACCGGTGGACCCGAGTCGGCGACATTGTTACGGCGGGCGAGCCGCATCGCGTCGCGATCGAGTGCGGAACTGGTGGCGGTGCACGTCGTGCGCGGGGACGGGCTCACCGAGAGCGTGCCGGTGGATCTGGCCGGATTGCCCGATCTCGCCGCCGGGTTCGGGGTGCGCATCCACACCGTCGTCGGCGACGACGTCCCGACCACCCTGCTCGACTTCGCCCGCGGGGTCAACGCGACGCAACTGGTCCTCGGGACGTCGCGACGTCCACGATGGCAGCGGATCTTCGACGAGGGTGTCGGTGCGGCGGTGGTCTCGCACAGCGGACGGATCGACGTCCACATGGTGACCCACGACGAGACCCGCCGGCGGTCGCGACTCGACATCCGCGACACCCGGTTCCACCGGCCGCTCAGTTGGGTTGCGGCCGTGACGGTGCCGCTGGCCCTGACCGAAGTGCTGTGGCTGGCCGACGGCAGCCTGGGATTCGCTTCGGAATCGGCATTGTTCTTCGTCGCGGTGCTCGCGGTCTCGATGCTCGGTGGCGTGGGTCCGGCGGCGTTGTCTGCGGTGGTGTCCGGGCTGCTGCTGAACTACTTCTTCACCGACCCGCGGTTCACCTTCACCATCGCCGCGCCGGACAACCTGATCACCATCCTGGTCCTGCTGGTGATCGCGATCGCCGTTGCGGTACTGGTGGATTCGGCGACGGTCCGCAGGGTGCAGGCGCAGCGCGCGGCCCGCGACGCGGAACTGCTGGCGATGTTCAGCGATGCCGTGCTCGGCGGGGTGGGGGTCGGCGGACTGCTCGAGCGGGTGCGGGAGACCTACGAACAGCGGGCGGCGTCGGTGATCCGCCACGGCACCGCCGGAGCGCCCGTGGTGGAGGTGTCGGTGGGGACCTCGCCGCCGACCACCACCGACGAGGCGGACACCGTCTGCTCGGCCGGTGACGGGGAATACGACCTACTGCTGGCCGGCCCGCCACCGGGGGAGCGCGACCGGCGGGTCCTGACGTCGGTGGCCGCCCAGGCCGCCGCGGCGGTGGAACGATCCCGGCTGGAGGGGGAGGCCGCCGAGGCCCGGGCCCTGGCCCACACCGACGAACTGCGCCGGGCCCTGTTGTCGGCGGTCAGCCACGATCTCCGGACCCCGCTGGCCGGAGCCAAGGCGGCGGTGTCGAGCCTGCGCAGCACCGACGTCACCTTCGGACCCGAGGACACCGCCGAACTGCTCGCGACCATCGAGGAGTCGGTGGACCAGCTCACCGCCCTGGTGGCCGACCTACTCGACTCCACCCGGCTCGCCGCGGGAGTGGTGCGTCCCCGGCTCCAGCGCACCTACCTGGTGGAGGTGGCGCACCGGGCCGTGGCCGCGGTGGTACCGCGCGGTGGGCCGGAGGTCGCGATGTCGTTCGACCACGTGTGGGCCGACACCGACGCCGGCCTGCTCGAGCGGGCCCTGGCCAACCTGATCGACAATGCGATCCGCCACGGTGGCGGCCGCGTCGAGGTGGCCGTGTCCCGGACGGTCGCCGACGACGGCACCCTGCGCTGTGAGATCCGGGTGATCGATCACGGCGCCGGGCTGCCCGCGGACCGACGGGACCGGCTGTTCACCCCGTTCGCCCACGGCGACGACCGTGACGGGTCCAGAGGTGGTGTGGGACTCGGGCTGTCGGTGGCGCAGGGATTCGTGTCCGCAGTCGGCGGGACGGTGTCGGCCACCGACACCGACGGGGGCGGCACGACCATGGTGATCTCACTGCCCACCTCGGACGACGACGGGCAGCAATGATGAGTACACATGCGGTGCGGGTCCTCGTCGTCGACGACGAACCACAGCTGCTGCGCGCATTGCGGATCAACCTGAATGCGCGTGGATTCGCTGTCACGACGGTCTCGACCGGCGCCGATGCACTGATCGCGGCGGCCCGGGTCGACCCGCAGGTCGTGGTGCTCGACCTGGGACTCCCGGACATCGACGGGATCACCGTACTGCAGGGCCTGCGCGGCTGGACCACGGTGCCGATCATCGTGCTGTCGGCGCGCGGCGAATCGGTGGACAAGGTGGCCGCACTCGATGCCGGCGCCGATGACTACGTCACCAAACCCTTTGGTATGGAAGAATTCCTGGCCCGCCTGCGCGCCGCGGTGCGCCGGGGAGCGGCGACCACGGCGACCGGGGGCGCACCGGTTGTCGACGCGGGGACCTTCGTCGTCGACCTCGAGGCGAAACAAGTCCTGCGGCAGGGGGTTCCGGTGCACCTCACGCCCACAGAGTGGGCCGTGCTCGATCTCCTGGTCCGCAACGAGGGCAAACTCGTCACCCAACGCGAGATCCTGGGCGCGGTGTGGGGTCCGACCTATCTCGACCAGACCAACTATCTGCGGGTGTACCTGGCCGGGCTCAGGCGCAAACTCGAAGACGATCCCGGATCGCCGCGCCACCTGCTGACCGAGTCGGGAATGGGCTATCGCTTCGTGCGCGACTGAATGGTGCCGGACCGAAAAGTACTTCGGTGCAGGTCAATGCGGTGACACGATCGTGACCTTTGGTGAGCCGTACCGAAAGCTGACATTCGCTTTGCGAAAGGGTATGAAGGACATAGGGGTTGTATGGGACCATCCGCCACGCGATGGATCCCGAGACCGACCGAGCCCATGCGCCGGTCGGTCGGGAGGTGGTTCTCGGGAGCGAAAGGCACCGAGACGACACGTAAATGGTGGATGCCCTATGGCTCGAGATCCCTGTGACCGAGTCGCGGCGTGCAGCTCCCTGTCCACCGGGAAGGCATCATGGCCACGGCATCTGCGCACAATGCGTATGACGAGCTTGCGCCCGATCCGGATACCCCGGAGGGAAAATCGCTGCTCCGCAAAGCGATCGGCGCATCCGCGATCGGAAATGCCACCGAGTGGTACGACTACGGCGTCTACGCCGCAACCGCCACCTATCTCACGCACGCGTTCTTTCCCGGCGAACTCGGCTCGATCGGCACCATGCTGGGCTTCGCGATCTCCTTTGTCCTGCGTCCGCTGGGCGGTATGATCTGGGGTCCCATCGGCGACCGGATCGGCCGAAAGTCGGTACTGGCCATCACGATTCTGCTGATCTCCGGGGCCACCGCCCTGATCGGTGTGCTGCCCACCCATGCCGTCGCGGGTGTGTGGGCACCGATCCTGCTGATCACCCTGCGTGTGATCCAGGGCTTCTCCACCGGCGGTGAATACGGTGGTGCGGCAACGTTCATGGCCGAGTACGCACCCGACGCCAAGCGCGGACGCTTCGGCTCGTTCCTCGAATTCGGCACCCTGGCAGGGTTTTCCGCCGGAACGGCGATGGTCTTGTTGCTCGAACTCGGCCTGTCGGAGGAGCAGATGCAGACCTGGGGCTGGCGCATCCCGTTCCTGCTGGCCCTGCCCATGGGCCTGATCGGTCTCTATCTGCGGTCGCAGATGGAGGACACCCCGGTGTTCGCCGAACTCGAGCAGGAGGACGAGATCGCCGGAACGCCCTGGTCGCGGCTGGTCGATCTGGTCTCCAACTACTGGCGGCCGATCCTGATCATGTTCGGTATGGTGATCGCGCTCAACGTCGCCAACTACACATTGCTGGCATATCAGCCGAGCTACCTGAAGGACACGATCGGACTGTCGGAGACCTCCGGGTCGACGGTCGTGCTGATCGGCCAGCTCGCGATGATGGCGATGATCCCCTTCTTCGGGTCCTGGTCGGATTCGACCGGACGGAAACCGATGTGGTGGTGTTCGCTGATCGGACTGTTCGTGCTGGCGCTACCCCTGTACTGGCTGATGGGTCAGGGATTCGCCTGGGCCATCATCGGATTCGTGGTGCTGGGCTTGCTGTACATCCCGCAGTTGGCGACCATCTCGGCGACCTTCCCGGCGATGTTCCCGACCCAGGTGCGCTACGCCGGATTCGCCATCTCCTACAACGTCGCGACCGCCGCATTCGGTGGTACCGCACCGCTGGTCAACGACGCCGTGGTGGGTGGCACCGGCTGGAATCTGTTCCCCGCGGTCTATCTGATGGCGGCCTGTGTGATCGGCATGATCGCCCTGGCCTTCCTCACCGAGACCGCCGGCGCGTCCCTGCGTGGTACCGAGATCCCTGCGCGGACAGAAGATCTCGAGTTGTCGGCGATAGCGGACAAGGTCGCCGCGGCCGAGGGTCGCTGACCCCGGGCCGCCGGCGATGCTGCTCGGGTAGGTGCGGTACCGGCGTCTACCCGAGCAGTTCCAGCGCCATGCGCGTGTAAGCCCGTGCGGCCGTGGACAGATCGGCGATCGACACCGACTCGTCGGGCTTGTGGGCCTCGGCGTTGATGTCGCCGGGACCGCAGACGATGGTCGGGATGCCGAGGTCGCTGCTGACGAAGCCGCCGTCACACGCTGCGGTCCACCCACCGACCGAGGTCTCGGTGCCCGTGGCGGTCAGCGCGTCGACGGCGGTGGTGACCAGCTGGTGGTCGGCCGGCGTCTCGAAGCCGGGCATCTCCATCGTCACCCGCACGTCGACACCGATTCCGTCGGTGTCGATCCCGGCCGCGGAGATCCGGGCGCGCAGCCAGGCGGCGATCTCGTGCGCGTCGTCGTCGGGCATCAGCCGGCGGTCGATACCGAGGTAGGCCATGGGGGCGACCACCGAGATGCCCTGGCCGCCCGAGATGGTGCCGACATTCCACGTGCCGGAGCCGAGCAGGCCGCTCGCCGCGGCGGTCATCGCATCGTGGTCGGCGGCGACGATGCCGACGATCGCGGCGGCCGCGTTGATCGCGCTGCGCCCGTCGTCGGGACGGCCGGAATGTGCGGCGCGCCCGGTGATGTCGACCTCGATATAGGAGGCGCCGCGGCAACCGCGTACGACGGTGAGATCGGTGGGCTCGGCGACCACACATCCGAGGAAGTCGCCGACCTCGTCGGGCCGGCCGATCAGGTCACGCACCCCGGCGCCGTGTTCCTCCTCGTCGACGGTGCACACCAGCTGCACCGGCCCGGACAGTGCGGCACCCGAGCGGGACAGCGCCGACATCGCCGCCACGATCGCGGCGATCCCGCCCTTCATGTCGGTGCTGCCGCGACCGATGATCCGGCCGTCGGCGATGCGTGCCCGGTACGGGTCACCGGTCCAGTCCGGGCCCGCGGGCACCACATCGGAATGTCCCAGGAACATCAGCCCGGGACCGTCCCCGCCGGGGAGGGTGGCGATCAGATTCGGCCGGCCCGGCGTCACCTCCTGCGTACTGACGGTGAAACCCGCACTCTGGCAGGCCTTCTCCAACACGGAGACGGCGGCAGCCTCGGTGCCGCCGGGATTTTCGCTCGGCGTCTCCACGAGGGCGACGGTCAGCGCGACGAGCTCATCGGTGTCGATCGTCGACGCGACGGCCTCGGCGTCGATGCGTGGGCGGTCGGCGAGTGGGCCGGGATCGCTGATGGACACCGCAGCAGTCCTTTCCTCGGGGGTCGTGTCCCCATCCTGTCACCGACCGGTGCCACCCCGCGCGATCCCGGGGCGACGCGCCGCGGTCAGACCCGCCGCGGTCAGACCCACTGCACGAGCTGCCAGATGATCCCGTTGGGGTCGGCGAACTGGCAGAACCGCTCGCCCCACGGCTCGGTCTCGGGCGGTGTGACCACCGTCGCCCCGGTCGCGGCGATCCGCGCGAACTCGTCGTCGAGGGCCTCGACCACCAGGACGAGCAGCAGGCCCTGTCCGGCCGGCCCGGCGACGGACTGCGGGACGAAGGTCTCGAGGCCGACCTCGAGGAAGATCACGTTCAGGTCGGTGTCGGGGTGGGTGAGCGAGACGAATCCGTCGGCCGACATGGCGTCGACGAATCCGAAATGGGTGCGTGCGAAGCCGGCGGAGGCGTCGACGTCGGCGACGTTGAGCGAGATCGCGGGGGACGAGATCTTCATGGGGACTCCTGATTCGTCGGTCATCCGGTTCACCTGGTGATTCGGGGGACCGGGGGCTGGTCGTCTGCGGTCGTGCGGTGTGTGACCGGGCGGAATGCGGGTCCGGGCAGGCTTGGGAGAACCCGCAGTCAGAAAACTCTGTACGCCGTCCGTAATTGTACAGTGTACAGAGTGGAGCTGATCGATCTGCTGTGGCGCGGGCACCCGGATGCGCCGCGGGGCGGTGCACGCGGACCCCGGGCGCGGCTGACCACGGAAGATGCGGTGACCGCAGCGCTGGCCACGGCCGACGCCGAGGGGCTGTCGGCGGTCACCATCCGGCGGTTGGCCCGGTCGCTCGGGGTGTCGACGATGTCGGTCTACACCTATGTGAGTTCTCGCGAGGACCTGCTCGTGCTGATGGTCGATGCCGCACACCGCGACATGACGGCGACCCCGTACACGGCCGCGGACTGGCGAATGCGGCTCCGGTACCTCGCCGAGGACAACCTCCGGCTGCTCACCGCGCGTACCTGGCTGCTCGACGTCGACGACCCCAGGGCCGCGCTGGGGCCCGGGACGATCGCCAAGTACGACCGTGAACTGCATGCCTTCGACGGGCTCGGATTCGACGACGTCGACCGCGATGCGGCCCTCTCGTTCGTCCTGGACTTCGTCTCCGCGTCGGCGCGGACCCGCGTCGTGCGGCACGTCGGACGGGGCGATGACGGTGCGGCCGGCCCTGAGCCGGCGGGCGGCCCCGAGAGCACGGTCGGCGCTGAGGGCACACCCGGCCCCGAGGAGACGGCCGCACCCCGGGACGCCCCGGTCATGGCCGAGGTGTGGGCGCACACCAGGGAGCGACTGGCCACCTATCTCGGCGCCGACCACCCGCTGGCGCAGCGCGTCGGATCCGCCGCGGGGGAGGCGATGAACGATGTCCATGACGTGCAGCGCGCCTGGGAGTTCGGGATGGCTCGGATGCTCGACGGGCTGGCCGGGATGATCGCCGACCGCGTACCGGAGTCGTCGGCCTGACGGGCCGCGGCGCGCGATCGGGACGAGAGGATCTGTCGCGCAGCCGTTCTCGGTTCGCCCGTCGACTCCTGCCCGGTTCCGGCCGCACTTCGGTGCAGGACGAGTGCAACACGGTGCCCGTCGGTGCGTCTGTGTACTCCGGGTGCGGCCGGCGCGGCGCCGTTGCCGGGATGTGGTGCCGGTCGGTGCCCGACGTCATGCTCGCAACCAACGTGTCTGATCAAGTACCGTCGATTCAGTACAGCAAAGTGACGGTGGCGGGGGTCGGAATGCGGGCGACAGGTGTCGGGATGCGAACGCGGTGGGGAAGTGTCGTGCTCGCCTGGGCGGCGGTGGTGCCGCCGGCACTCGCGGTGATCCTCCCCGGCGGCGATCGGCCGGCCGGTCCGCTGGAGCTGCTGGTCGTGGCCGCGGCACTGTGGGGGATCGTCCTGGTGACCGGCGTGCGCGGCCTGCCGTGGCCCCTGGTCGTGATCACGGCTGCGGCCTGGGTGGTCCTCGCGGCCGCGGCGGCGGCCCGGGCGATCGAACACTGGCCGGCCGGCCTGCACGTGGCGTCGGCAACACCGGCCGGCATGGTGGTCGGGCTGGCCTATGCCGCGGTGTACACCGTGGTCATCGTGGCGATCGGGACACGCTGCCGGACACACGGGCGAGCGCTCGGCGAGGGCCGGCGTCGGGTGAACGGGTGAGTCGAGGGGCTCGCGCGGCGCGGGCCGCGCACCGTCTGAAGTAGTCTGTAGCGCGATGACCATCGTCTACTTCGTGATCGCCGCCGTCGCACTCGCGGGTGCGGCGGTCTTGTTGTGGCTCGATCGCCGCCGAACCTCGGTCACGGGGCATCAGCGTGCGATCTGGGGCGAGGAGCACGACTTCAAGTTCCGCGAGTCCGACACCAAGCTGCGCACCGTCTTCGGCCGCGCCACCATGAACGCCCCCGGGCATGTCTCCGTGCAGGACGTGGCCTACGGCCACTACGGCGGCGCCGAGGCCGTGGTGTTCGATCTCGCCGAGACCGCCACCGTGATCGCCGTGCGACGCTCGGCGGCGTCGAGTGTCGTCGTCGACCTGCGGCACGAGGACGTCCTCGCACCCGCGGAGGACGACGTCGAACTGCTCGGCGCGATGGGTCCGCGAGTGATGTTCTCCAACAACCTCGACGCGGCCCGCCGCGTCTGCGACCGGCGCATGGTGACCCTGGCCTCCAAGGCGCCCGCATACATCGAGGTGCTGTGGAACGAGGGCAACTGGGCGCTCGGTTCGCTCCCGCTGACCAACGACCCGGAAGAGCTCGACACCTGCCTCGAGGTGGTCCGGCGGTTCGCCGACCTGCTGCGCGTGCTGCCCCCGCTCCGGGAACCACAGGACGCACCGGACCCGCGCGATCCGCACGGCCCGACCCGGGCCGAACTGGCCGACGAGAAGACCGAGAACATGCGCGACAAGAACCGTCGCGCACGACTCGAGGCCGTGGCCGATCCCGCCGACGACGAACCGCCGGCCGAACCGACCGTCACCCGTCGCGCCGCCGCCGTGATGCCGCCGCCGCCCGCCCGCCGCGGTCCCAGCGACATGCCGGAGTCGCGGAATCGTCACCGCCGGTCCTGACCGGCGCGTCCGCCCGGACCCGCCTCGGCATGCTTCACCGCTGTTCCCCGTCCCACCGTTACACCCATCGAGAGTGAGTTCACCGTGCCCGCATCCGCACCGATCGTCGACGCCGCCGACCGCGAGGTGCTCGCGGCCCTGGTGACCGAACTGGCCGTCGTCCACGGTCGGGTCACCCTGTCCTCGGGTAAGGAGGCCGACTACTACGTCGACCTGCGCCGGGCCACCCTCCATCACCAGGCGTCACCGCTGATCGGGCGTCTGATGCGGCAGCTCACCGCCGACTGGGAGTTCGACGGTGTCGGCGGTCTGACCCTGGGCGCCGACCCGGTGGCCACCGCGATCATGCATGCCCCCGGCCGGGCGATCGACGCCTTCGTGGTCCGCAAGGCCGCCAAGGCCCACGGTATGCAGCGCCGCATCGAGGGTCCCGATGTGGAGGGCAAGCGCGTGCTGATCGTCGAGGACACCTCCACCACCGGCGCATCGCCGTCGGCGGCGGTCGAGGCGGCCCGTGAGGCCGGGGCGATCGTCGTGGGCGTGGCCACCGTGGTGGACCGTGCGACCGGTGCCGATCAGGTGATCGAGGCGCTCGGCGTCCCCTACCGTTCCCTGCTCGGTCTCGGCGACCTCGGGCTCGCCTGAGCGGCAGTGACCGAGGAAGTCCGCGAGCCCGAACCCGTCGAGCCCGATCCCGTCGCGCCCGGCCACGAGGAGCCGGGGCCGACCGAGTGGCAGTCGCGCTCGGCGCCGCCGGTCGGCGTGGGCCCGTGGGTGGAGGAACACCCCACGCCGGTGCCCGACGATCCACGGTTCGACCCGGAGCTGATCGCCGCCGGTGACACACGCAACGTCGTCGACGCCTACCGGTACTGGACCCGGGAGGCGATCGTCGCCGACATCGACGCCCGCCGCCACCCGTTCCATGTCGCGATCGAGAACTTCGCCCACGATGCCAACATCGGCACCGTGGTGCGCACCGCCAACGCCTTCGCGGCCGCCGCGGTACACATCGTCGGCCGGCGACGCTGGAATCGTCGCGGCGCCATGGTCACCGACCGCTATCAGCATCTCGAACACCACGACAGCGTCGCCGACCTGATCTCCTGGGCCCGCGCCCACGACCTGGCTGTGGTGGCCGTCGACAACACCCCGGGTTCGGTTCCGCTGGAGACCGCCGATCTGCCCCGGGAGTGTGTGCTGCTGTTCGGGCAGGAGGGCCCCGGCGTGAGCGCCGACGCCCAGGAACGCGCCGATCTCACGGTGTCGATCGCACAGTTCGGTTCGACCCGGTCGATCAATGCCGGCGTGGCCGCCGGGATCGCGATGCACGCCTGGATTCGTCAGCACGCCGATCTCGGCACCGCATGGTGACCGGTGACGTCCGGCTGAACGCTGGATGAAATCCTGCGACACATCTCGCGATCTGGATCGTGAGATCAGGTCCTGGTGTTGCCCGCATGACCGATGCTGCGCCAGAGTGATGGCCATGTCCTTACGCGTCCGTTCTGTCCTGCTCTCCGTAGTCACGCTTCTGGCGTTGATCGGGGTGGGCACCGCGCAGGCCGCCCCGGCCCCCGCGGTCGCGCCCGCCGGCTTCAGCACCGCCCAGCTGGTCGGTCCGTACCCGTCCGACATCCCGCCGGGCGGCACCTACCTGCCGGAGCTGGACGGCTTCACCTACCTGCGGGAACACCGCCCCGACATCATCAAGCAGAACCTTGCCACGGTGATCGCCACCAACAACTCGGCGACCAAGGCGCAGCAGGCCGACGCGATCGCGATCAACTACGACGACCGGCTGATCTCGCTATCGGAGGCGTTGGGAACCAAGGTCGGATCGACCTTCCGCGCCCTGCTCGCCGACGGCAGGCTCCCGAAGGCGGCCGCCCTCGCCGAGGGCGACACCGCACGCGCCGGCATCCCGATGGGGACGACGCTGCTGGAGAAGACCTTCTACAACAATCCGCGCCCGTTCATCGTGGCGCCCAACCAGATCAAGCGGTACGACCGGCCCGGCGGCCACCTGTACGCCGAGGTCGCGACCAACGGCTCCTACCCGTCGGGACACACCAGCATGGCGTACTGGAAGGGCGCCCTGCTCGCGTACTGGCTGCCCGAACTCGGCCCGCAGATCTTCGCCCGCGCCTCGCAGATCGGCCAGAGCCGCATGGTCCTCGGCGTGCACTACCCGCTCGACGTCATGGGCGGCCGCATCATGGGCACCGCGATCGCCGCGGAACGTCTGGCCGACCCGGCCTTCAAGAAGCTGATCGACGAGGCCGGTACCCAGTTGCGCGCCCAGCTGACCGCCGCCC
Source organism: Gordonia desulfuricans NBRC 100010 (assembly GCF_001485495.1). Taxonomy (GTDB): domain Bacteria; phylum Actinomycetota; class Actinomycetes; order Mycobacteriales; family Mycobacteriaceae; genus Gordonia; species Gordonia desulfuricans. The sequence goes on along the minus strand of NZ_BCNF01000141.1, from coordinate 2,812 downwards.
TCGGCAGCCCGATCGCGACCGCGATCGCCGCCGACTCAGGTCATCTGCCGACCTCGCAGGCCACCGGCGAGTTCCGTGAGCGCATGACCTACGGATTCGCCCGCATCGCACCGGATCAGCGCAACGCGATCCCGGCCGAGGCCGCAGGCCTGCTCAAGACCCGCTTCCCGAACCTGAGCGACGCACAGCGTCTCGAGATCCTGCGTCGGACCGCGATCCCGGCCGGCTACCCGCTCGACCAGGCCGGTGCCGACGGCGGCTGGCTGCGCATCGACCTCGCTGCCGCCTACGCCGCGGCCCCGTAGCCACAGACGACGTGCGTGCTGTCACGTGATCGCATGCTCGACCGCCAGATACGACGAACTCGGCCGGGAGCCCCACGAGAGGGCTCCCGGCCGAGTTCGTCTGGTCAGGGCAGAGACTGCCGGCCGGCGATGCGCGCCGATCCGGGCCGGCGATCATCTGGAGGGCCGATCCGGGCCGCCCGGCGATCGGTGAGACCGCTGATCCGGGCGGGCCGAGGATCAGACGGCGTCGGTCTGATCCTCGCGGTCGGGGGTGGCTGCGTCGGCCGGGGTGGCGGCAGCGGCCTTCTTGGCCGCGCGCCGGCGTCGGTACCACTCGATGAACATCGGGGCCACCGAGACGACGACGATCAGGATGAAGATCGGCTCGATCAGCTTCTGGACGATCTCGAACCGGCCCAGCCAGTAGCCGAGCAACACGATGCCGGCGCCCCAGACGATCGCACCGACGATGTTGTAGACGGCGAACACCGAGTACTTCATCTTGGCGGCGCCGGCGACGATCGGGGCCAGTGTGCGCACGATCGGCACGAAACGTGCCAGGAAGATGGTGATCGGCCCGTGCTTCTCGAAGAACTCGTTGGCCTCGTCGAGGTAGCGCTGCTTGAGGAACCGGGCGTCGGGTTTGAACATCTCGGTACCGATGTAGCGGCCGATCCAGTATCCGATCTGCCCGCCGATGACGGCTGCGATCGGGATGAAGACGAGGAGTTGCCACAGGGAGGCGAACTTGTCGATGCCGTCCTTGCCGCCGGCGGCGACGACCATGCCGGCGACGAACAGCAGCGAGTCACCCGGCAGGACCGGGAAGAGGACCCCGGACTCGATCAGGATGACCAGCAGCAGGCCCCAGAAAGCCCAGGCACCGAAGTACCCGAGAAGGTTGATCGGATCGAGGAACCCGGGCATCAGCGCGACGTTCGTCGTGGTCTGTTCGAGAGCGGTGGAGATCACGGGTCCCCAGGATACCCGGCGAGGCTTGGTGTTCCCTGGGTGCGCGAATGGTCACGAGAGGTGAGCGCATGTAACGGGGCGCACCACCGACTGCGCGAGCCCGACCAGCCCTTGCCATACTGATCGGGAGTGATCGACTCGAGAGCGTGGAAACCTTACCCGGTTGGAGGACGTGGATATGCCCATTGCAACCCCAGAGCAGTACGCGGAGATGTTCGAGAAGGCCAAGGCGGGTGGTTACGCATTCCCCGCGATCAACTGCACCTCGTCGTCGACGATCAATGCGGCCATCAAGGGCTTCGCGGATGCGGGAAGTGACGGGATCATCCAGTTCTCGACCGGTGGCGCCGAGTTCGGTTCCGGTCTGGGCGTCAAGGACATGGTGACCGGTGCGGTCGCGCTGGCCGAGTTCGCGCATGTGGTCGCCGCCAAGTACGACGTGACCATCGCGCTGCACACCGACCATTGCCCCAAGGACAAGCTGGACACCTACGTGCGTCCGCTGCTCGCGATCAGCCAGGAGCGCGTCGACGCCGGCCGCAACCCGCTGTTCCAGTCGCACATGTGGGACGGCTCGGCCGTGCCGATCGACGAGAACCTCGAGATCGCCCAGGACCTGCTGGCCCGGGCCGCTGCCGCCAAGATCATCCTCGAGGTGGAGATCGGCGTCGTCGGCGGTGAAGAGGACGGCGTCGAGGCCGCGATCGACGACAAGCTGTTCACCACCCCTGAGGACTTCGAGAAGACCGTCGACGCGCTCGGCGTGGGTGACAAGGGCAAGTACCTGCTCGCCGCGACCTTCGGCAACGTCCACGGCGTCTACAAGCCGGGCAACGTCAAGCTGCGCCCCGACGTGCTGAACACCGGCCAGGAGGTCGCCACCAAGAAGCTCGGCCTGGCCGCCGGCTCCAAGCCCTTCGACTTCGTCTTCCACGGTGGCTCCGGCTCGCTGAAGAGCGAGATCGAGGAGGCCCTGAGCTACGGCGTCGTCAAGATGAACGTCGACACCGACACCCAGTACGCCTACACCCGTCCGGTTGCCGGCCACATGTTCGCCAACTACGACGGCGTGCTCAAGGTGGACGGCGACGTGGGCAACAAGAAGACCTACGATCCGCGCTCCTGGAGCAAGAAGGCCGAGACCTCGATGAGCGAGCGTGTCGTCGAGGCCTGCAACGACCTCAAGTCGAACGGCAAGTCGATCAGCGCCTGATCCTGTCGGCCTGATCGTCGTACCGACCCGAACGCGGGCGGGAACCCCCACGCGGCGACGCGTGTGGTGGGTCCCGCCCGCGTTTGTCGTCGGGGCCGATCGCCGGCCGGGCTGGTCGGGAGGATCGGTTCGAGCGGGCTCGGTGGGCTCGTACAGCTCGGTGGGCTCGGACGGCTCAGATGGTGAGGATGCCGACGAGGACGCCGAGTGCCAACAGCACCATCACGATGGCCGCGCCGATGACCAGTGGATCGGCGCGGTGCCGGCGGGCGGAGGAGTCGCGGCCGGACCGGCGCGCTGCGGCTGCCGGGGACACCGCTGCCGTGGAGGCCGGTTGGAA
>NZ_BCNF01000140.1 GCF_001485495.1 Gordonia desulfuricans NBRC 100010 | reverse complement strand
CATTTCTCGTTGTTGGGGGGTGTTTCTTGTGTTGTGGTCGGGCCGGCGGAGTGTCGTCGAAGCGGTGGTGGTCGGGCCGGCAGAGCGTGATCGGGCATGGGTGGACGGTGACCGAGTTCCTCGGTGTGGTGCCTGAACCTCAGGGGTGTCTGGGGGTGCCCGGGGTTGCCTGAAAGTAGGGGATGCCGTGTTTCCCCGAGTTTCGGGCGATGGGGGGTGACGAACCTTCCCCTGGTTTCGGGCGGCGGGCTTCCCCTGGTTTCGGGGGATGGGGTGATGAACCTTCCCCTGGTTTCAGCAGCAGAGCGGTCGCTACTCCCGGACGTTGGCGCCGAGATCTTCCGAGCCGCGGGCCAGTTTTTCGAGCAGCGTCGACAGTTGGTGTTGCTCGTCGTCGGTCAGCAGGCCGGCCCAGAGTTGTTCCCGCTCGTGATGGGCGTCGAGGACGTCGTCGACCAGCGCGCGTCCCTCCTCGGTGAGGTCCACCTCGACGGTCCGACGATCGGTCTCCGATCGTGCCCGTGTGATCAGGCCGTCTCGCTCAAGCGTCTTGACCAGCGCCGACACTCCGGCGCGACTCATCCCGGTCATCTGGGTGATCTGTCGTGATTCCAGCGGTCCTGCTGTCCACAGGGTGAAGAGGACGCGGAATCCGGACCAGCTCCACCCGTGCGGGCGATGCACACGGGATTCGATGTCGTAGACGATGACGTCGGCGATCCGGGTCAGCTGCAGGATCAGCCGGGCGGCGAGTGGCGACGACGACGGCCGCCGGCTCGCCAGCGCATCCACGGCTTGTTCGAGGGACGTCAGGAGATCCAGCTCGGGGCCGTGCCGTTCAGGCGGGGTGGTGGCGGCCGGAGTGGGATGACGGGAGTCCTGCATGGCGCAACTGTATGTGAGGCCGCGGTTGTGCGATCTGTGTGATGGGGGATACTCTCCATCTGATCGTCAAACCTTTGACAGTTGGAGTCCTTCGTGAGTAACCAATCCTTCGCGTCCTCGACCGATCTGGCCGATCGGAGCCAGACCCTCGAGATCCTGGCCGACGGCGTCTACGCCCTGACCGCCGATGGCGACCCCAATATCGGAGCGATCGAAGGCGACGACTTCGTCGTCTGCTTCGAGGCACTGGCCACCCCGGTGGCTGCCAAGCAGTGGTTGGCGATGCTGCGTGAGCACACCGCCAAACCCGTTCGGTATCTGGTGCTTTCCCACTACCATGCGGTTCGCGTGCTCGGCGCCGCCGCCTACGACGCCACCGCCGTGATCGCCCACGAGAACACCGCCGCCCTGATCGAGGAGCGAGGCCTGGAGGACTGGGACAGCGAGTTCGCCCGCTTCCCCCGGTTCGCCAAGGGGGCCGAGACCATCCCGGGCCTGACCCGACCCACGGTCACCTTCGCCGACCGGCTCACCATCGATCTGGGGCCGACACGTGGACCACTGGTACTCGAGTACGTCGGACGCGGCCACACCGAAGGTGACATCGTCGCGTGGCTGCCGAACCAGAAGATCTTGTACACAGGCGATCTCATCGAGGCGGAGGCGGCGCTGTACACCCGGGGACGCATTCCACCGTGAGTGGTCCACCTCCACCCTCGATCGTCTGCGTGACTACGGGGCAGAGATCCTGATCGGAGGACGTGGACCGGTGGTGCGCGGTACCGCTGCCGTTGACGCGGCCATCGAAGGGACCCGTGGCTTCCTCGCCACGCTGCTCACGACGGTCGGTGAGGTCCAGGCACGCGGCGGCGTGCTGGAAGAGGCGTTCACCGCCGCCCATGACGCGCTCGTCGGCCAGTACGGACAGTGGGCGATCTTCCAGCACTGCTTGCCCTTCGACGTCGCCCGGGTCTGGGACGAACTGTCCGGGATCGAACGCCCGGTGATCTGGACCCCGGAGCGAGACCGTGCCCTGTGGGCGCGACTGCAGGGCTGACGCCGACCACCGTCGAGACCCGACGAGCGCGAGCATCCGCCGCGACCAGCAGCACACCGACACCGAGCAGGACTGGCAGGAATCGGAAGCATCATGGGCAAGAGAACACTTCACACCGGCACCGTCGCCGTGATCGGTAACGGCCCGGTCGGACAGACCGCGTCGCTGTTGCTGGCGCGCTGGGGCATCCGCACGATCGTCCTCGACGGCCGTCCGCATCGGGATCCCATCGGCTCCAAGGCCTTGTGCCAACAGCGCGACATCCTCGACATCTGGGAGAGCGTGGGAGTGGGCCACCGCGTGGCCGACGAGGGTGTGAGTCTGTCCGCCTCACGGACCTTTCACCGTGCCACAGAACTGTTCTCGCTCAACTACACCGAGCAGGGATACTCTCCCTTCCCGCCGTTCGTCAACATCTCACAGACACGCACCGAGGAGCTCCTCGACACCGTCATCGAGGACCAACCGCTGATCGAGGTGCGGTGGGGACATGAAGCCGTCGACATCGAGCAGGACGCCGACGGTGTCCGCATCGAGTGCATGACCACCGAGGGGCCGGTGACGATCGAGGCCGACTACTGCGTGATGGCCACGGGCTCACGGAGCTCGCAGTTGCGGCGTCGGCTCGGCGTCGGATTCCCAGGACGGTCGTTCGACGACAAGTTCCTCATCTGTGACATCCGCGCCGACCTGCCCGGGTGGGAGCAGGAACGGCGCTTCTACTTCGATCCGGAGTGGAATCCGGGCCGACAGATCCTGATCCACCCCTGTCCCGACTCGACCTTCCGGATCGACTGGCAGGTGCCCGGCGACTTCGATCTCGACGAGGCCACCGCGAACGGCGATCTGGACCGTCGAATCCGGCAGATCATCGGCGACGCGGACTACACCGTCGTCTGGAACTCTGCGTACCGGTTCCATGCCCGGCTCGTCGACCGCATGCGGGTGGGCCGGGTCCTACTCGCCGGCGACTGCGCGCACATCGTCGCACCCTTTGGTGGGCGCGGGCTGAACTCTGGTGTCTCCGATGCCGAGAACGCCGCGTGGAAGCTCGCCTTCGTGTTGCGTGGCTGGTCGGAGGAGAACCTGCTGGAGACCTATGACCTCGAACGCCGGGCGGCGGCGCAGGAGAACCTCGACGTCACCTCCGACACCATGGACTCCCTCGTCCCGCAGGACGCCGGGCAACGCGACCACCGGACCACGGTGCTCGAGGCAGCCCATACCGATCCGCAGGCACGTACCCGGGTCGACTCCGGACGCCTGTCGGAGCCGTTCTGGTACAGCGACTCGCCGCTGACGACCCCCGCCGCCGACCATCCGGCGCAGGGACGGCCCGCGAAGGGGGCGCTGCCCCGCCCGGCTCCCGGCGTCGTGATCCCCGACGCCCCGATCCGCGTTCCCGGCGCCGGCCCCAACCTGCGTTCGCTGTGCCGAGACGGCATCCTGGCGCTCGCTGGTTCGGGTGTCGATCTCGAGGGTCTGCGCGCGAGCCTGCTCGACGCCGTACGAGCTCCGGTCCGGGTCCATCGGCTCGCCGACATCGACGTCGATGGGCGCCTCACCGAGAACCTGGACGCCCGTGCCCACGAAGTGTGGATCGTCCGACCCGACGGACACATCGCCGCGGTGGTCGACGGTGCCGACAGCATGGCCCTCGGCTGCGCCGTGCGAACGGCGATCGGCGCACCCCGCATCGGTGTGCGCACGGCCGCAGCGAGTTCTGCCTGACCGGAGGCGTGGCCCGACCGCAGGGCGGGAACAGATGACTCGGCCCGGATTCGCGAACGAATCCGGGCCGAGACATGGTGGGACAGAGTCGGGTCGGAGGCCCGACGGCGTCGAGATCAGACCGCTTCGAGCACGCTGACGTAGTTGGCCACCGCGAGGCCGCCCATGTTGTGCACCACGCCCCGACGGGCGCCGCCGAGCTGCATCGGCCCGGCGGTCCCGCTGAGCTGCATCGCGGCGATGACATGCTGGGACACCCCGGTGGCACCGACGGGGTGCCCCTTGGACTTCAGGCCACCGGACAGGTTCACCGGAAGCGACCCGCCGGGATGAACGGTGCCGTCGTCGAGGACCTGCCGTCCCCGGCCGCGATCGGCCAGCCCCATCACCTCGTAGATCACCAGCTCGGCGATGGTGAAGCAGTCATGGACCTCGGCGAAGTCGAGATCGCCGATCGTGGTGTCGGCCATCGCCATCGCGCGTTCCCCGGCGGCGACGCCGCCGGCGAACTCGATCGGATCCCGCTTGGCTGCGGGCAGGAAGTCGTTGGCGTGTCCGAAGCCGGCGATCCGCACCGATCACCAGGACGGTGTTGGCGGTACCCGCCAGAAGGGAGCGGACGCCTTGCGCGACGGCGGCACTGCCGGAGGCGCAGGCGTTCTCGACCCGGGTGGCGGGCACTCCTGCCAGGGAGTCGGAGAGCTGCAGCGCCAGCGACGAGGCGAATCCGAGGGGATGCATGCCGGAGTTGAACTGCCCCAGGAAGATCTCGTCCACATCGGCGGGTTCGACGCCCGCGTTGTCGAGGGCGTCGCGTGCGACGGCGACGATCAGTGATTCGAGGCTGTCGTCGGTGAGCTTGCCGAACGGCGAGTGCCCCCAGCCGGAGATCAGGACGTCGGTGCCGAACACATCGCGCAGACTCATGCGACGGCCTCCACGTCGAGTGCGACGGTGAACGGGGCGCCGGTGATGGCCCGCAGCTCGTCCACCTCCACCTCGGGGGCGAGGCGACGCAGCACGAGTGCGCCGTCGACGATGTCGAAAACTGCTCTGTCGCTGATGATCCGGTCGACAACACCCACTCCGGTCAGCGGGAGGGTGCAGGAGTCGACGATCTTCGGGCTGCCGTCCTTGGCAATGTGTTCGGTCAGCACGATCACCCGTGGGGTGCCGGCGACCAGATCCATGGCACCGCCCATCCCCTTGACCAGCTTGCCGGGGATGTTCCAGTTCGCGAGATCGCCGGTGGCCGAGGCCTGCATCGCGCCGAGGATCGCCACCTTGACGTGGCCGCCGCGGATCATCCCGAATGATTCCGCCGAGTCGGAGATGGACCCACCGGGCACGATCGTGACGGTCTGTTTCCCGGCGTTGATGAGGTCGGCGTCCTCGTCGCCGTCGTAGGGGAACGGGCCCATGCCGAGTAGGCCGTTCTCGCTCTGCAGGATCACCCGGCGGCCCTCGGGCAGATTGTTGGCCACCAGGGTGGGGATACCGATGCCCAGGTTCACGTAGGCGCCATCGGTCAGTTCGGATGCCGCCAGGGCGGCCATCTCGTCACGAGTCCACGGCATGGTGGAACTCCTTTCACAGTGTAGAGGTGAGGGATTCACCCGGGGGGTCAGATGCCGGCACCCACCGGTCGCGGGCGCACGGTGCGCTGCTCGATGTCCTTGACCCGGGCGCGTGCCCGCACGACGCGCTGGACGTAAACACCGGGGGTGGTGACCGCGTCGGGGGCGATGGCGCCGACCTCCACGATCTCCTCGGCCTCGGCGATGGTGACCTTTCCTGCCGTGGCGACGGCCGGGTTGAAGTTGCGGGCGGTGTAGCGGTAGGCGAGGTTGCCGTCGGAGTCGGAACGGTGGGCGCGTACCAGTGAGACGTCGGCGACGATGCCGCGCTCGAGAATGTATGTGCGGCCGTCGAAGTCGGCGTGGGGTTTGCCCTCGGCGACCTCGGTGCCGACCCCGGTGGCGGTGTAGAAGGCGGGGATTCCGGCGCCGCCGGCCCGCAGACGCTCGGCGAGGGTGCCCTGTGGGTTGAACTCGATCTCCAGTTCACCGGTGAGGTATTGCTGTGCGAACAGGGCGTTCTCGCCGACGTAGGAGGCGATGACCTTGCGGACCTGCCGGCCTTCGAGGAGGATTCCGAGGCCTTTGCCGTCGACGCCCATGTTGTTGGAGACCACGGTCAGATCCTGTACGCCCGAGTCGCGGACGGCCTCGATCAGATCGTTGGGGACACCGCTGAGTCCGAATCCTCCGACGGCGAGGGTCATTCCGCCGAACAGGACGTCGGCGAGTGCGTCCGCGGCGGTGCTGTACACGATGGACATGGGGCTACTCCTTCAGGGCGCGCAGGACGGGCCGGGGGTGGTGGCAGGCCCGGTGGTGACGGGCCAGGGTGGTGACGGGCCAGGGTGGTGACGGGTCGGGAAGATCAGGTGGGGTGTGGATCGGTGGGTTACGAACGGGCTGAGCCCCATTGCGGTCCGAGGCATGCGCCGCACAGGGCGGCCACAGCCTGGAGGTAGGAGATGGTCTGTGGTCCGAACGGTTCGTCGGACCGGCGGAGGACGCCCATGGTGCCGATGGGTTGTCCGGCGTGACTGATCGGGACGAATAGGTAGGTACCGGGCGAATCCGAGGTGGCGGCCCCGGTTCCCGGGAACGTATGCGATCGCCGCCGGAGCAACTGCACCGGTTGCGCGCGCCGCACCGACTGGATGGAAGCATACCGCTCGTCGGCGAGGGCCAGCTCGCGGGCGACCTGCTCCCATTCGGCGGTGAACCCGAAATGGCCGACCAGTCTGAGGATTTCGCCGTCCGACAGGTGCAGTCCGACGGCGTCGACGGTGCCCTCGGTCACGAGGCTCTCGGCGATGCGTGATGCCGCCTCGGCGATGTCGGTGGCGGTCGCGAGCTCGGTGCATTTGGCCGCGAGACGGCCCATCATCGGGAGTTCGCCCTCGAGCGTGACCGATTCGCGGTCGGCGGTCTCGATCACCGGCTCGGCGAACATGTACCCGTGGCCGCGGACCGATGTGATGAACCGGGGTGTACTGGCATTCTCGCCCAACGCTTTACGCAGACGGGTGATGTAGATCCGCAGCATGTTGACGTCGGCGTCGGCCCACCCCCACACCTGGTGGAGAATGCGGTTCCAGGGGACCGTCTGGCCCGCGTTCTCCATCAGGCACACCAGCAGTCGATACTCGGTCGACGACAGGTGCAGGGGGGCGTCGTCGAGCGTGGCCTCCTTGCGCCACAGATCCACACTGAGTCCGGCCGCGCTGAGGTATCGCGCTCCCGATTCCGAGCCCTCGGCGGTGCGCCGCACCAGGGCGAGCAGGCGGGCGCCGAGTTCGTCGTCACGCAGATCGGGCCGGATCACGCTGTCGGCGCCGGTGACCAGCGCGGTGACCGTCAGCTGCGGTGACAGGTTGTCCAGCACCGCGATCGGTCCCTTGTAGGCCTTGCGCAGGGCGCCGAGGTCGTCGAGGCAGGCCGGGTCATCGGCGTCCCCGACCACGGCGACGAGTGCGGGTTTGTTGACGGTGATGGCCCAGGTCAGTTTGTCCCGATCGGTGAGGACCAGATGTGGCCAGCCGAGTTTGTCGGCGACTCGCTTCGTCGCGAGGACGGTGGGCTGTTCGACGTCCGGGCCGACGATCGCCAGCCGCTGTCGGGGAACCGGGAACACCGCCGTCGCACCGGCCTTGGGCCGACGCGACGAGGTCATGCCGCTCCCGCGGTTACCGGGGTGCTCGGCCATGATCCTCCTTCGGGTGTGTCCTGCCCAGGCGTCGGCAGGACGACGGGCAGGGCTGCCGCGGATGGCTTCCGTGGCACCCTGCCCGGTCGGTCAGGGCTGGGTGGGGGTGGCTTCGGCGATCTCCTCGAGTGATCGCCCGGTGGTCTTGGGGCCGAAGATCCACACGAGTGCTGCGGTGATGATGAACAGTATCGCCGAGAGCAGCAGCACCGTCGAGCCACCGAACGCATCGAGGATGGTCAACCCGAGGAACGGCATCAGCAGGGCGAACAGCCGTCCCGACCCGTAGCACAGGCCGATCGCTGTCGACCGCAGCCGCGTCGGGAACACTTCCGAGGCATACATGTTCGTACAGCTCGAGTGGATGTTGGAGGCGAATCCCAACGCGAACCCGGCACCCGTGATGACCGCATCGCCGGAACCGTAGTCGAACACCAGACCCGCGGCGGCGGTGGCCAGCGCGGTACCCACCGCCAGGGTGCGGCGTTCGAGTTTCTCGGCGATGATCGCCGCGGTCAACGCACCCAGCGGGTAGCCGACTGCGATCACCGCGGTGTAGAGCAGCGACTTGGTGATGTCATATCCCTTGTCCACCAACAACACCGGTGCCAGAGAACTGAAGCCGTAGTAGGCGAGCACACCGATGGTCCACAGCGCGCCGACAGCGATCATGGCGTTGCGGGTGTTGCCGCGGAACAAGTCGGCCACCTTCGCCTTCTGCTGTTCGTCGATCTCCGGGGGCAAGGCGGTGTAATCGGGTGCGGGCAGGTCGGCGCCGGTACGGGCGCGGACCTCGTCCTCGATCTTGCGCAGTTCGGCGTCGGCGTCGGCGGTGCGGTTCACCGAGACCAGCCAGCGCGGCGACTCGGGCAGGTTGCGGCGCATCCACAGCAGCACCACGATGCCGCTGGCACCGAGGACGAGCAGCCAGCGCCAGCCGTCGATCAGGAAATGGGCGCCGGCCAGGGGTGCACCGATCAGGGCGACGATCGGGTAGGCGACGAAGGCGATGGTGAAGGCGTAGCCGATGTAGCGGCCACGGCGGTGCCGGGGGATGAATTCGCCGAGGTAGGTGGGGATCAGGGCGGCTTCGGCGCCGCCCCCGATCCCGGCGACGAAGCGGCATGCGATGAGGAACCACACGTTGGGGGAGAACGCGGCCAGGAGGGAGAAGGCCAGGTAGATCGAGAGGTTGATCAGGAACATCTTCTTGCGACCGACGCGGTCGGCGACCCGGCCGAGGGTCAGTGCGCCGACGAACATGCCGAGGAACACCGAGCCGATCAGGGAGGCCTTCTCGAAGGTGCTCAGTTGCCACAGGGGGCCGAGGACCGCGGCGAGGACTCCGCCGAGGAACACCTCGAAGTACTCGTAGAAGGCGCCGATTCCGACCAGGGCGGTCAGTTTCCAGTGCCAGGCGCCGACGGGGAGTCGTTCCCGTCGGGCTGCGGTGGTCAGGGCATCGATCCGCGGTGGATCGGCGGCGGCGGTCGAACCGCCCGGGGTGAGGGTCATCGGGAGGGTCCTTCGGTCAGGAGGTCGAGGTCACCGAGGCGAACGCGGCCTCGAGGGCATGGAGGGGATGGTCGACTCGGGAGGGGGGCGGAAGGCGACGTGCCCGTCGGGACGCACCAGGATCGCACCGACGTCGCCGACGCCGCGGACGTCGTGCCACTGGTCGCCGACCGGCCGCAGCGATGTCCGACGCCCGAGCGTCACGACATCGAGGGGGACGCCACGCTGTTCGGCGACCTTGGCGGCGGCCTCGGCCCACGCCTGACCGTCGACGTCGACGATCAGCAGCATCCGGCCGGGCCGCAGCAGGTCGAGTGTGGAGATCTTCGCCGCACCGTCGAGCAGCCAGGCGTGGGGCAGGCGGTGTCCGGGTCGGGTGGAGGACACGTACTCGAGCCCGGCAGGATCGCGTGGCGGCGCCTGGGTGCCGTCGGCGTGGACGGCACCGGCGTCGTAGACCAGACCGAGGTCGAGGTCGTGGGCCTGGAACTCGCGGCGCAACGACGTCGTGGCCTCGGCGACGAGGCTGCGGCGGACCGCACCGCGACGTCCGTCGGCGAACAGATCGGTGAGGACCTGGCGGTTCTTCTCCTGATCACCGGCGACCAGACCGACCGCGGCGGGCAGGATCGCATGCGCCCGGAAGGTCATCATCGCCCAGTCGATGTTCTCCTGTGCGACGGGCAGACGTTCGGCCTCGTAGCTGTCGAGTAGGTCGATGTCGGCCCAGCCGCGCAGGACGGCGGCGAGCTTCCAGCACAGGTTGTGCGCGTCCCCGATGCCGGAGTTCAGGCCGAGCCCCGAGGTCGGCGGATGCTTGTGGGCGGCGTCGCCGGCGACCAGGATGCGACCCTCTCGGTAGCGCTCGGCGTGCACACCCTCGATGATCCAGTGGTTGACGCTGAGTACGTTCAGGTCCAGTTCCGGGATCCGCCGCTGCGGTCATCACCTCCGACGTCGGGCGGGCGCGGGACGCGCGGCGGTCTTCGCAGCTAGATGGCGGATCGGCAGGAGTTCTCGGCGCGCCCGAGGTGGGGTGGGCGGTGCCCGGGCCGTCGTCGCGGCGGCCGATCGTAGTTTGAGAACGGCCTTCGGCGTCAGCACTGTGGTGAGCGTTACGGCGGATTCCCGCCGGGTCCTTGGTCCCTACGACGCAGGGATCGTCACGCCATCGTCAGAGGAGCCAGCGTGGTCTATTACCGCAGTGTCGGAACCATCTCGCGCCACCGTCACACCGTTCTGCGAGACGCCGGCGGCGCACTGCATTTCGAGGAACTGATGGGGGAGGAGGGCTTCTCCTCCGATTCCTCGTTGCTCTATCACCGCCACATCCCGTCGGCGATCGTCGGTGCGCGCACGTGGGAGCTGCCCGACCACTCGCTCGTGGCCAACGAGCCGTTGTTGCCCCGGCATCTGCGGCTGCACGATCTCACCCATGACGACCCGGCGCACACCGATGCGGTGCGTGGCCGGCGACTACTCCTCGGCAACGACGACGTGCGACTGTATTACGTTGTGGCGACCGTGGACTCGCCGCTCTACCGCAACGCGATCGGTGACGAGTGTGTCTACGTCGAGTCCGGGTCGGCGATCGTCGAGACCGTCTTCGGTTCCCTCGAGGTGCGTGCCGAGCAGTACATCGTGATCCCGCGGGCGACGACGCACCGGTGGCGGGTCGTCGGGTCGGAGCCGCTGCGTCTGTTCGCTGTCGAGGCGAACAGCCACATCGGCCCGCCGAGGCGGTACCTGTCGGCGGCCGGCCAGCTCCTCGAACACTCGCCGTACTGCGAGCGTGACCTGCGCGGCCCCACCGAGCCGTTGCTCGTCGACGGCACCGACGTCGAGGTCTACATCAAACACCGTGGCGCCGCAGGGATCACGGGCACCGTGCACGTCGTACCCCATCACCCCTTCGACGTGGTGGGCTGGGACGGGTGTCTGTATCCGTTCGTGTTCGCCCTCGAGGACTTCATGCCGATCACCGGCAAGCTCCATCAGCCGCCGCCGGTGCACCAGGTGTTCGAGGGACACAACTTCGTGATCTGCAACTTCTTGCCGAGAAAGGTGGATTACCACCCGCTTTCGGTGCCGGTGCCCTACTACCACTCGAATGTAGACTCCGACGAGGTCATGTTCTACGTGGGCGGCAACTACGAGGCCCGCAAGGGCTCGGGGATCGGGATCGGCTCGATCTCCCTGCATCCGGGTGGGCATGCACACGGCCCGCAGCCGGGAGCGATCGAGGCCAGTCTCGGCAAGGACTACTTCGACGAGTCGGGCATCATGGTCGACACCTTCCGTCCACTGCTGCTCGGTGAGGCGGCACGTGCGGCCGATGACGGCGTCTATCCGTCGTCGTGGTCGGGAGGACGGTGGATCGACGATGTCTGACCTGGCCTTTCCCGGTGTCTTCGACGGCTTCTTCGATGACGCCGCCGTCTTCCCTCCGGGCCGTGCACCACTGGATCGTGCCGTGCGGGACCATGTCTCGCGGCTCGATACCCCGATCGGGCGAGCTGTCGGACCGCTGCTGCTTCCGGTGGCCGCCCTCGACGATGCGGCCTCGATCGTCGCCGGTGCTGGCGGCGACCCCGTCGGTGTGGGTGTGGTGGTGGCCGCGGGTGGGCTCGACGACGCGCTCGCCGCGGCTGCCCGAGTCGAACCGTGGCTTCGGGTCACCGGACTCGAACTGAAGACCGACGGCGTCGATCCACGTCCGGTGATCGATGCCGGGGCCGCGCTGACCGACCGCGTCGAACTGGCCATCGAGCAGATCCGCAACGGAGCCCTCGATCATCTCGACGGCACCGATATCGGTCTCAAGGCGCGCACCGGTGGCCTTGTCGCCGAGGCGTTTCCCACGGTCGACGATGTTGCCGACGTGCTCACCGTCGCGGCGGCTGCCCGTCGGCCTTTCAAGCTGACCGCAGGCCTGCATCGTGCCGTTCGTTACGTCGACGAGTCGACCGGCTTTGCCCATCACGGCTTCCTGAACATCGCGGTGGCAACCGACGCCGCGATCGCGGGTGCCGACACGTCAGCGGTTGCCCAGATCCTCGCCGGCAGCGATGGAAATGTTCTCGCGCAACGCTTCCGGGAGATCGGTGGCGGCTGGCGTGCACTGTTCGAGTCGTTCGGCACGTGCAGTATCGCCGAGCCGCTCGAGACCCTCGCCGATCTTGACCTGATCCCGACCGCCTTCTCCGGCCACCGTGCCCGACCCTGATCCAGCAGGAGTACTCATGTCCGACACCACTTCCGACAGCTTCGTATCGCGCCATGGGACCGACGGGTTCGGTATCGCGCACCTGCCATACGGTTCGTTCTCCACGTCTTCCGCCGATGCGCGGCTCGGCGTGCGGGTGGGCGACCATGTCCTGGCCCTCACCGATCTCGTGTCCCGAGACTCCGATCTGTTCGCCCTCGTCGATCACCGAAACCTGGATGCGCTCTTGGCATCCGACCGGTCCTCCTGGGACCGGGTGCGTGCCGATCTGCAGAGCGTGCTGTCGTCGGCAGACCACGCCGAGCGACTGACCGCGGCCGCACATCCCGTCGCCGAGACCCGGATGCACATGCCGTTCACCGTGGCCGACTACGTCGACTTCTACGGCAACGAGTTCCATGCGGCGAATGTCGGCCGCATCTTCCGGCCGGAACAGGCTCCGCTGCTGCCGAACTGGAAGCATCTGCCGGTGGGCTACCACGGTCGGGCGGGCACCATCGCCGTCAGCGGAACCGACGTCCGTCGTCCGCACGGCCTGCGACCCGAGGCCGACGGCAACCCGTCCTACGGTCCGTCCCGCCGCCTCGACATCGAAGCCGAGATGGGGTTCGTCCTCGGCTCACCGGTACCCGGCGGACGCGTGTCGTTGTCGGAGGCCGACGACCACGTCTTCGGCCTGACCCTGACCAACGACTGGTCGGCGCGCGACATTCAGGCATACGAGTACGTGCCGCTGGGTCCGAACCTCGGGAAGTCGTTCATCACCAGCATCTCCCCGTGGGTCACCCCGCTGGCCGCTCTGGAGGCCGTTCGCGTCGCCCCGCCGGTTCGCGACACCCCGCTGGCCGAGTACCTCGACGATGCCAAGGAGCGTCCGTGGTCGTTCGACGTCACCTTCGAGGTGGTGCTCAACGGCAAGGTCGTCGCCAATCCTCCGTTCGCATCGACGTATTGGACCGCGGCGCAGATGCTCGCCCACATGACCGTCAACGGTGCCGGTCTGCGCGCAGGTGACTTCTTTGCCGGGGGCACCATCTCCGGACCGGAGAAGAGTCAGCGCGGCTCGTTCCTGGAACTGGCCTGGGGCGGTGCGGAGCCGATCGTCCTGGACGACGGATCGGAGTTCACCTTCCTCCGAGACGGGGACGAGGTCACCCTCAGGGCCACGGCCGCCGCTGCGGACGGTTCGACGATCCGATTCGGTGAGTGCACCGGCCGCGTCATCGAATTCGCCTGAGAACTCCGCGGGTTCACAGATCCACGACACCCCGGCCATTGACATGCAAGCATTTGCTTGCCTATTGTCGGGGTGTGAGTGGGGTGATCGATGGGTGACGTGTTCAAGGCGCTCGCCGATCCGACTCGCCGGCTGATCCTCGACGAACTGGCCGAGCGCGACGACCAGACGCTGTTCGAGTTGTGCGCACGTCTGGCGAACAAACACGCCGTGGCGTCGTCGAGGCAGGCGATCTCGCAGCACATCGACGTTCTCGAGGCCGCCGGCCTGGTCGACGTCCGGCGCGAGGGTCGCTACAAGCTGCATCGGATCAACACCGCCCCACTGGAACCGATCGTCGAACGATGGCTGACCCGGCCGTCGTCGGAGTCCGCACAGGAGCGAGGGACACCATGAAGATCCAGTGGACGAGCGTGATGGTCGACGACCAGGAGCGTGCGCATCGCTTCTACACCGACATCCTCGGGTTCATCACCAAACACGACATCCCGATGGGTGGCGAGCACCGGTGGCTCACGGTGGTCTCCCGCGACGCCCTCGACGGTGTGGAGCTGCTCCTCGAACCCAAGGGGCATCCCGCTGCGGCACCGTTCACCGAAGCGCTTGTCGCCGATGGAATCCCGTACACGCAGTTCGCCGTCGACGATGTCCAGGCCGAGTACGACCGACTGGTCGGGCGCGGTGTGCGCTTCATCCAACCACCTGTCGAGATGGGGCCGGTCACCACCGCGGTATTCGACGACACCTGTGGCAACCTGATCCAGATCGTGCAGCAGAACAGCTGAGTGGACGACAGGGTCGTTGAATCGATCGACCGTCGTCCACCTGCCTGATTTCTGCCGCGGTCGCTCAACCCTGTCGGATATGTCTGTCAGGATTGCGGCATGTCTGCAGAGTCTCCAACGTCGAGTCCTTCCGTGGCCGACGAGTACTTGCTCGTCATTCGCGATGAGAACCTGGTCATCGTCGGATCGGGGATGGCGGTAGATGCCCATCTGCGCCGCATGCGGGATGTCTCTGGCGGTGTCGGTGGGGATGCGGCGTTGACCGCGGATCATATCGGTCGGGTGATCGCAGCTGTCCCCGACAACCTTCGGATGGTGCAGCATGCCCGCGGTCGGTGGGTCACCATGTCGGAGGCCGGACGTGAAGCGCTTCGGTCCGCTGGCGCAGTACCTTCCGCAGACGGTCCATTCGTCTGTACGACGGAGGCTACCGGGCAGACATGGCAGACAAGAACCCTGGTGAATGCCGACGCGACAAGGCTCGATGCGGCAGTCCTCGATATCGCGTTGTCGAACGTACTCAAGCAGGTGGACAGGACCGCAGAGGTCATCAGGCCAAAGGCCACAGCTTTGCTCCACGCGGTGGAAGCCACTGAGGCCGGCGACGTGATCGGCCGGCTCGCGAGGCTGAGGCAAGCCGTGACCGAGGCGCCCAGTGGTCAACGGTCCACGAGTTGGGACAATCTCGAGTCGCTCGGCGAGGGGCTCCAGTCGGCGTTGGTGAAGCTTCGTAGCCACACCCAGCAGATGATCGACGGGATTGACCCTGAAACCTCGCTATCCGATCGGATCCAGCAGGTGAACGCCCTCGTCGAAGACGATCGGCTCGCCGACTGCCTTCGTCTGCTGACTGTTGTGGAGGGGACTGCGTTGCTGTGGCACTCGTTGGCACTTCGGAATGCGACGACCATCGGCGAGCTGGAGAAGTCGACAACTGCAGCAGGCGCTGCCTTGGAGGATTGCACGACTGCCGACCGAGAGTTGTGGACGGATGCGTGCGACCGTGTCGACGCGGCCGGCCATGTCGATCCATTGGATCGTCTACGTGTCCGGAACATAGAGACATTCCGCCGGTCAGTGACGGAGGTCCACACCGTACTCGAAGAATTCGGCGCCCAACGCAACCTTCGCCGCGTCCAATGGAGTGCCCCTGAGGACCACAGTCTGGGCGATACTGCGCATGCCGTCGGTGACAAGCTCACCGGAGCCCTGAACGAAGGGCTCACCCAGGGACGTCGAGGTATTCGTGACGTGGCCGGTAGAGCTCGTCGTGCCCTGCGGGGTGGCCCCGAGGATCCTGGAAGCCACACCGTCTCCAGCTCAGACGATGACGAGGTGGAGGACCTTCGACTTCCCGGTGCGGAACTCACGCCGCGGTCTGAACTGGCTCTGCAGCTTCTGCAGATCCAGATGATGGAGTACGACCGCGCCCATGACCCCGCTGCAGAAGTAAAGGCTGACAAGGAATCGCAGATCCTCAACGCGACCGATGCGACGATCCGGCAGTACTGCGAGACCGAGCCCGCGATCGCGGGAGAGGCGCTCACGCGGGTCCAGGACGTCTACACCGCCCCGGCGATCCTCCGGGCGTCGAAGATTGCGGAGCTGGCACCACTGGCCGCCGCCGATCTGCATAAGAGGTCCGAAGCGATCGTGGTCCTGGCCGAGCTGATGACCTTCGAGCCCTGGTCCGAGGGATTGAGTTGGGCCCGTGGAAATCGGGAGACGGCGTTACAGATTGCTTCGGAGTCGTTGACCAGCTTGCATTCTGGCGATCTCGACACGATGACGAGAGAATTCGATGCGATCCGCGGCTCACTTCGACGACGCAGTATCAACTGGGGTCAGTTGGCGGTCGGCGCGCTCTTCGGTGGTGTGTTCGGTCTGGCGGTGGCAGGTGCCGGCCAGATTCGGAGCTCGACGAACGTCGCCGCCATCCAGGCGGTGAAAGTAGATCTGATCGCGAAGATGGTCGCCGCTGATGCCGAAGATTCCGACGAGGTTCAGCGGCGGGTCGTCGAGGCGATGCAGGAGCGGATCAATACGGTGGTGAATCAGCAAGGTGCACTGGTGAACCGAATCAATGACCTCAAGAGTCAGCGAGACTCCGAAGCCCGCCGGAACGTAGACCTCGAGCAGCAGATTGCCATGCTCAACGATCGCCTGGACCGGTCTCGAACCACTGTGACAGTTCTAGAGGTGGTTCGTGACCGCGCGCCGATCGGGGCCGGCGATGAGTGATGACGTCGAGCGGAATCTCGACACTCAGGCCCGTCGACTGATGGATCTCGAAGCAGTCATCGAGCAGGCCCTGACCGAGGAAACAGTGGGACAAACCATTGCGCCTGCGCCGCAGCACCAGACCTATGAACAGCTAACCGAGTTCAACGACGAGTTCCGCGCAGAACAGGGATGGACGTCCGTCGAACTCGAGGAGGCGCTCACCGACAGCCAACGCGATGCCTTGGAGAAGTGGCGGCGACGTCATCGTTTGCAGTGGTCCACTGTTGATCTCGCCATGCTGGGGGCTGTCGGTCTCGTGGGGGCGCTGTCGGCTTGGCTGGATTCCGAGACAGATTCGAAAGTGCTCGCACTCGGTACGCATCTCAAAGACTCGGATCGTGTGCGCGGTTGGGAGCAGGCCGGCGCCCGGTTGCCGATCGACTACATGGAGAGGGGGTTCGGCGGACGCGCGCACCGGATCAAGTCCTCCGGCCACGACTTGGCACGTATCTTGGACTCCCTCAAGCAGATTCGTGATGGTGAGTTCCGTGGTATCGCTTGGCTGCCGGATGGTGTGGGTATGGGCGTCAAGGACGGCAGATATGCCGGCACAGAGTCGTGGTTCGAGGCGGCAGGGCTACTGGCAAAGCACCTCGGCGCCGATATCGTAACGCCGATGGGCTTGCCGATTCCAGGGATGTCGTACCTGGCAAACTGTAAGAACAAGGCATTGAGGGACTTTGCGCGGCACTCCTACTCGGGGATGCGGCCCGGCGAGGGCTGGAATCTGCGCAGCGGGATGCTGACGCCTGGGCTGGCCGTGACCGCCACCGAACTGATTGTGCGCACGCACGTTCATGGAGTGGCGATGCTGCAAACCGGTTCGCCACGTCTCGACGAGCGGGAGGCGGGTAAGCGTTCCGAACTCCTTCTCGCTGCACACACGTTGGTGTCGGCCATGTCCATCGGCAAGGTGTCGTTCGTGGTGGGGGGCCATCTCGCGATGGGCAACCGACGCGGCGCCTTTCATCCGCAGCACATCAAACACCTGAACATTCCTGCCCTGCTACGTGCAGGGACGCTCGCGGTGACGGTCACCCGCAATGAGGTCTTACGCCGAAGGATCCCGCGTGCGGCGTCATGGGACCAGTTGCTCGGCGAGACGGGGCTCGCTTGGCAGTTGGACTTCAGCGAGGAGTTCGAGATGGTGCTGGACGAGGAGTGGGCATCGGGGTTCGTGTAGCCGCACCGCTGGCGGGCTGTCGGCTGGGGTATTGGTTCACCCCGCCGGGCGCATCCCGTGATTGTCGTCGACCAATCGCAACGCGTCCCGCAACAGTTCGGCGGTCACCTCCCAGACCCGCCGCTCGTGTCGGCAGGCGGCGGCCTCGTCGGCGTCGATCTCTCGCGCCGCGTTACGACCCCATTCGACGGCCTGCTCTTCGCATCGGTGGAGGTAGTCGAGCATGGCCTCCCGATCGTGGTCACACACGTGCGCGACGTCTTCGGGTGTCACGGTGCCGCTCATCGGGGCCAGTTCCAACACCGCGAGCAGCCCGGCCGGCACCTCCTCCTCGGGTGCGCAGTCACCCGTGGCGCACGCGTCGGCGGTGGGATCGGCGCCCGCACCTTCGATGGTGGTGATGATCTCGGCGGCATCGGACTCCATGAAGTCGAACCACTCGACCATGGCTGCGGTGAGAACACGATCGTGGAAGACGCGGGCGTCGAGCACCATCTGTGCGAACACCGCACCCTGTCGGAGGCTCAACCGCACCGCGTTGAACGAAGTGGGCTGCGCGGCAAGGTAGGTCGCGGCCGCCGCGGGATCCGGGATGCGGTCGGTGAGCTGTGCGAACAGCTCGATCCGCGGAGCATCGGGAGTGATCTGCAGCCACGACCGACACGGATGGGTCGGCAACGGGACATCGCCGTCGTCGTCGAGTTCCACCGCGGTGCCGGTGGCCTCCGAGAGTGCGGTCACGATCAGTGCGCGCAGCTGATCGGCATTGCCCGGTATGACGCCAACGTTCAGCGGTGGCTCGGTCCACGGTGCCGGGGACTCGAGGAGCGGGCTGGTGAGAAACGCCGGATGCAAGACCTCCCACACCTGGCGCAGCGTGGCGACGGCGATCGCGGCCAGCTCGTCGACATGCCGTCGTCCACGCTCGAGAATGAACTTCTCGTTGCGCAGCTGACGCCAGCCGAGTTCGGTCAGCATCTCGACCTGCTCGAGGTAGCACTCGGCGTCGGGATGCAGGGTGGTGGGGTTGAGCGTCATCCGGAGCCGATTGGCTCGCGTGAACTCGAAGTCGAGATGACCGTGCGGGCCGTCGGGGATCTCCGGGTTCTGTGCGACCCAGGTGAACGAGCGGTCGGTGAACATGAACAGCTGATCGGCGAGCGAGGCCCGGAAGTTCCGCCATGCGGTGTCGACGATCGAATCGAAATCGTTGCCACGCATGGTGTCTCCTCCCGCAGGTGGAAGACTCGCTCTTCCACTCAGACCACAGTAGGCGAGGGGTCTGACAATCTGGAGCACCCCCGACCACCTACGAATATACGTTCGATATCAGTGGTGATCAATGCGCCGGTGGGTCTCGTCCGTCGGACTCCTCGGGGAGCACCCCTCATGCAGGAGTGTGGTGGTCACATTCGGCGGCTGCGCCAGGCCGGGGTCGGGTTCTGTTCGACCCAGGCGCCCGCGGTGAGGGCCTGGATGTCATCGGTGTGCACAGATCTCCTCGCCAGAAGGGGAGGACATCCCCTTCGCCTCGGACGGCAGGGGAGGGGGAAGACGGTCCGGGCCTGATCTACCTGTGGAGTCGTCGTGCCACGTCGGCGATCGCATCCTCGAATCGCTCCCGTCTGCCGGCGGTGTTGAGACCACGCATGGAGCAATGCGGAACCTTGCCTGCCGGAACATACAGATCCGGCCGCACGATCGCTGCACGGTCCCACCCGTCGCGGGCGGCGGCCCCGAGCAGCAGCACGATCTCGAGGTCGGGAAGCATTGACACCACCTCGCGAGTCCACCGGACACCGCGGGCGCGCTCGGCCGGGGTGGACCCCACGTTCTTCACGCCCTCCACCGGGAACGGCACGACGTTCCAATGCACGACGTCGGCCCGGTCGATACCGTGGCGCGCGTACGCCTCCCGGCAATTGCGTGCGGTGCGATCGTTGTTGTCGAGGCTCAACAACCCTGAGCCCGTGCCGGATTCGGCCTTCGTCTACGGATTGTCCAGCAGCACCAGCATCCGCGCTCGGATACCGCCGGTGTCCGGATCGACGTAGGGAACCCGGCCTCGGTCCAGACCTTCGGAATCCGCGATCCGGTCGGCGAGCTCGTTGAGCGGTGCGACATGCGGCGCGTGGATTCGGGAACGCTTCGCCGCGACCACGTTCGGGTCTGCGTTCTGTCCGTTGGTTGCCACGCAGGCGACTCCTCGAAACTGTTGTGCAGCAGATGATCCTGACTACGACGCAACAGCGGCAGGG
>NZ_BCNF01000139.1 GCF_001485495.1 Gordonia desulfuricans NBRC 100010 | reverse complement strand
CGTGAGCCGACGTTGTCGGCGACCAGGGTGTGCCGGACACAAGGCCCCCGATCGGTCACGGCAAGAACTCAACCCACCGCATGTCCGACGAGGCTGCCGATCGCGTAGGTGACGGCCATCGCGATCGCGCCACCGATCACCACCCGGGCCATCGGCCGCCACGGCCTGGAGCCGCCCAGGACGGCGCCGACCGCGCCGGTCAGTGCCAGCGCGAGGATGACGGCGACAAAGGCGATCGGAATCCGTACGCCTGCCGGTGGGACCAGGATGGCGATCAACGGCAACAGTGCGCCGACGGTGAAGGCGACCGCCGACGAGAACGCGGCCAACCACGGATTGGTCAGTTCGTCCGGGTCGATCCCGAGTTCCACGTCGACGTGCGCGGAGAACGCATCGTGGGCGGTCAGCTCCCGGGCGACCTGGCAGGCGGTGTCGTGGGAGAGGCCTTTGGCCTCGTAGAGACCGACGAGCTCGTCGAACTCGGCCTCCGGCTGCTCGGCGAGCTCGCGGCTCTCTTTGCGCAGCAATGCCTTCTCGGTGTCGCGTTGGGCGCTCACCGACACGTACTCGCCGAGCGCCATCGACACCGCACCGGCGGCCAGGGCGGCGATACCGGCGGTGAACACCGGCTCGCGCTCGACGGTCGCGGCGGCGACGCCGACGACGATGCCCGCCGTCGACACGATCCCGTCGTTCGCCCCGAGCACCCCGGCACGTAGCCAGTTCAGCCGGTTCGCGAGCGCGCCACCGGAATGCGGCTCACCCGCGTGCTGGTGCGGTGCACCGTCGGCACGGGTGTCGACACCCTCATCGGTCATACATCCAGCTAACCGTGGGGTCGGCTCGCCCGCAAGCAAGGTGAGCCGACCCTGGCCGTCGGATCAGTATCCGCTCGACCGCATCGGTGCCGGGTCGTAGAGCCCGGATCGTTTCGCGGTACCCAGCTCGAGGTGTGCCGGGGGCGCCGGATCGATCTGGGTGAAGCGTTGCAGCCCACCCCAGTCGCGTCCCCAGTTGTTGCGCAGATAGGTGGGCAGCAGGGTGGGGGTCAGCATGGCCTCGGTGATGCCGAGCGGGCCACCGGCGGTGCCGGCCATCCAGGTCTGGCTGTTCTTCCGGGTGGCCTCGGCGTCGGGCATGATCCGCCACTGCGGGACCTCGAGGACGCCGTTGCGGACCTTCATCGGCTGCTGGCACGGGAACACCAGCCCGGGCATCCAGTCGATGAACACCGGATCGGTGGTGCCGACGACGTCGTTGAGGGTACCGAGGGTGCTCACCCGCGGCGGGGTGAACGCAATCCACTCGTTGGGGGCACCGGCGGAGTCGGACACCTCGATCCGCACCACGTTCGCGCGGGCCGGGGCGTCGGCGAGCGGGAACCGCAGATTGCGCCACGTGGGTGCCTCGCCGATGTCGATCGGGCTGAGCACACCGACCGGCGTGACCTTCCCGTCCGGGCCGGTGCGGCCGAACCGGGCGACCAGCTTCTGCCCGGAGTGCACGACGCCGATCCCGTCGACCGCCTCCACCGATCCGGCCACCGCGACGGTCAGGAGCGGGGCGTCGTCGGATCGTTCCGGCAGCGAGTACCACGACGTGGTGAGATCGCCGGTGCCGGTGGGGGAGCCGTACGATCCCAGGACCGGGGTGGCGAGCGGGTCGAGGCCGAACGGCAGCTTCACCGTCGATCCGTTGACGCCGGTGGCGCCCTGCCCGCCCTCGGTACCGCCCGCCGCCGACGACGTGTCGGTGGTGGCGTCCTCGGCGCCGGCACCGGACGGGGCACTGTTGGTGGCCGAGCTCGCGGCGCTCTCGTCGACGGTCGAATCCACCGACAACTTGTTCGGGACACCGTTGGGGGAGAAGCCCGCCGGGGGCACACCGTCGGCGGTTCCGGCGAGTGCCGCCGAGACGCTCGGCGCCGGTGCCGATCCCACCGCGGCCGGCCGGAGCAGGCCTGCGGTGGGATCGGCCTCCACCAGCACATCGTTGGCCAATCCGCACGAATTGCCGCTCAGGGCACGCAGATTGGAGTTCAGCCACGACCACGAGTCGCGCTGCACATAGGCGGCCTTGGCGAACGAGGCCACCATGAAGATCACCACGAATGCCGAGATCACCGGCAGCGGCGAGAACGTCAGCCGCGAATACCAGTGCGGCGTACGGCCGGTACGGGTCGCGTCGTCGACGTAGTCGTCGCGGAAGTGGAACCACAGGCCGATCAGGGCGGTGATCACCGCCAGGGCGAGGAACACCCAACCCAGCTTGATCCCGGCGACGGCGGGCGGCCGATCCCACCAGGGGATGCCGTAGCTGCCGATGTACCACCAGCCGTTGGTGCCGGTGAACGAGATCCCGGTGACGGCCAGTACGGCCGCGGCGAAGAACGTGCGATTGCGTCGTGACCGCAGGATCGCCGGAGCCATCATCGCGCCCGCGGCCGCCGCCAGACCGGCGGCGATACCCGCATACACACCGAAGTGGTGGGTCCACTTGGTGGGCGTGAACGAGATGAAGAACATGGTGCCCAGGGTCACCGCGATCAACCGCCAGATCGGTGCGCGCGCAATCCCGTTGGGGTGCTCACGCCGGAGCAGCCGCAGCAGCACCACGATCAGGCACAGGATCATCATCAGGATGCCGTAGCGGCGGGCGAGGGTGCCGTCGGCGGTCGGGAGGATCAGGTAGTAGTACCGGACCGGCTCCTCCCACCACTCCAGGGTGGGGCCGACGTCGGTGGCCACCTTGTTGCCCTCGAGCAGCGGTGCCAGGGGTTGATCGGCGAAGATCTGGAACAGCACCGCGGTACCGGCGGCCAGGATCGGCGCCAGCATGGGCAGCAGACCGTCCCGCTTGCGGCGGGTCACCAGTGCCCGCACCACCGGCCGGATTCCGGCCAGCAGTGCGGCGACGGCCATCAGGCCGCCGGGTGCGAGTGCCAGGGTGAACGCCGCGGTGACCACCGCGATCGCATAGGGGAGCAGACGCCGGGTGGCGATGGCCCGCTCGACGCAGCACCAGGTGAGCAGCGCGCCGACGGCCTCGGCCGGTTCCGGCCGCAGACCGTTGTTGTAGGGCAACCAGATCGCGAGGAAGACGAATGCCGCCGACCACACCGCGGGGGTGCTGTTGCGCACCGCCCGGCCGAGGCGCGGGATCACCTCACGCGAGATCAGCCACCAGCCGAGCAGACCCAGCGCAAAGGCGGGCAGCCGCATCCACGGTGTGGCGGTGGAGATCTGCGTCATCCAGGAGATCACCTGGAAGTGCCAGCCGAACGGGTCCTGCGGCACGCCGAAGTAGCGGAAGTAGTTGTCGGCATACCCGGCGTCGCCGGTGATCCGGCCGACGGTGAAGTTGTAGCCGTCGTCGGAGGTGTTGGCACCGGCGATCCACCAGAACGCCAGGATCGCGAACACCGCGACGTCCGAACCGCGGATGGTCCACCACCCCGACGGCAGGAAACGCTTGTGCCCGCGCCCGTCCCGATGATCGAGGATGCCCAGCATGACCAGCGAGACCAGGGTCATCAGGATGCCGACGACGATCGCGGTCACCTTCAGCGGTGAGGGCGAACTGACGTATCGGGTGTCGATCGTGGCGTGCAGCGAGAGGCCCTCGCGCGGAGCCGATTCCGGAAGATCGGTGTAGATGCCCACGATCTGCGGGCGCATCTGGTGATCGGGGACGGAGAAGGTGTGCAGTCCGTCGCCGGCCAGGGCCGGTGCGGTCGCCGCGTCACCGGGGCCGCCGGCGAAGCGTGCCGAGACACCGGTGCCGTCGGCATGGAACAGGATGCGGCAGTCCGGGTTCTGCTGTGCGGCCGCGCGGGGCGTGGTGAGGATGACGACGTCACGGTCGGTGACGGTCAGGGTGTCGGCGGTGGCCCGGATGAACAGTGCGCGCGCACTGGCCTCCTGGCCGGCGGTGGGCAGCGTCGACAGCAACACCCCGCCGGAGGCGGGCAGGCGGGTCGCCAGCGAACACGGCACCGACAGATCCATGTCGATCGGCACGAACGACACCAGTGGTGCGGTGACGCTGCCGACCTTGTCGTCCTGCGGCCAGTTGAGCTCTGCGGTGGTCTGATTCACCGGCAGCAGCGGGGTGGCCACCGCGAGGAGGGCGCCGAGCAGGCCGGTGACCACCGCGAGGATCTTGACCATCCGTGGGCTCGGCCGCCACTGCGCCGGCCGGGTGTCGTTGCATACCGACCCCGCCTCGTCCGGTGCACCGCGCGTCCCGGGGGTGCCGTCGTCGTTGCGTGCGTCAGTCGTCATCGGACGTCTCCACCCTGATCGAACCGTTCCGCGACCATCCCCAGCGGGTCTGCGGTGATGTCGCCACCCGGGCCGGGGCGGCGTCGGGGACCAGCGGGGTGAGCCGTTCGAGCGCACCCCAGTCCTGTGTCCAGTCGTCCTTCAGATAGGTCGGCACCGCCAGCGCCGACGTCGTCGCCTCCGAGATCGCCAGCAGGCCACCGTCGTCGGCGTCCTGCCAGGTCTTCGACTGCGAGTTGGCGGTCGCATAGTCGGGCAGGATGCGCCAGCGCGGGATCTCGGCGACCCCGTTGTGCACCTGCAGCGGCTGCTGGCACGGGAAGTGCGCGGCCACCATGAAGTCGACCAGCGTGGGTGCGGAGTCGCCGACGACCTGCTGCAGGGTCTGCAGGCGCGGAGCCCGCGGCGGGGTGATCGCCAGGAACTGCTTCTCGCCGAGGTTGTTGTCCAGCAACGACAGTCGCATCACCGTCGCCGCGGGCGGAACCGCCGACATCGGCACCCGCAGATTGCGCCACGGACGGTTGGTGATGATCGGCCCCGGGTCGATCGGCAGCACGTCGGGACCGATCTGCTCGAACGAGCCGTCCGCGCCGGGCCTGCCGAACTGCACGGTCAGCTTCTGGCCGAAGACGTGCACGCCGAAGACGTCCACGGTGGCGACCGCACCGGCGGCCGAGACCACCAGCAGCGGTGAGGTGTTGCGGTCGGGCAGGTCGTACCAGCCGGTGGTCAGGCGTGCCTCGCCGGTCGCGCCGTAGCTGCCCAGGACCGGTGTGGTGGCCGGGTCGAGTCCATACGGCAGTGCGACATTCGAGCCGTTGACCGTGGTGGGACCGCGGCCGCCGGTGGTGCCGGCGCCGAGCCCGCCGGACACCACGAACGGCCGGGAGAACGGGTTGGCGACGTTCATCTGGCCGGGGCGGGCGCTGCCCGGCTCCGGCGACAGGTCGTCGGGTACCCCGTCGGGAGTGAATCCGACTGCGGTGGTGCCGCTTCCGGACCCCGACAACGCGGCCGTCTGCGACTGTCCGTTGGCCGGGGTCAACACCCCGGCATTCGGGTCGGATTCCACCAGCACCGCGTCGGCCATGCCGCAGGTGTTGCCGCGCAAGGTGTTCAGGTTCTCGGCGAGCACCGTGGTCGCCGGATACCGCACCACCGCGGCCTTGGCGAACACCAGTAGCTGCGAGATCACCATCAGCCCGGCGATCACCGCGATCGGCGACGACGCCAGGAACAGCCGACGACGATCGGCGGCCGAGTCGGCCTTCCCGGAACTGCTGTGTGCCAGACCGCGATTGGCCACATAGTCCAGACGCAGATGCTGCCACACCGCCACCACGACGGCGAGGACGGCCAACGCCAGGAAGATCGTCGAGATCGGGATACCGGCGAGGACCGGGGCCCGGTCGAACCACGAGATGCCGTATTCGTAGGCGAACGGCCAGGCGTTCTTGCCCGCCATCGCCGCGGCCAGGGCGAACAGCAGGCCCGCGACGAACACCGTCAGGTTGCGTCCCGACCGCGCCGCCGACTGCACCACCGCGACGGTGGCGACCGCGGCGATCGCCGCACCGAGACCGGTGAACACACCGAACTGGATGGTCCACTTGGTGGGGGTGAACGCGAACAGCAGCAGGGTGACGCCGGTGGCGCCGATCAGGCGCCACGTGGGGCCGCCGTCCACACCACGGATCCGGCCCTGCCGCAACATCACCGCGACCGCCACCATCAGGCCGGCGAACAGCAGCAGCAGCGGGACGCGGCGGGTCAGCGCGCCGTCCTTGGTGGACACCGTCAGGAAGTAGTAGCGCAGGTACTCCTGATGCCAGCCGATGATCGGCCCGGTGACGTAACGGGTCTTGATCGCCTCGAGCACCGTGGCCAGTGTCTGGTCACGGAAGACAACCACCAGCACCAGCAATCCGGCGGCGGCCAGCGGTGCGAGCAGTGCGGCCAGTCCGGCCTCACGGCGTCGGGCCACCAGGATGCGCAGCAGCGGACGGGCGGCGACGATCAGGATCGCCACCCCGATCACGCCGTGCGGGGCCAGCGCCAGGGTGAAACCGGCGGCGACGGCGGCCAGCGCGGCGGGCAGCATCCGGCGGGTCGCGATGGACCGCTCGGCCGCCCACCAGGTGAGCAGCGAGCCCAGCACGATGATCGGTTCGCTGCGCAGGCCGCTGCAGAACGGCATCCAGAACGCCAGGAAGGTCAGTGCGGCCGCCCACATCGGCCAGCCGCCACCGAGCAGCCGGGTCACCCGGCCCGTGCCGCCGCGCACCGCGGCACCGAGCCGCGGAAGCAGCACCCGCGCCAGGATGAACCACGACGCGAGGCCGGCGATCAGCGGCGGCAGATGCATCCACAGGATCGACGGGGACACGCTCGCCCAGTGCGCCAGGAAGGAGTAGTACCAGTCGAACGGCGCCTCGGGGATGCCGTAGAAGCGGTAGTAGTTCGCCAGATAGCCGAAGGAGTCGGCGGTGCGCCCCATGGTGAGGATGTAGCCGTCGTCGGGGGAGCCGGCACCCAGGAACAGCCACACCAGCAGCACACCGGTCACCACCAGGTCGGTGCCGCGGGGCCGCAGCGCCGCCCACAGGCCCGGGCGCGGCCCGATCCGGCGATGATGGCCGTACAGGCGGTCGAGCAGGGCCAGTGCGATCAGCGCGACGACGACGCACAGCACGGCCAGGATCATCACGATCTGCTTGAGCAGGGTCGGCGACGACGCATAGCGGTTGTCGATCTCGACGTGCACCCGCAGGCCGTCGGCGGCCCGGACCTGCTCGGTGCTCAGCGAGGTGAACACCCCGTCGATCTGTGGCCGCTTGCCGGGGTCGAGATCCGACGCCGGGCCGAGCCCCACGAAGCGGGCGCCGGTCGAGGTGCCCGACGACCAGATGTGCAGCGTCGAACACCGGCCCAGTTCGGCGCGCGGTGCACTCGCGGCCAGGTTGTTGCGGAAGGTCACCGAGACGGTGTCCCGCCCCGCCGACACGTACAGGGCCTTGCCCTTGCTGCCCGGCGCCGACGTCGGCATGGTCGCCAGCACCACACCGCCCTGTGCGGGCAGATCGGCCAGGGTGGCGCACGGGATGGAGATGTCCAGGGAGCGGGGCACCTGCGCGATCAGCGGTGCGGTCACACTCGCAGAATTCGCCAGCGGTTGGCCCTGCGGCCAGTCGAAGGACGCCTGGGTGGACTGCACCGGCAGCAACGGCACCACGGCACACAGGACGGCGCCCAGCACGCCGGAGACGATCGCGATCAACCGGATCATCCCGGATCGGGCGCTGAGCTGGGACGATCGTCCGTCGCCACTCGCCGGTGAGGCCGACGGGTCGGCTCCGGGGGCTGGAGACGGGGCTGACGCAGACACGAAGACTGATCGTATGTGACCTGCCCACCAGGTCATAAGCGGACGAGCGTTGCGGGCCCGTCATCCCGTGATCCCCAGAAAGCTCACAGATTCATTCCACTAGTGTTGCGGACTGATGACTGCCTCCTCGACGCCGACGTCCGCCACGCCCGATCGGCGTGGCGGTCAGCGTGTGCTGCACCTCGGTTCCCGCACCCTGCCGTCGTCGCCGCGGACCTGGGCCGTGGTCTCCGCAGTGGCCGGGTCGATCGCCGTCCTCGCGGCCGTCCTGACCCCGTTCCTGCCGGTCACAGCCCACACCGCCACCATCACCTGGCCCCAGGCCGCCGCCGCGACACCCTCGGTGACCGCGCCGCTGGTCGCGCAGACCGCGTCGGGTCTCGACGCCACCATCGACTGCCGGGTGCTCACCGAGCGGCCGGCCGACGCCGACGCCACCAGCGCGGTCACCGTGCTCTCGACCATGCCCCGCGCATCCCAGAAGGCCACCGACAATGCGTTGATCGTCACGTCGGGCCCGTCGGGGGTGACCGTGACCACCCGCGGCAAGCCGCTGGCCACCGCCACCACCGATCAGCTGGGGCAATGCACCCGGCTGCACATCTGGTCGTCGTCGACCGGCGTGGGCGCCCGTTTCGACGGTGTGCCCGGCCCCGATGCGACCGGCACCGCCGAGGCGTCGGCCCAACCGCAGATCGCCGGGCTGTTCACCGCGCTGAACGCCGAGCAGGTCCGTCTCGGCGACGGCATGGCCGTGCGGATCGACGTCGACAACCGCTTCGACACCAGCCCCACCGCACTCAAACTCGTCGTGATGATCATCGGCATCCTCGCCGCGATCATCGCGTTCATCGCGATCGCCGCCCTCGACGTGATCGGCGGCCATCACCGCCGGATCGGCCGGGTGGACCTGCGCCGGTTGCTGATGCCGCGCGCCGCCGACATCGCGGTCACCGCGATCCTGGTGATCTGGCATTTCCTGGGGGCGGGCAGCTCCGACGACGGCTACATCCTGGAGATGGGCCGCAACAGCTCCGACGCCGGTTATCTGGCGAACTACTACCGCTTCTACGGGGCTCCCGAGGCGCCGTTCGACTGGTACTACTCGTTCCTGGCGCACTGGTCGTCGGTGTCGACCGCCGGTATCTGGATGCGGCTGCCCGCGCTGATCGCCGGGCTGCTCGCCTGGTTCGTGCTCAGCCGGGTGCTGCTGCCGCGGCTGGGCGGGGCGGTGCGCCGCTCGCAGTGGGCGATGTTCACCGCCGCCGCGGTCTTCCTGGCGTTCTGGATGCCGTTCTGCAGCGGCCTGCGTGCCGAGCCGATCATCGTGCTCGGCTCACTGCTGACCTGGTGGGGTGTGGAGCAGGCGGTGGCCACCCGCCGCATGCTGCCGGCCGCCGGGGCCACCCTGGCCGCGTGCCTGACCCTGGCGCTGGGCCCCCACGGTGTGATCGCGGTGGCTCTGCTGCTGGCCGGGTCGCGGCCGATGCTGCGCAATCTCCGACGCCGCGACCGTGAACTGCGGATCACCTGGCGTGGGCGTCCGCTGCCGGGTACCGGGCTCGGGGCGCTGCTGGCCCCGATCGGGGCGGCCGTCGCCGTCGTGGTGATCGTGGTGTTCCGCGACCAGACCCTGATGAACGTCCTCGAGGCCATCCGGATCCGCTACACCGTCGGCCCCACCCTGGCCTGGAACCAGGAGTTCCTGCGCTACTACTACCTGACGCTGAGCACCCAGGACGGGTCGCTGGTGCGGCGCGTCCCGGTCACCCTGCTGGCCGCCGGACTGTTCGTCACCCTCGCGGTGATGTTGCGGCGCAAACGTATCCGCGGCGTCGACCCGTCCCCGGTGTGGCGGCTGATCGGTGCGGTGCTGCTGACGGTGCTGCTGCTGTCGTTCACCCCCACCAAGTGGACCGTCCAGTTCGGCATCTACGCCGGCCTGGCCGCTGCCCTGGCCGCCGTCGCGACGGTCGCCGTCGCCCAGTCGTCGCGGCGGTCCCCGCGCAATGTCGCGATGTACGTGGCGGTGTTGCTGTTCGCCTGCGCGGTGTCGGTGGCCGGCCAGAACGCGTGGGGCTGGTCGTATGACTTCGGTATCTCCTGGTTCGACAAGGCGCCGGTGATCGGCGGACATCCGCTGTCGACGATCTTCCTGATCCTGACCGTGGTGGCCCTCGCGGTGGCGATGTGGTTCCACCTGCGCATCGACGTCGACGCCGAGCACCACCGCGTCCGCGACGCCGGCGGCACGCCGACCCGCACACAGACCGCGATCGCGTCGTCGCCGATGCTGGTGATCGCGACGCTGGTGGTGCTCATCGAGCTGGTGCTGTTCGCCAAGGCGGCCGTCGCCCGCTCCGACACCTACTCGACCCTCGGGTCCAACCTGCGGGCGCTGACCGGCAACAGCTGCGGCATGGCCGACCGCGTACTCGTCGAGGACGACCCGAATGTCGGTGCGCTGCAACCGATCGGCACCACCGACATCTCTCGTGCGCTGGCCGGTGACGACAACGGTTTCACTGCCGACGGCGTGGCCGGTGATCTCACCCCGGATGCGACGTCGCTGGGTGCGGGCACCATCAACACCTCCGGCAATCTCGCGCAGCCGTTCGTCGTGTCCGGCGGGGCGCCCGGCACCACCGGCGGTGTGATCGCCGACCCCGGCGTCAACGGCTCGCACGCCGCGCTGCCGTTCGGGCTCGACCCGGCCACCACCCCGGTGATGGGCAGCTACGGCCACGACAACGGCACCGCCGAACTCACCACGCTGCCCTATGCGCTGCCCGCACGGGATTCGTCGCCGCTGATCGTGATCACCGCCGCCGGGCCGATCGCCTCGATCGACCAGGACGGCGTGTACACCCCGGGCCGGCTGCTGCAGGTGCAGTTCGGCCGGGTGTCCGGCACCGGTGCCTTCGAGCAGGTCGGCGAGCCGTTCACGCCGATCGATCCGGGCCCCGACCGTCCGAACCGGTCGTGGCGCAATCTGCGTATCCCGATGTCGGCGGTGCCGGCCGAGGCCACCGCCCTGCGGATCCACGCCCTCGACGACAACCTCGCCAACGACCAGTGGCTGGCCATCACCCCGCCGCGCGCGCCGCGGCTGACCACCCTGCAGTCCACTGTCGGCACCACCGACCCGGTGCTGCTGGATCTGTCGGTGGGCAGCCAGTTCCCGTGCCAGCACCCGATGACGGTGTCCGACGGGATCTCCGAGGTCCCGCAGTGGCGGATCGTGCCCGATCAGGTGACCACCAACTCGAAGTCCAAGACCTGGCAGGCCAGTGTCAACGGCGGCATCCTCACCACCGTCGACGCGCTCACCTCGTCGTCGACGATGGCCACCTACCTGGAGAACGACTGGTACCGCAACTGGGGTGGGCTCCAACGGCTCACACCGCTGGTGCCCGACGCGCAGCCGGCCG
Organism: Gordonia desulfuricans NBRC 100010; assembly: GCF_001485495.1. GTDB lineage: Bacteria > Actinomycetota > Actinomycetes > Mycobacteriales > Mycobacteriaceae > Gordonia > Gordonia desulfuricans. The sequence goes on along the minus strand of NZ_BCNF01000139.1, from coordinate 3,538 downwards.
CGGTGAGCGTCGGTGAGCAGCGCGTATGGGGCTGGACCCGGGACGGATCGATCAGAGTGGTGGCGCAGAAATGACCGACCGGACCGTCCGTATCGCCAAGATCGTCGCCGTGGTGACGGGTCTGATCGGCATCGTGCTGGCCGTCGCCATGCCGTTGCTGCCGGTCAGCTACACCAAGGCCACCATCACCTGGCCGCAGGCCGGTCAGGTGCGCAATGTGGTGGCGCCCAACGTCTCCTACACGCCCGTCGCGATGGACATCACCGTGCCGTGTGCCCTGGCCGCCGACCTGCCCGCCGGTGGTGGCGTGCTGTTGTCGACGGTGCCGGAGAGCGGCGTGGACGCAGGCAAGGTGGGTCTGTTCGTCCGTGCCACCTCCGATCGTCTGCTGGTCACGCAGCGAAATGTGGTGCTGCTCAGCGTTCCCCGTGCCGACGCGCAACGTGCCGCCGGATGTGTGGTCGCGATCTCCGCCGACACCAGCGGGATTCGCGGTGAGATCCGCGGGCTGTCCACCGACGGCGGTGCGCCGCCGAGTTTCGCCGTCGACGACCCCAATGCGCGACCGCAGATCATCGGTGTCTACACCGATCTGCCGGAGACCGCGAATGCCGAAGGGCTCTCGTTCTCGTCGACCGTCGACACCCGGTTCGTGTCGAGTCCGACGACGCTGAAGTTCGTCGCCGCCCTGGTCGGCGTGCTGATGACGATCGTGTCGATGATCGCCCTCGCCGTCCTCGACCGCCAGGACGGCCGCCGGTCGCGGCGCTGGCTGCCCGGCAAGACCCGCCACGGTGAACCCGGTGCGCCGCAACGTCCCTGGTGGCGTCCCACCCTGCTCGACGGCGTGGTCGTGGCGGTGCTGGTGATCTGGTTGTTCGTCGGCGGCAACACCGCCGACGACGGCTATCAGGTGACGGTCGGCCGGGTCGCCCCGGACGCCGGATACCTCGACAACTACTACCGCTATTTCGGTGTGCCGCAGGACCCATTTGGCTGGCACTACCAGTATCTGGCGCTGTGGATGCAGGTCTCCACCGCCACCCCGTGGCTTCGCCTGTTGCCGTTGCTGTTCGCGCTGGCCGCCTGGTTCATGCTCTCGCGTGCGGCCTTCGGTCGGATCGGTGCGGCGGTCCGTACCTCACCGGCAGCCCGCTGGGCCGGTGCCTTCGCCTTCCTCGCGGTGTGGCTGGCGTTCAACAACGGTATCCGGGTGGAACCGTTCCTGGCGGTGGGCATCCTGCTCACCTGGCTGCTGGTGGAGCGGTTCATCGCCACCGGCCGGCTGTTCCCGCTGGCCCTGGGTATCGTGGCCGCCGCCTTCACCCTGACGGTGCATCCGGCCGGTGCGATCGCCGCGCTCGCCCTGGTGGCGGCGCTGCGCCCGATCGTCAAGCGGCTGCGTATCCGCATCCGTCGCGACGGCTGGTTGCCGGTGCTGGTGCCGATCCTGGCGTCGGGTCTGCTGGTGGTCTACGAGATCTTCGCCGATCAGCCGCTTGCCTCGATCCTCGAGGGCGTCAAGGTGCAGGGCATCGTCGGACCCACCAACAAGTGGTGGACCGAGGCCATGCGGTACTACATCCTGCAGAACCCCACCACCGATGGTTCGATCGCGCGTCGCATCGGCATCTTCGTGACGTTCTTCGCGGTGCTGATCATCGTGCTCACCCTGCTGAGCCGGCGCCGGGTGCCGCGGGTGGCCACCGCCCCGCTGTGGCGCCTCGTCGCGATCCTGGCCGGAGCGGTTGCGGTGCTGGCGTTCTCGCCCACCAAGGCGACCCACCAGCTCGGTGCCTTCGCCACGCTTGCCGGTGCGCTGGTCGCCGCGGCGACGGTGCTCATCTCACCGGCGGTGATGCGACGACGCAGCAACCGCACCTTTGTCGCCGCCGCGGCCGCCTATGTGCTGGCCGTGACCTTCGCCGGGCGTAACCAATGGTGGTACGTCGGCAGTTACGGCATCCCGTGGGCCGACGACACCCCGAATGTGGCCGGGGTCAACCTGTACGTCCCGATCCTGGTGGTCGCCTTCGTGCTGACCCTGCTCGGGGCGTGGCAGTACTACCGCGACGACCGTCTTGCGCAGGACGGGCAGTCGCTCGAGCCGAGGCCGGCCGGTCGCGTGCGCACCGTGTTCCGGGGGATGCCGACGTATTCGCTGGCGATCGTCCTGGCGATCGTCCTGGTGTTCACCATGATCTCGTTCGCCAAGGCGATCGTGACCCAGCGCGGCTCGTGGACGTGGGCCAGCTCCAACGTCGACGCGCTGCGCGGGCACCCCTGCGCGCTGGCCGATGCGGTGCTGGTGGAGGCCGACCCCAACACGGGTCTGCTCGCCCCGGCCGATGTTGCCGGACAGAACAATCCGTCACCGGGTGCCGCTCTCGCCGGGGCCGGGATGACCGGGTTCACCCCGGACGGTGTGGGGTCCAACCTGGAGGCCATCGCCGACGGCGATTCGTCCGAGGTCGATCGCACGCAGACCGATCCGAATGCCGCGCAGGAGGAGCCGACCGGTTCGTCGGGGTCGGCCGACACCGGTGGCGGCACCACCAACCGCAAGGGTGTCAACGGGTCGTCGGTCAAGCTGCCCTTCGGTCTGGACCAGTCGAAGGTGGCGGTGCTGGGCAGTTACGGCGCACCGAACGGCCGGGCGCAGTTGACCTCCGACTGGTATCAGATGCCGGCCCGCAGCGCCGGTGCACCGCTGGTGACGATGTCGGTGGCCGGTGCCGTCGAGTACGTCGACGAGCTCGCCGTCACCCACACCGGCCAGAAGCTGCGCCTGGAGTTCGGTCGGGTGGAACCCGACGGCAGCGTCACCACGGTGGCGTCGATGGTGCCGCTCGGGATCGACACCGCGCCCGAATGGCGTAACCTGCGTTTCCCGCTCGACCAGGCGCCGCCGCGCGCCTCCGTCGTGCGGGTGGTGGCCGCCGACACCAGTTCCGATCCGGCCCAGTGGCTCGCCCTCACGCCCCCGCGTGTGACCACCCTGACGACGCTGAACGACCTTGTCGGCAGCGAGGACCCGGTGCTGCTCGACTGGGAGGTCGCCTTGGCCTTCCCCTGCCAGCGTCCGGCGACGGTGCGTAACGGCATCCTCGAGGTCCCGCAGTGGCGCGTCACCCCCGACGCCGACGGCGAGCGCGTGAACTCGCGCCGCTGGATGGCCGGCGACTACGGCGGCCCGCTCGGCATCGTGGAGAACGACCTGCGGCCGACGGTGCTCCCGTCCTACCTGCGCAATGCGTGGGCCAAGGACTGGGGCAGCCTGCAGCGCCTGACGCCGTTGGTGGACCAGGTTCCGGCACACCTCGAGATCACCCAGGACGTCCACACCGGTCTCTGGACCCCCGGCCCGATGCGCGCGATCAAGAACTAGCGTCAACTGCCCGCTGGGCCTTGGTGATCGAGCCGGGCGGCCTTCGGTGATCGAGCCGGGACTTCTTTCGGTGATCGAGCCGGGACTTCCTTGGGTGATCGAGCCGGGACCGAGCATCGCGAGGACCCGTGTCGAAATCTCCGCAGCGGA
>NZ_BCNF01000138.1 GCF_001485495.1 Gordonia desulfuricans NBRC 100010 | reverse complement strand
GTCGGCTCAACCATCAATGACCCGTTGGTGGTTGAGTTAGGAGTGGGTGGGGTGTTCTTGGGTGATTGAGCCGGGACCGAGCTTCGCGAGGACCCGTGTCGAAATCTGCGTAACCGACGTCGGGTGGTGACCACATCGTTCCTCGTCAGCTCGATCAGCAACGAGCTGTCGATGATTGACCAGGACAGCCTCGCGTGGCGAGGCCGACCGGCCGTCGGAATCCGGTGGGACACACATGTCCGCAACCAGAACCGACGTCTCCGTCACGCGCCGTGTCAGTACCGGATCGGCGCGGGGCTCCACAGTCCGCTGCGGGTTTCGGTACCGGTCGTGATCTCCGCCGGGACGGTCGTATCGCCGTAGGGGACAAGCCGTTCCAGTGAACCCCAGTCGCGGCCCAGGTCGCCCTGGAGATATGTGGCCAGCGCCGTCGGGTCCAGCAACACCTGCTCCCAGCCGAGCGGGCCGCCGCCGAACGAACCCTGCCAGGCGGCGACGGCGGCTTTCAGATCGGCGCCGGGTTCGATTCGCCATTCCGGGATCTCGGCGACGCCGTCGTGGTGGGTGAACGGACGCTGGCAGGGGAACACCAGCCCCGACGTCCAGTCGACGTGCACCGGATCGTCGCTTCCGACAACCTCTTGCAGCGTCCGCATCTCGGGCGCACGCGGCGGGGTGACGACGATGTAGCGGTCGGTTGCGAGGTTCTCGTCGGTGGCGGCGATCCGCACCGCGGTGAGTCCCTCCGGCAGATCCGTTGTCGGGATACGCACATTGCGCCACGACGGCCGGGGGCCGGGATCGATCATCGCGACGTCGCCGGTGGCTTTCAGATCGGCATCGCGGGTCGACGACGTGATCGGGTCATCGGTGTACTCCAGCAACAGGTCTCGCGGATTGTCGAACTGGCCTGCCACCGAGAAGCTCAGCACCGGCCGGGATCGATAGTCCGAGGGCAGTGCATACCAGCCCGACGTCAGTCGGGCAGGCACCTGATCGTTCTTGGAGTAGCTGCCCAGCACCGGTGTGGTCGCCGGATCGAGTCCGAAGGGCAGTGCGGCGTGGCTGCCGTTGACCCCGGCGGTGGCGTTGGTGCCGCCGCCGGTGCCACCGGAGTTCGCGATGAGGACGTCCGGGTCGGCGAAGGCGTCACCGGCGAGCACGCCGAGCGATCCGGCCGGTGCCTTGGTGTCGATGTCGTCGGGGATGCCGTCGGGGGTGAAACCGCTGGTGGCCGACCGCGACGATTCCGGTTGGGTGGCCGGTCCGGCGAGCGGGTCGGTGAGGGTGCCGTCGACCGGCTTCAGCTCGAAGCTGCTGGGGTTCTCCTCGACCCACACCTTGTCGGCCATGCCGCACTGTTTACCGGCGAGGGCCTCGAGGTTGGAGCGTGGCACCGAGTACGAATTGCTCTGGTGGATACCGGCGAAGGCGGCGGTGACGAGCTCGAAAAGCACCACCACGGCGGCGATCCAGGCGAGTGGGGCACCGGCCATCGAATGCCAGAGGCGCCGATACCACCGGTGATGTTCCTGTTTCCACTGTTCGTCGGGTTCGGCGACCGGATCGGTTCCGGAGAACGGTTCCCGGAAGTGGAACCACAGCGCGAGCAGCAACAGCAGCAGCGCGATCACCAGCAGCACCGTCCCCACGCGGAAGACGATGGTGACCTGTCCGACGCCCCATGGCATCCCCCACGCCGAGGAGTAGTAGTACGAGTTGGGCGCGGTGAAGGCGAGCCCGGTGATGAAGAAGACGAGTGCCGCGTACAGGGTCCGGTTGCGGCGTGAGTGCATCGCGCTCTGGCTCGCCGCGATCGCCGCGATGGCGGCCAGGGCTGCGGCGAGTCCGGCGAACACGCCGAAATGGTGGGTCCACTTGGTGGGGGTGAACATCAGGAACACCAACGACGCAAAGGTGATCCCGACGATACGTCGGGACGGCCCGAGTGCCGTCCCGGGGATCCGGGACTTGCGGATCAGCACCGCCGCCGACACCACCAGGCCGAGGATCATCGCGAGCACGGCGAAGCGGCGGGCGATGGAACCGTCGGCGGAGAACGCGAACAGCGAAGAGTAGCGGTCGATCTCGTTGTACCAGTGCAGCGACGGGCCGAGCGCCGACTTCATGCTCGACGCCTCCATGAAGGAGCGCAGCGTGAGGTTGGAGAACACGGCGAAGATCACCAGGGTGCCGGCGGCGAGGATCGGGGAGATCAACGCCAGATAGGACGTCCACCCCGAACCGATCACCCGTGCCCGTTTGAGCAGCGCGAGGATCATCGGTCGGGCACCGGCGATCAGTGCGGCGACGGCGAGCAGACCGGTGGGTCCGGCCGCCAGACTGAACGCACCGAAGATGCAGGCGATGGCGGCCGGGAGCAGTCGCCCGGTGGCGATCGACCGTTCCACCGAGCACCAGGTCAGCAGTGCGCCGAGGCAGATGATCGGTTCCGGGCGCAGACCGTTGTTGAACGGGAACCACGACGCCAGGAAGACGAAGGCCGCCGTCCAGCCGACGGCCGGACGGATCAGTGCGGCCCGGCCGAGGCGGGGCAGCACCTCGTGGCTGATGATCAGCCACGACGCGATCCCGCACAGCAGGGCGGGCAGTCGCATCCAGGGGCTGGCCACCGAGATGTGGCTGAGCATGCCGAAGACCTGGTAGTACCACCCGAACGGTGCCTCGGGTGCGCCGTACCAGCGGAAGTAGTTGGCCGTGTACTCGCTGTTCTGGGCGACCCGCGACATCGTCATCAGGTAGCCGTCGTCGGAGGTGTTGGGGCCGATGAAATGCCAGATCAGCAGGCCGCCGATGACGACATAGTCGCGGGCGTTGAGCCGCCACCACCGTGCCGGGAAGATCCGACGATGACCGCGGCCGTCGGTGGAGTCGAGTACCGCCAGCGAGGCGAGGGAGATCAGGGTGCACACGATCCCGACCGCCAGGACCAGCCACTTCAGCACGGTGGGGGTGGAGGTGTAGCGGGAGTCGATGGTGACGTGGGCGCGCAGGCCCGGCAGGTCGGCGGCGGCCCCGGACAGGTCGGTGAACAGGCCGGTGACCTGCGGTCGCTGATCGGAGCTGAACTGGTTGGTGTCGACTCCGGTGAGTGCCTCACCGGAGTCGTTGTGCATGCCGACGAACTCGGCGGTCACCTCGGAGGAGTCGGCGTGGACGACGATCTCGCGGCAGTCCTGTGACCGCATCTGGGCGACTGTCGCCGACACCAGCGGCAGATTGCGGTTGACCACCTCGACGGTCTGGCGGTCGGGGGCGTCACCGGCCTGACCGGTACGGCGGATGAACAGACCGCGTTCGGAACTCTTCTCCGCCTGCTTGGGCAGCGTCGAGAGCAACACGGACTCGCCGTCACGCAGGTCACCGACCGCCGAGCACGGGATGGCGATGTCCAGGTCGATCGGGACGTAGGCGGTCAGCGGCGCCGAGACGGAGTTGATCTGCCCGTTCTGCGGCCAACTGATCTCTGCAGTGGTCTGGTTGACCGGCATCAGAGGGGTGGCGAGGGCGAGGATCAGACCCGCCAGTCCGGTGATGATCGCGAGGAGCTTTGCTCTCCCCACCCTCGACGTTGCTGGCACAAAGAGTGATCGTAGTGGGTGAGTCTGTGCGGGCCGCGCCGTGGCAGCTGGCGGCCTCCCACCGGGCGTGACCTCAGCGGTGTCGGGCCCGGCCCGGGCCTCGGATGGACTTGTAGGCTGACCCCATGTCGACCGACCCCACCGAGTCAACCCCGCTGCCGATCCTTCTGCTCAACGGCCCCAACCTCAACACCCTGGGCTTGCGGCAGCCGGAGATCTACGGGTCCGACACCCTCGCCGACGTCGTCGACCTCGCCGAGCGCACCGCGTCCGAGCTGGGCTATGGGCTGCGTGCCGCGCAGACCAACCACGAGGGCGAGATGATCGACTGGATCCATGAGGCCCGCGGCCAGGTGTCGGGGATCGTGATCAACCCGGCCGGCTGGACCCACACGTCGGTGGCGCTGGCCGACGCGCTGGTGATCCCGGAGGTGCCGATCATGGAGGTGCACATCTCCAACGTGCACAAGCGGGAGGCGTTCCGGCATCACTCGTACGTGTCGCCGATCGCCGCCGGGATCATCGTCGGTTATGGCGTCCGCGGGTACGAGTTCGCCATCCGACGTCTCGTGGAACTGATCTCGGACTGACACGAGCGCGGCACCGGCGACCGAGGGTCTCGTCCCACTCGACAGTCGTGCGGGGAGTTGCCGGTTGAGTGGTGGGCCGCAACGACCCCCAACAACCCCAGGGGTGAACCCGAATCCCCAGGGTGAACAGCTTTCACAACTTATCCACAAACACTGTTCTACTGGAGAATTCGCAGATTCCTCGTACATGTGTTCGCTACAATGGAACACATGCAGGGGGAGCTGGAGACCATTCTCGACGCACTCATCGATTGTCGTTTCGACGACGATCCGACCGGGCCGGACGTGTTCACGGACATGCGGACACTGGTCACCATCAGGAACGTCGTCGACGCGCTGACCGCGGCCGGGGCTGGTCATCTCGACCGGCTCGGTGTGGCGCAACGGCACGGGCACAAACCGATCGCCTTGCTGATCGAGATGGGGTACACGCCGTCAGTGGCTGCGCGGATGCAGCGGATCGGCACCTCGGCGGTGGTGGAACGGACGTCGAAACATGCTGCCGACGGGGCGATCTCGGGTGAACACGTCGATGCGATCGTGCGCGGGCTCAACCAGATCGGGTTACGTGCCGGCGAGGCTCCGACCGCCGAGGCCTGGGCCGAGTTCGAAGGCGACTTGTTGGCGCAGGTGGTGTCCGGTGCGAAACCGGCTGAGGTGATGGCCCGGGCACACCAGTTGGGGGACCATCATGCTGACGATGCCGAGGGTGGACGCCCGGCAAAGGAAGACCGCAATCTGAATGCTCTCGATATCGGGCGGACCGATGATGGGCGGGTCGCTGTCTCGGGGAGTCTTGATGTTCTTGTCGGGGAGAAGCTCGCGACCGCGATCGAGAAACTGTCGGCTCCGGTTCCGCAACCGGACGGTTCGAAAGATCCCCGCGACGCACCCCGACGCCGCGCTGACGCCTTGGAGATGGTGTTGGATATGGCCGCTGGTGCGGGGGAACGGTCGGTCACCGCGCTACCTGCGGCGTTGATCAACCTGTCGGTCCCCGCGGATACACCCGGCAAGTCGGAATTGGCGTTTGGTGGATCGATCACCCACAGCACCCTGCTGGAAACCAGCTGCGACGGCGTGGTGGTGATGACCATCGTCGACGGTGAGCGGGTGCCGTTGGATATGGGTCGGTCGAAACGGTTGTTCACCGCCGGTCAGCGGCGTGCGTTGTTCGAGCGGGATCGGTGTTGTATCAAGTGTGGTGCCCCGGCATCGCGCACTCAGGCTCATCACATCGAGCATTGGTCGGATGGCGGTGCGACCGATCTTGCCAATGGGTGTCTACTGTGTGCGTCGTGTCATGCCGATGTGCATCACAACGGGTGGGATGTCTATATGGGCCCGGATGCGCATCCGTGGTTGATCCCGCCGGAGGTGGTCGATCGACGTCGTCGTCCGATTCCTGCGTACAACCGGCGGTTTGCCGACGAGTTGCCGAATGCTGCCTGACTGTTGATTGAGC
>NZ_BCNF01000137.1 GCF_001485495.1 Gordonia desulfuricans NBRC 100010 | reverse complement strand
CATCAGGCCGCCGGTCGTCCGCCCGTCGCCCCGCCGGCAGCACCCACACCCGCGCCCGACGAGTCGACCACCGACCCGTCACGCGCCGTCGTCGACTGAACGGCGCGTCGATGCCGCTCTACGGCGACATCATCGTCGGCGTCGTCATCCTGATCGGGCTGCTCGGCATCGTCATCCCGGTGATCCCGGGGACGCTGCTGGTCGTCGTGGCGATCCTGGTCTGGGCGGCGATCGTCGGCGGATGGGCATGGGCCGTACTCGGTGTCGCGGTGGCTCTGATCGCGATCACCGAGACCGTCAAATATCTTGTCGCAGGCCGGGTCCTGCGGTCTGACGGAATCCCCAACCGCACCGTCGTCGTCGGTGCGGTCGTCGGGATCGTCGGCTTCTTCGTGATCCCGGTGGTGGGACTGTTCCTCGGCTTCATCGTCGGTGCGATGCTCGCCGAGCTCGTCCGCACCCGCTCCACGACGCAGGCCTGGCGGGGGACGGTGTCGGCGTCCCGGGCGGCCGCCTACACGATCGGGATCGAACTGTTCGGCGGGTTGCTCGCCGCAGGCATCTGGCTCGGTGGCGCGATCGCGTTGTGAGCGTGGGTTGTCGGCGTCGGTGGGGTTGCGTTCGGGTGGTGGGCGGCGGAGGTCTCGACACGGGTCCTCGCCTGGCGGCTCGGTCCCGGCTCGACCATCGTGGGGGGCTGGTGGGTTTGTGGGTGGGCGGTGGCGCGATCGTGTTGTGAGCGTGGGTTGTCGGCGTCGGTGGGGTTGCGTTCGTGTGGTGGCCGCCGGAGGTCTCGACTCGGGTCCTCGCGATGCTCGGTCCCGGCTCGACCATCGTGGGGGGGCGGGGGCTCGACTCGAGACCATCGTGGGTCGGCGACCGACAGCGGCCGCCGAACTCACTCGGACATGGGCACCTTGCGGGCGCTGTGCGTCCCGATCGGCACGATCATCGGACCACCGAAGACGGGGTCGGTGATGATCTCGGCCCGCAGACCGAAGGCCTGATCGAGCAGTTCGACGCTGATCACCGACTCCGGGGGCCCCTGCTCCACCAACTGGCCGTCGCGCATCACGAACAGCGAATCGCTGTAGCGGACGGCCAGATTCAGGTCGTGGAGGACCATCACGATGGTCTTGCCGTGATCGACCTTCAACGAGTGCACCAGGTCGAGCACCTCGAGTGAGTGCGTCAGGTCCAGGTAGGTGGTCGGCTCGTCGAGCAACAGCAGATCGGTGCCCTGCGCCAGTGCCAGGGCGATCCACACCCGCTGGCGCTGACCACCCGACAGCGCATCGAGGGTGCGGTCGGCGAGCGCGGCGGTCGCGGTCAGCTCGAGCGCCTCGTCGACGGCCTCCTCGTCCTCCGACGACGCCTGCCGATACCACTTCTGGTACGGGTGCCGACCGCGCCCGACCAGATCGCGGACCGTCAGACCCTCGGGGGCCACCGGGTTCTGCGGCAGGATGCCGAGGGTCTGGGCCACCGACTTGGGTCGCAGGGTGGTGATGTCGGAGCCGTCGAGCAGGACCGTCCCCGACTTCGGCGGGAGCAGCCGCGCCAGACACCGCAACAGCGTGGACTTGCCACAGCCGTTGGGGCCGATGATCGTGGTGACCGCGGCGTCGGGCACATCGACGTCGAGTCCGTCGATGATGATCCGCTCGTCGTAGCCGACGACGAGATCGCGGGCCGAGAGTCTGCTCATACGGTGGCCTTTCGGGAGATCGAGACCATCAGGTAGATCAGGAACGGGCCGCCGATGGCAGCGGTCACGATACCCACCGGCAGGCCATCGGGCAGGACGGTGCGGGCCAGGATGTCGCCGCCGACGACGAGGATCGCGCCGATCGCACCCGACGCGACCGGGGTGGGCACGGCGCTACCGGTCAGGCGCATCGCGATCTGCGGGGCGAGCAGTGCGACGAAGGCGATCGGGCCGGCCGCCGACACCGCGAGTGCGGCCACCACCACGGCGATCAGCAGCACCGCCGTCGACACCGCCATGGTGCGCACCCCCAGCCCACGGGCCAGGTCGTTGCCGAGGGTCATCGCATCGATCTGCCGGGCGAGCACACCCACCCCGACGACGGCGACGACCACGGCGAGGGCGACCGGCCACACCGACGCCCACGACGTGTTGGACACCGAACCCACCAGCCACACCTGCGCGCGCCCGACGTCCCGGATGTCGGCGCGGGTCAGCCAGTACGCCGTCACCGACTGCAGGATCCAGGTCATGCCGACACCGATCAGCACCAGCCGGGTCGGATTGATCGCACTGTTGGCCTTGCGTCCCGGCCAGGCCAGGATGTACATCACCGCGGCCACCCCGAGCCCGCCGATCAGGGCGGCGGTGGGCACACCCAGGTCGGCCAGCCATGCGCCCCAGGTGGAGCCGAAGGCGATGGCCGCGACCGCGGCCATGCCGGCCCCGGCGGTGATCCCGAGCATGTCCGGGGTGGCCAGGGGGTTGCGGGCGATCAGCTGGGTCAGCGACCCCGACAACCCGAGCGCGAAGCCGACCAGTACCGACACCAGTGCCCGGGGGACGGCGTCGTCGAGGATCACGACGTTCTCGATCCGGGTGCCGCCACCGAGCAGGATGCGTATCACGTCGGCGGGCGTGACCGGGTAGTCGCTGATCGTGATGCTCAGCAGGAACAGCACGAAGGCGATGACGAACGCCACGGTCACGCTGAGCACCATGCGGGGACGCAGGACCCAGGCGGTCGGGCCGACACGGACGATCCGGGAGGGGCTGTCGAGGATGCTCATACGCTCGTCAACTTCGTTCGTCGGACCATGGCGATCAGGAACGGGGCGCCGACGAATGCCAGCATCACACCGACCTGGATCTCACCCGGCCGGGCGATGACCCGGCCGAGGATGTCGCAGACCAGCAGCAATGCCGCACCGATCAGGGCGGAGAACGGGACGATCAACCGGTAGTCGGGGCCGGTGATCGCCCGCGCTATGTGGGGTACCACGAGCCCGAGGAACACGATCGGTCCGCATGCGGCGGTCGCGGCACCCACCAGCAGGGTGATCGCGAGGATGCCGATCGCCCGGATCAGCAGCACCCGGGACCCGAGCGCCTTGGTCATGTCGTCGCCGAGGCTCAGGATGTTGAGGAAGAAGCCGCTGGCCACCGCCAGCACCAGTCCGACGACGACGAACGGAAGGGCGGCCCAGAAGATCTCGATGCCGCGCCCCGACGTCGACCCGACACTCCAGAACCGCCAGGTGTCCAGGGATGCGGTGTCGGTGAGCACGATCGCCGATGTGATGGCGATGAGCAGCGCCGACAACCCGGTACCGGCGAGGACCAGCGTGATCGGTCCGGTGCCGGTGAGTGCCGAGACCCCGAACACCGCGGCCGCGGCGATCACCGCACCGATCATGCCGAAACCCATGTAGGCCAGCGGTGCCGAGATGCCGAAGACGTAGACGCCGGTGACCACCGCGCAGGCGGCGCCGGCGTTGACGCCGAGGATGCCGGGGTCGGCGATCGGGTTGCGGGTGTGGCCCTGGGTGATCGCGCCGGCCGCACCGATCGCCGCGCCGACGATCAGGCCGAGCACCGTGCGGGGGACGCGTAGATCCCAGACGATCCCGGCGGTGTCGGTGGACTTGTCGATCTGGGGGGCGCGCAGGTCGAACACGGCACGCCAGATCTCGGCACACCCGGAGGTGAACGCATTCCAGGTGGCATCGAAGGGTAGCTCCCGCGTGCCGATCAGAACCGAGGCGATCGTGCCCGCGACCAGCACCCCGAGGATCAGGATCAACCCCGCCGCACGTCGCACGAAGGGAAACCTTACCTCACGTCGGCGCCATGTCCGGTTTGTTTGTTACGGATGACGAAGTAGTCGCCGGACGGCAACTTTTCTGAATCATCGGTAACAGGACCCTGTGAGACTGCGATAAACCTTCACGTAACCATCGGTGCCCCCTCGGGCGCTGTGGACTCGAGATCTTCGGGTCCGTCCGACGCAAGAAGGAGTGACATGAAGAAGTCGATGAAGCGTGCGGTCGCCGCCGTGGCCGCCGCCGCCGGAATCGCCGGTGGATCGTTCGTCGCCACCGCACCGGCCCAGGCCGCGACCCCCAACCTGGTCCTGACCGGCGATGTGTTCTGCAAGTTCGGGTTCACCCCCGGCCAGCCCTGGACCGACGGCATCTGGAACATGACCCGCTACATCAAGGTCACCGCCCAGGGTGCGGACTTCCCCAATGTCACCCTGCAGGAGTTCAACGGCGAGAAGAAGTTCGTCCGGACCCTGAAGAAGGGCGATTCGGTGACCATCAAGACCGTGTGGCGCGGCTGCTTCCCGTCGTCGATCTCCGGCTACACCATCTCCAGCAACGCCGACAACCTGATCGACAACGCCGGCTTCTGGTGGAACCTGCGTCAGATCGACAACATCTTCTCCCCGAGCGGTGTCGCGGCCCCGAACAACGGTGGCGGCAACACCACCCAGGCACAGGCACAGCAGGCGGCAGCCGACTTCGCCGGCTGACCGAGCGCTTTCCCTCTCACGAAAGCGACGAGGGGCGACCGGAGTTCCGGTCGCCCCTCGTGGCGTTTCTGGGTGTGAGGCCCGTCAGGCCTTCTGCGCCTTGTCCGGCTCGGACGCGGCGAGCATGTCCTCACGCTCGACGACCTTCACGCGTTCGCGGCCCTGGGCGGCGCCGAGGGAGCGCTCGTGCTCGTCGAGGCGGTACCAGCCGTCCCAGGTGGTGAACGGGACGCTCTTGGACTCGAGCAGTGCGATCACGGCGTCCTCGGACGGGTCGGCCGGGACGTTGAGGGCACCGTTGGTCATGTCCTCGATGATGCACTCGACGGTCTCGTTGGCGTCGCCCTTGGTGTGGCCGATGAGGCCGACGGGGCCGCGCTTGACCCAACCGGTGGTGTAGAGGCCGGTGATGTGGGCGCCCTCGTCGAAGACACGTCCGGCCTCGTTGGGGATGACGCCGGCCTGGTTGTCGAACGGGATCTCCGGCAGGTTGTCGGAGAGGTAGCCGACGGCGCGGTAGACGGCGGTGACGTCCCAGTCGGTGGTCTTGCCGGTGGGCTTGACGTTGCCGGTGCCGTCGAGCTCGGTGCGCTCGGTACGCAGCCCGACGACCTTGCCGTCCTCGCCGAGGATCTCGGTGGGGTTCTCGAAGAAGTGCAGGAACAGCTTGTGGATGGCGCCCTGCTTGGGTTCGCGGATCGCGTAGTTCTCGATGATCGTGGCGACCTGGTCGGTGATCTTCGAGGAGCGGCGGGCCACGGCCGAGCCCTCGTCGTACTCGATGTCCTCGGGGTTGACCACGACCTCGATGTTGGGGGAGTGGTCGAGCTCCTTGAGTTCGAGCGGGGTGAACTTGGCCTGGGCGGGACCGCGACGGCCGAAGACGTGGACCTCGATGGCCTTGTTGGCCTTGAGTCCCTGGTAGACGTTGTCGGGGATCTCGGTGGGGAGCAGCTCGTCGCCGGTCTTGGCCAGAACGCGGGCGACGTCGAGGGCGACGTTGCCGACGCCGATCACGGCGACCTTCTCCTCTTCCAGCGGCCAGGTGCGCGAGAAGTCGGGGTGGCCGTCGTACCAGGCGACGAACTGGCCGGCACCGTAGCTGCGTTCGAGGTCGACGCCGGGGATGGTGAGGGCGCGGTCGTCGGTGGCGCCGGTGGAGAAGATCACCGCGTCGTAGAGCGACTTGAGCTCGGCGAGGGTGATGTCGGTGCCGTAGTCGATGTTGCCGAGCAGGCGGACCTGCGGCTTGTCGAGGACCTTGTGCAGGGCGGTGATGATGCCCTTGATCCGCGGGTGGTCGGGTGCGACGCCGTAGCGGATGAGGCCGAACGGCGCGGGCATCCGCTCGTAGAGATCGATGCTGACGCCCCGATCCTTGGCGGTATCGGACTTCATCAACGCGTCGG
Source organism: Gordonia desulfuricans NBRC 100010 (assembly GCF_001485495.1). GTDB lineage: Bacteria > Actinomycetota > Actinomycetes > Mycobacteriales > Mycobacteriaceae > Gordonia > Gordonia desulfuricans. The sequence continues at coordinate 14,530 of NZ_BCNF01000137.1, read as the reverse complement.
CGGCGTAGATCCCGGCGGGACCCGCACCGACGATGGCAACGCGCAACGGACGGCTCTGATCTGTCATAAGGTGTCGGTACCTCGGTTCTCGATGTCTCCGACGCCCGCGGTGCACGGCGGTGCGTCGACGCTTATCCCTTCTACGGTAGGCGCTGCGCGCCCAGAGCCAAAATCCCGGTTAAGGGTCACCTTACTTCTGTGGCTGCCGTGGCGATCGGCTCGACAGCCTGCGAGGCGACCCAGGGAATGGTCAGAACGGTGGGAACCGACATCGCCGAACCGACCTGCTGGTCGAGGTACACGACTCGTTTACCGGTCACGAACGGCTGCCGGTTCCACGCCGCGTCGGACTGCAGTTTGGCGTTGGAGCCCTGCCAGTCGATGGCGACGACGATGTCGGCGGCGTCGAGCATGGACACGTTTTCCGGTGACAGAGTTCCGTAGAAACCGCTGGTGATGGTCGATTTCAGGGACTCGGGGAAGGCGAGGCCGTAGTCGATCAGGGTCTGTCCGCGGCCGTCGCCGGCGCCGTACACCGAGATCGAGCCGTCGGCCGACCGGGTCACCGCCACCGCCGTCTTGCCCGCGAACTCGGGGTGATCGGTGCGGATCGACGCGAGCTGCGCCTTGACCTGGGCGATCTTGTCGGCGACCGCCTTGGGCTGTCCGACGGCCTTGCCGATCTCGGTGGCCTGGACGTCCCACGGCACCTGCCAGTCGGGATAGTTCGCGGGACGAACGATGGTCGGGACCGCCGCGGTCAGCTTGTCGTACTGGGCGCGATCGGGGGCGGCACCGACCGCGGTGATCAGCTGGGGGTCGGTGGCGAGGGTCTTGGGGATCATCGCGCCGAACTCCGCGGAGACGTTCGGCAGGATCACCGGCTGGTTGTCGCCGAGCAGCTCGGCATTCCACGGTGTGACCCGCTGGGTGGGGTCGGCGAACGGTGCGATGGTGGTCGGCTGCACGCCCAGGGCGAGGAGGGTGTCGGCATCGCCCACGCCCATCGCCGCGACCCGGGTGACCGGTTCGTCGATGGTGGTCGACCCGTACTGGTGCTCGATGGTGACCGGGATCGCCCCGGCCTCCGGGGCGGGCGCGGTGGCGCCGCCGTTGTCCTCGGCGGGAGAACTGCAGGCACCCACGACGAGGGCGGTGGCCAGCGCGAGCGTGGCGACCATCCCGTGTCGGCGGGTGATGCCCGACAGATGGGCGCGGCGACGGCGGTGGTCTCGACTGGTGAACATGATCTCCCTCCCAGGCCATTTGGTGAGAGGGTCACCTTACGCACCGGACGGTTCCGATGGGGCGGATCGAGGGCGGCGACAACTGCTGCGACATGCGTCGATAGACTGATCGCCATGGCCAAAGGTGCGCGCAGGAGTTCGGCGCCGGAGCCCACCGACCCCCAACCCGACGACGCACCACCGCCCTCGTGGCGCAATGCCTGGCCATTCCTGGTCGCGCTGGTCGTCGTCGCCCTGGCGGCGCTCGGGATCGGGCTCTCGTATCTGTTCCGACCCGCGGAGGAACGGGCGAGTGACGCGGCGAAGGTGCAGTACGCGATCAACGATCAGTACACCGCACGCAACAACGTCGACTACGCCGCCTACCGGGAGTCGACCTGCGCCGCGGAACTGGCCTCGACGGGATTCCCGTCGGAACAGACCTTCACCACCGAGAACCAGGCGTCGTTGGAGGCCAACGGCCGGGTGATCATCCCCGAGATCACCGACGTCTCCGTCGACGGCGACCGGGCGACGGCGAAGGTACATTGGCAATTCGACAAGAAGTCCGACCAGACGCACACCGTCGACACGGTGGTCGTGCGCGAGGACGGCAACTGGAAGGTGTGCAAGGCATGACATATGCCGGAGATCTGACCCCGCAACAGGCATGGGAAAAGCTGGAGAACGATCCCAAGGCCAAGCTGGTGGACTGTCGCACCCGACCGGAGTGGGCCTACGTCGGCGTCCCGGATCTCGAGATCCTGGGCAAGCAAACACTTTTCATCGAATGGGTGACATTCCCCGAGGGTCGTGCCAACGAGTCGTTCGTCGCCGAGCTGCGTGACGCAGGGATCGCCGACGACGACGAGGTGATCTTCATCTGCCGGTCCGGGCACCGCTCGATCGGCGCGGCCGAGGCAGCCACCGCCGACGGAATCGCCAAGGCGTACAACATCGTCGACGGATTCGAAGGACAGCTCGACGAGTTCGACCACCGTGGCGGAGCGGGCTGGCGGGCCCTCGACCTTCCGTGGAGGCAGTCGTGATCTACCGGCAGAACCTTCCCGAGGGCGTGTCCGCCGACACCCTCGCCGTGCGCGGCGGTCTGACGCGGTCGGGTTTCTTCGAGACCTCCGAGGCACTGTTCCTCAACAGCGGCTACGTCTACGACTCGGCCGAGGCCGCCGAGCGTGCCTTCACCGGTGAGGACGAGCGATTCGTCTACTCCCGCTACGGGAATCCGACCGTCGAGATGTTCCAGGAGCGACTGCGTCTGCTCGAGGGCGCCGAGGCGTGCTTCGCCACCGCGAGCGGCATGTCGGCGGTCTTCGTGGCACTCGGTGCGCTGCTCAAGGCCGGTGACCGGCTCGTCGCCGCGCGCAGCCTGTTCGGCTCGTGTTTCGTGGTGGCCAACGAGATCCTGCCGCGGTGGGGTGTGCACACCGACTTCGTCGACGGCGAGGACCTCACCCAGTGGGAGCAGGCCCTCTCGACGCCGGCCGACGCGGTGTTCTTCGAGACCCCGTCCAATCCGATGCAGACCCTCGTCGACGTCGCCAAGGTGTCCGAGCTGGCGCACGCCGCAGGCGCGAAGGTGGTGCTGGACAACGTCTTCGCCACCCCGCTGCTGCAGCGCGGCCTGGACCTCGGGGCCGACGTGGTGGTCTATTCCGGCGCCAAGCACATGGACGGCCAGGGCCGGGTCATGGGCGGTGCGGTGCTCGGCACCACCGAGTACATCGACGGCCCGGTGCAGACCCTGATGCGGCACACCGGCCCGGCGCTGAGCCCGTTCAACGCGTGGACCCTGCTCAAGGGGCTCGAGACCATGCGCCTGCGGGTGGATGCGTCGGTGGCCTCGGCGCTGCGCATCGCGCAGTTCCTCGAGGACGACCCGCGCGTCCGCTGGGTGAAGTACCCGTTCCTGAAGTCGCATCCGCAGTACGAGCTGGCGGTCGAGCAGATGACCGGCGGCGGCACCGTGGTGACCTTCGAGCTCAACGACCACGACGGCGTCGGTGGCAAGGAGCGGGCCTTCGAGGTGCTCAACCGGTTGCGGGTGATCGACATCTCCAACAACCTGGGCGACTCGAAGTCGCTGGTCACCCACCCGGCCACCACCACCCACCGTGCGATGGGACCGGAAGGGCGTGCGGCGATCGGCCTGAGCGACTCCGCGCTGCGCCTGTCGGTGGGTCTGGAGGGGATCGACGATCTCCTGACCGACCTCGATCAGGCCCTGGGCTGAACCGCCCGGACCCGATCGATATTCAGCTCTGACCCGGGGTCATCCCGGCGGCCGGAAGGTCGTCGAGGGTGACCCCGAGTGCGTTGAGCACCGTCTGCAGCTTCGCGGTGGTCTCGGTCAGCTCGGCCTGCGGGTCGGAGCCGGCGACGATCCCGCCGCCCGCCCACATGCGCACCCCGGTCCCGGTGCGGTCGAGTTCGAGGCAGCGGATGGTGACCATCCACTCGCCGTTCCCGTCGGCGTCTGCCCAGCCGACCGCACCGGCATACAGACCTCGCGGTTCCTCATGTGTCCGGATGAACCGCGCCGCGACGTCGGCCGGCGTACCGCAGGTGGCCGGGGTGGGACTCAGTGTCATGGCGAGATCGAGTGCGGTGGAATCCGATTCGGTCAGCACCGCGTGCACCGGGGTGGCCAGGTGCCACATCTCGCCGGTCGACAGCAGTTCCGGCCGCCCGCCGATCTCGAGGTCGGTGGCGATCGGGGCCAGTCGCCGACGCAGATGTTCGACGACGAAGGCGTGCTCGCGGTGGTCCTTGGCCGAGCCGGCCAGCGCCTCCCGGGACCGTCGATCGGCGGCGGGATCGGCGTGGCGCGGCGCCGAGCCGGCGTAGGGCAGGCAGGTGACCTCACGACCGTGCTTGCGCAGCAACAACTCCGGGCTCGCCCCGACCAGCCGGCCGGTTCCGGTGTCGACGGCGAACGCATTGTGTTCGTGATTGCCGCCGGCCAGTGCGGCCAGCAGGTCGTCGACGTCGGCGGGGGCGTCGAGCCTGCCGGTGAGCGCCCGTGCCAGCACCACCTTGTCCAGACCGCCGTCGGCGATGGCGGCGACGGCGGCCTGCACTCGCGCCAGATGTGTTGCCGGGTCGGGGATCTCGACGACCGCTGTCAACCGTCGTGCGGTGGGTTGTGCGCCGGGCAGCGGGATGCGGGTGTGGTACAGCGCGGTGGGGGCGATCAGGGCCGAGGGCTCGCGCGGGTCGAAGGCGAGTGCACCGACCACCGAGTCCACCCGCCGTTCGCGTAGATCGCGGGCGGCGGCGGCCGCATCCGGGTAGCGGCGGACGACACCGGCGGCCCGGACCACACCGTGCGGCCGGGACAGGACGAACACGTCAGGACTCACCTCACCCAACCTACCGAGCCCGCACGCAGGGGTTTCGCTCACGCTGGGTGAAAATTGACACCCCGACGGCGGATCGGCCAGTCTGGGTGCAGGTCATGAGTGCCAGCGACAAGCCCCGGCTCGCTGGTCGGCAACCCTCCTCCGCGGTGGGGTGCTCCGGGTGACGACCTGGCCGTGTACCGACCGGGCACGGCAAGCGTGGATCCTCCGAGGAGTTCAACCGATGACTGCTGTCGTCAGCCAGACAATCGTTCCCACCGTCGCCGACATCACCGTCGCCGACACCACCGTGTGCGATCCGGTGCGCGACACCGCGATCGCCCCGCTGGCCGCCGTGGCCGGCGCCGACGAGTGTGCCCCACTCGCCGACGGCACCGAGATCGCTTACGCCAACCTCGATTACGCTGCGAGTGCCCCGGCGCTGGCCGCCGTCGCCGAGGCCGTCACCACCGCCCTCACCGGATACGCCAGCGTGCACCGCGGCGCCGGTCACCTCTCGCAGGTCACCACCCGCCGGTACGAGCAGTGCCGGGAGACGGTGCGGCGCTTCGTCCGTGGCCGCACCGACGACACCGTCGTGTTCACCCGCAACACCACCGATGCGCTGAACCTCGCAGCGCACTGCGTCCGCGGCGACGTCGTCGTCCTCGACATCGAGCATCACGCCAACCTGCTGCCGTGGGTCTCCCGGGAGACCGGCGCCACCCGGATCGTGACCGCCCGCGACACCATCGAGGCGACCCTCGACGCGGTGGAATGCGAACTCGCCGCGGCCCCGGCCGCGTTGCTCGCGGTGACCGCCGCGTCCAATGTCACCGGTGAGGTCCTGCCGATCGGACGGCTCGCCGCGATCGCCCACCGTCAGGGTGCGCGCATCCTGGTGGATGCGGCGCAACTGGTGGCGCACCGTCCCGTGTCGGTCGTCAGCCACGGCATCGACTACCTGGTGTTCTCCGGCCACAAGCTCTACGCACCGTTCGGTGCGGGGGTGCTGATCGGACGCCCCGACTGGCTCGATGCCGCCGACCCCTACCTGGCCGGCGGCGGTGCCTCGGCCGCCGTCGCCGTGGTCGGCGAGCCCGACGCCAACTGCGCGTCGACCGCCTGGCACACCGGCGCCGCCCGCCACGAGGGCGGCTCCCCGAACGTCCTGGGTGCGGTGGCGATCGCCGCGGCCTGCGAGGCGATCACCGAGATCGGCTTCGAGACCATCGGTCACCACGAGCACATCCTGCGGAATCGGCTCGACGCCGGCCTCGCCGCGATCGACGGTGTCACGCCGCTGCGCATCTTCGAGGACGCACCCGATCGCGTCGGGATCGCCGGATTCGACGTCGACGGCCACACCCCGCGTGCGGTGGCGGAGTATCTGAGCGATCACCACGGTATCGGGGTGCGCGACGGCAAGTTCTGTGCGCATCCGCTGCTCAACCGGCTCGGCAGGCCCGACGGTGCGGTCCGCGCCAGCTTCGGGCTCGGCACCGGTTCCGCCGACATCGACCGCCTCGTCGACGCGGTCGGCCGCCTCGCCGTGCCGCACCGGGCCGACGCCCACCGGCCGGGCACCCGATGCGCCGGCACCCACCACACCGACATCCACCACACCAGCGACCACCACACCGGAGAACCGACGTCATGACCATCGAACTCGCCGACCACCGTCTGCTCAGCATCGGCCGCCCCCCGCTGAAGGTGGCGCTGGCCGGGGACGTCCCGGCAGATCAGCTGCCGATCGTCGTCCGCCGTCCCACCCTGCGCGACGCCCAGCGGGCACGCTCGCTGCTGCGTGCCGGTTCCCGCGACACCGCCAACTTCAGCGTCGCGCTGGAAGTGGAGGTGGCCATCGCCCCGCATCCGGCGTCGGCACGCGCGGCGGTGGCGCAGCTGCCCGACGAACTCGACGGCGGCACAGTGCGTTACGTGGGCACGCCGAGCGGTCTGCTCACCCTGATCCGCGACATCTACGCCGCGGAGGTCGCTGACGCCGTGCTGCTCGTCCCGCTCGACGGGTCGGCCACCGAGAACCGCATCCGCCAGCTCGTCCTGCCTGCGGTGACCTCGGTGGTTCGCGCCGCCTGAGTCGTCGAAGCCCTCGGGCCCGGACGGACGCCCGGACCCGGACAGGAACCGAGTACAGACAAGAACAGCAAGCGCGGCAAGACCTCTGGTCTCGCCGCGCTTGTTCTGTCGGTGCTCGCGGGTGTTGCCGGTCAGGCCTCGCCGCGCTCCCACTGCTCGATCAGTGCGGTCTCGGCGTCATCGGTGAGCACGCCGTAGAGCCTGAGCCGGGCCATACCGCCGTCGGGGAACACGTCCATCCGGGCCTCGGTCATCGGGCGATCGAGATCGATGACGAACCGATGCCGGGTGTCGGGCTGCAGATCGGTGCGCGGCAACACCTCGAACCAGTCGCCGGTCTCGCCGTCGCGGCCGCGGACCGTGGCCGAGCCCGGGGCGTTGCCCAGGAAGTAGCTGGTGTCGAGTTCCACCAGGTTCACGCGGCCCTGTCCGGCCAGGCGCACCTGCACCCAGTCGTTGCCGTCGTCGCGGCGGCGCGAGGTCTCCCAGCCCTCACCCATGTGCCGGGCGCGGCCGGGCATCAGCAGGTTGTTGGGGGAGCTGTAGAACATGTTGGAGCATGCGGTGATCAGGCCGCCGTTCTCCAGCGCGGCCAGGTCGAAGTGCCCGTAACGGAAGAACCTGGGATCGGGGACGCCGCGGCCGTGCACCCGGAACCGGGCGACACCGCCGTCGGGATGCATGGTGAGCCGGACGTGGGTGAACCGGCTGGTGGCGTCGACCTTGAACGGGTTGCGGGTGTCGCCGTCCACCGGGCTCTTCTCGACGATGGTGGTCCACTCGGTGTCGTCGAGCAGCTGCTGCACCGACGGCACGCCCTCGACGGCGGCGGCCTCCACCGAGATGAACGGCGGGTAGTTGCCCTTGAACCAGGCGGTGTCGACGACGACGCCGTACACCACTCCGGGGGCGCCGAGGCGCACGATCGCCTGGTCGACGCCGTCGCTGCGTCGTCGGCGGGTCTCCCAGCCGTCGTAGATCTGTCCCTTGTGTCCGAAGGTCGCCGGCCGGTACTCCGCGGGACCGGTCTTGATCAGGTTCTGGGCCTCGGCGAACAGGTCGTCGTTGCACCACACCACCGCACCGCCGAGATCGCGAAGCGCCAGGTCAGGCATCGAAGTGAAGTGGGGGCGGGTACCTGAATGGGGAGGCGGCGGCTGCGGGGTCACGAGTTCTGATCCTAGTGGGGTGTTGCCCCGCGTCGAATCGGGGCGCATACTTGCTGGCGCCAACTAATTGCTGTCTGCAACTGATGGCGCATTGCACGTAAATCGGACATTTCACTCCTGGACGGGATTCCGGCATGCTCGACCCCCAACTCATGGACCAGCTGTTCGACAGTCTGATCCGGTTCGTCCGCATCCGCGAACGGGCCGTCCACACCACCTTCCGGACCTCGGAGGGCGAGGTGGAGACCGCCGCGTTCAAGGCGCTCTTCCCGCTCTCCCGCAACCCCATGCGGTCGCGGGAACTCGCCGCAGAACTCACCGCAGACCCGTCGACGGTGAGCCGGCACGTCGCCGCACTCGTCGACCTCGGACTGGTGCGCCGCGAGGCCGATCCCGCCGACGGCCGTGCCACCCTGCTGGTCATCACCGACGCGGGACGGGCCCGTGTCGAGGCCATGCGTTCGATCCGGCGCGAGGCCATGGACCGCGCCATGGGTGACTGGACCGACGGCGAGCTGGCAACCCTGGTCACGCTGCTCACCCGCTTCGTCGACGCCGCCGAGACCTTCCTCGTGCCCGACTGCGGGCGTCCCGACAGCCCCGGGACGACCGCCCCGCCCGCCTCGAAAGGATCACGATGACCGACAACCCCACGCGGGCGGCGACGCCCGCATCCGTGGAGGACGAACACGCCGGTGCGGGGTTGACCCACCGGCAGATCCTCACCGTGATGGCCGGACTGATGATCGGCATGTTCCTGGCCGCCCTCGACCAGACCATCGTCTCCACCGCCATCCGCACGATCGCCGACGACCTGCACGGCTACGACATGCAGGCGTGGGTCACCACCGCCTACCTCGTGACCTCCACGATCGTCACCCCGCTCTACGGCAAGCTCTCCGACATCTACGGGCGCAAACCGTTCTTCCTGCTCGCCATCTCGATCTTCGTCGTCGGCTCGCTGCTGTGTTCCATGGCGACGTCGATGTACATGCTCGCCGGGTTCCGCGCCCTGCAGGGCCTCGGTGCCGGCGGCCTGTTCACCCTGGCGCTGACCACCATCGGTGACATCGTCCCGCCGCGCGAACGCGCCAAGTACCAGGGCTACTTCCTGGCCGTGTTCGGTACGTCGTCGGTGCTCGGCCCCGTGCTCGGCGGCTTCTTCGCCGGGCAGTCCTCGATCCTGTGGGTCTCCGGCTGGCGCTGGGTGTTCCTGGTGAACGTGCCGATCGGCATCATCGCGCTGTTCGTGGTGTACGCGGTGCTCAACTACGACCAGCACAAGGGCACCGGCACCCGCACCGACTACTGGGGCGCCACCGCCCTCGCCGTCACCGTCGCACCGTTGCTGATCGTCGCCGAACAAGGACGCATCTGGGGCTGGTGGTCGGGGTGGGCCGTGCTCTGCTACGCCGTCGGCGTCATCGGTCTGGCCGTGTTCGTCTGGATCGAGAAGAAGATGGGCGACGACGCACTCATCCCGTTGCGCGTCTTCGCCAACCCGGTCTTCGCGCAGGGCATCGTCATCTCGATGGTGGTCGGCGCGGTCATGTTCGGCGGGATCTCGATGCTGCCGCAGTACTTCCAGGTGCTGCGCGGGTCGAGTCCGATGGTCGCCGGGCTACAGATGCTGCCCATGGTGGTCGGCCTGATGAGCGGATCGATCGTGTCCGGTCAGCTGATCTCGCGAACCGGGCGCTACAAGGTCTTCACCATCGTCGGATCGGTGCTGATCACCATCGCGACCTTCCTGCTGCACCTGATCACCACGTCGACGCCGGTGTGGCTGGTGATGGTGCTCGCCGCGCTCCTCGGCTTCGGACTGGGCAACCTGATGCAGCCGATCACCCTGGCCATGCAGAACATCCTGCCGCCCAAGGACATGGGGCTGTCGACGGGTACCGCCACCTTTTTCCGGCAGATCGGCGCCACCCTGGGTGTCGCGGTGTTCTTCTCGCTGCTGTTCTCGCTGACCGGACCGAACATCTCCGACGAGATGACCGCCGCGGCCGGCCAACCGGGCTTCTCGGCCGGGGTCGTCGAGGCCGTCCGCTCCGACGACCCGCAGGTCAAGGCGTTCGGTCAGGCACTCGTGGAGGCCGCACAGCACCCCGGTCAGACCGGTGGCTCGGCCGACAGTGTGATGAGTGACACCTCGGTGATCGCGAAACTCCCCGACAGTCTGTCGCAGCCGATCATGACCGGGTTCGCCAACTCGATGGACACCGTGTTCCTGACCGTGTCGATCGTCTCGCTGCTCGCGATCATCGGCACCATCACCTGGAAGGAACTGCCGCTGCGCCGCGGACGTCCGATCGATGTGTCCGAGGGTGCCCCGGCCGGCTGACCGTCCGGATCGGCGAAGACACCGCTGCCCACGGCCCCTCCGAGGGGTCGTGGGCAGCGGTGTCGGTCCTACCGGGGGCGATCAGTGCGAGCCGAAGCGCTCCACCGAGGCCTGTGCGACCTTCTCGGCCTCTTCGCGGCCGACCCAGCCACCGGGGGTGACCTCCTTGCCGGGCTCGAGGTCCTTGTAGTGCTCGAAGAAGTGCGCGATGGCCTTGAGCTCGTGCTCCGGGACGTCACCGAGGTCCTGGATGTGATCCCAGCGGACGTCGCCCGCCGGGACGCAGAGCAGCTTGTCGTCGCCGCCGGCCTCGTCGGTCATCGTGTACATCGCGACGATGCGCGACTTGACGATGACACCCGGGTAGACCGACTCGGGGAGCAGCACCAGCGCGTCCTGCGGGTCGCCGTCCTCGCCGAGGGTGTTGTCGATGTAGCCGTAGTCGGTGGGGTAGCCGAAGGCGGTGTAGAGGTACCGGTCCAGGTAGATCTTCCCGGTCTCGTGGTCGACCTCGTACTTGTTGCGACTACCCTTCGGGATCTCGATGGTCACATCGAATTCCACGCTTCCTCCTTGATCGTGGCAATGGTCGGGCTCAACGATACTGTGGGAGGCGTTGCGTCGACGTTCGAGACCCGGAGGTTGTGTGGGCACACAGCGCGGACCCGCTCCCGCGAATCGGCCGCGGCGGCGTGGTCGCCGGATCGTGTGGTCACTGCTCACGGTGGTCCTGGTCTCGGTGATCGCCGTCGGATCGGTCGTCACCTACCGCGAGTTCACCAAGCCCGAACCGCTGCCGCCGGGTACCCCGGACCGGCCCGCGCTGATCGCGGTGAACCCGCAGATCGCGGCCGTGTCGGCCACCGCCCCGCAGCCCACCGCCGCCGGGGTGAGCCGCGCCATCGCCGCATCCCTGAAGAATTCCGCGCTGGGCACCCTGACCGGTCAGATCAGCGATTCGCTGACCGGGACGGTGCTGTGGTCACAGGGCGCCGACCGCCCGCGCACCCCCGCGTCCAACGCCAAGATCCTGACCGCGTCGGCGGCGCTGCTGGCCCTGCCGCACGACCAGCGGATCAGCACCACCGTGGTGGCCGGCAGCGGCGGCCGGGTGATCCTCGTGGGGGCCGGGGACCCGACGCTGTCGGCGCAACCCACCGGTGCCGAGACCTTCTACACCGAGCCCGCGCGCATCGCCGACCTCGCCGACCAGATCCGACGATCCGGGGTCGAGGTGTCGTCGGTGGCGGTCGATCTCAGCGCATTCGGCGGCCCCACCATGGACCCCACCTGGGACCGCCGTGACATCGCCGGCGGCGACATCGCCCCGATCGAGTCGCTGATGGCCGACGGCGCGCGGACCAGACCGCTCGACGAGTACTCGCCACGCGTCGACGATCCCGGGATCGCCGCCGGGAAGGCCCTCGCCGAGGCGCTCGGCGTGTCCACCGACGTCACCGAGACCACCGCCCCGGCCGGTGCACGCACCATCGCCACGGTCACCTCCGCACCGCTGGTGACCCGCGTCAACGACATGATGCGCTTCTCCGACAATGTGCTCGCCGAGACGCTCTCGATCGAGGTGTCGAAGGCGCGCGGTGGCCCGGCAACCCTCGCCGGCGGCGCCGACGCCGTGGTGAAGACCTTGGCGGACAACGGTATCCGCACCACCGGTGTCACCCTCACCGACTCGTCGGGGTTGTCCTACGGCAACCTGGTTCCGGCGTCGGTGCTCGACGAGCTGATGGCCGCGGCGAGCGGGCCGACCGAACCGGCCACGTCGTCGGGTGCCACGTCCACCGCGGCCGGTGCACCGTCGGCCGACATCGACGACAAGCTGCGGCCGATGCTCGACGGCCTGCCCATCGCGGCCGGCACCGGCACCCTCGCCGACCGCTTCGACGCCGACACCAACCCCGGTGCGGGGTGGGTGCGCGCCAAGACCGGAACACTGACCGGGGTCAGTTCGTTGACGGGGATAGTCCAGACCGTCGACGGGCGTGTGTTGTCCTTCGCGTTGATGTCGGGTGGAACCTCACCCGCCGATGCGCGTCCGGCACTCGATGCGATCCCGGGTGATTTGAGAGAGTGCGGATGCCGATGAGCACAGACAGCACGTCCACCGAGATCTCCCCCTCCGGTGCGGTCCCGGCCCGGGCCCTGCATGCCGACCTGGTGGGCGCCAGGATCGACTGGGGTCTCGCCGCGGGTGTCGGCAAACGGCTGTCGCGGCCGGGGCCGAAGATGACCTCCTACACCCGTGATGCGGCCCGTGCCGAGCTCGCCGACGCGGCGGTCCGCGCCGAGGGTCCGGTGCGCGAGGTCACCGGCCTGGCCGACGGACTCGCCGTCCCCACTGCGCGCGTCCTCGAACGTGACGAGTGGATCGACGCCGCGGCCCTGTCGATGCGGTCGATGCTCTCGGGCGCACTCGACGACGCCGACCCGTCACCCGGACTGTCCGGCCGGATCGGCGGACTCCAGGCATCGGGGCTGCTGGCCTTCCTCTCCTCGGCGATCCTCGGCCAGTACGATCCGTTCTCGGCCGGCCCCGAGGGGGCCGACGATCCCGGTGTGCTGATGCTGGTGCTGCCCAACATCGTCGGCGTGGAACGCTCTCTCAAGGTGGTGCCGTCGGATTTCCGGCTGTGGGTGTGCCTGCACGAGGTGACCCACCGTGTGCAGTTCTCGGCCAATCCGTGGCTGCGTGACTACATGCTCGACAACATCGCCGTCCTGACCTCGGAGACCGGGGAATCGGTGGGCGAGTTGGCCGGCCGGGTCACCGACATGCTCCGCGGCGACAAGCCCCGGGAGAAGGGTGTGATCGGGGCGATGCAGCTGCTGCAGAGTCCCGAACAGTACGACGCCCTCAACCGGATGCTCATGCTCGGCACCCTGCTCGAGGGTCACGCCGACCATGTGATGGACGCCGTGGGACCGGCTCAGGTGCCCACGGTCGCGTCCATCCGCGCGGCCTTCGACAAGCGCCGGACCGGACCGCGAAACCCGGTGCAGCGCATCATCCGGGCCCTGATCGGCATGGATGCCAAGCTGGCGCAGTACATCCGGGGCAAGGCATTCGTGGACGAGGTGGTGTCGACGGTCGGGATGGACCGGTTCAACACCATCTGGACCTCCGCCGAGACCATGCCGCTGCCCGACGAGATCGACGAACCGGCGAAATGGATCGCGCGGGTGCTCTGACCCGGGCGGTCGCGGCATTCGCGGCCGACCATCTGCGCGCGGACGAGGTCTGTGTGGGACTCTCCGGTGGTCCGGATTCGTTGGCGCTCACCGCTGCCGCGGTCCACGCCGGGCTGTCGGTGCGGGCACTCGTCGTCGACCATCGGCTGCAGCACGGTTCGGCCGATGTCGCTACGGCCGCCGCCCGCGCCGCCCGGGCGCTCGGGGCGCGCGCGGAGGTCCTCGAGGTGTCGGTGGGCCACGACGGTGGGATGGAGGCCGCCGCCCGGGATGCACGGTATACCGCACTCGAGCTGGCGCGCGACGGGCTGCCGGTGTTGTTGGCGCACACCATGGACGATCAGGCCGAGACGGTCCTGCTCGGCCTGGCACGTGGCTCGGGATCGCGTTCGATCGCCGGAATGCGGCCGTGGTCGCCGCCGTGGGGGAGGCCGCTGCTCGGGTTGCGTCGCGCCGACACCGTCGGGGCCTGCGCCGACTGGGGTCTGGCACCACATACCGATCCGCACAACAGCGACCCGCGCTTCACCCGGGTCAGGCTGCGGGCGGAGGTGATCCCGCTGCTCGAGGACGTGCTCCACGGTGGTGTGGTGGAGGCGTTGGCGCGCACCGCATCGGCACTCCAGGGCGACAACGACGCCCTCGACGACCTGGCCGAGCAGGCATACCGTGCCGACGGATCCGGTGAGGATTCGACGGAGCTGGGTGTCGGCGGGCTCGCCGACCTACCGGATGCCGTGCGCACCAGGGTGATTCGACGATGGCTGTACGACGTCGGGGCCACCGGGCCGACGAGCCGGGTGATCGGCGCCGTCGACGCCCTGGCCGTCGGCCGCACCCGCGGACACGTCGCGATCGGTGGGACGCCGCAGTATCGTCGGGTGGTCTGCAGGGTCGGTGACCGCCTGGCGGTCACCGACCTGCCGCGATGACCGATGCTGTCAACCGACCATCGGTGATCGATTCGGGAACGTGCCTGTTGGTGATTGAGCCGGGACCGAGCATCGCGAGGACCCGTGTCGAAATCTCCGTAGCTTACGTTGGGTGGTGACCACTTCTGGGGTGGTTGTGTTGGTAACTCGGCGGTCTGAGGTTTCGACACGTCTCGTCGCCGCGCTCTTC
>NZ_BCNF01000136.1 GCF_001485495.1 Gordonia desulfuricans NBRC 100010 | reverse complement strand
GCCGGCCGAACTCGCCAACGCAACCGGCGGAGGTTCCGACACCCAACCCGAATCTCTATGAAGTTCTCAAAGAACACAAGCTTCTACAAAAGGTCAGGCAGCATTCGGCAACTCATCGGCAAACCGCCTGTTATATGCCGGAATCGGACGACGCCGTCGATCCACCACCTCCGGCGGGATCAACCACGGATGAGCATCCGGCCCCGTATAGACATCCCATCCGTTGTGGTGAACATCGGCATGACACGACGCACACAGTAGACAGCCGTTCGCAAGATCAGTCGCACCACCATCCGACCAATGCGCAATGTGATGAGCCTGAGTCCGAGATGCCGGGGCACCACACTTGATACAACACCGATCCCGCTCGAACAACGCTCGCCGCTGCGAAGCGGTGAACAACCGTTTCGACCGACCCATATCCAACGGGACCCGCTCGCCGTCGACGATCGTCATCACCACCACACCGTCACAGCTGGTTTCGAGCAGGGTGCTGTGGGTGATCGACCCACCGAACGCCAATTCCGACTTGTCGGGTGTATCCACGGGTACCGACAGGTTGATCAACGCCGCAGGTGGCGCGGTCACCGACCGTTCCCCTGCACCGGCGGCCATGTCAAGGACCATCTCCAACGCGTCAGCGCGGCGTCGGGGTGCGTCGCGGGGATCTTTCGACCCATCCGGTTGCGGGACCGGCGCCGACAGCTTTTCGATCGCGGTCGTGAGCTTCTCCCCGACAACAACATCCAGACTCCCCGAGACGGCGACCCGCCCATCATCAGTT
>NZ_BCNF01000135.1 GCF_001485495.1 Gordonia desulfuricans NBRC 100010 | reverse complement strand
CATCCGACGAGTGATGGTCCCCCAACTGGTGTGCTCGTGCCATCACCTCAGCAGGCTTCGCACCGGACAACACCTGCGCCAACAAGTCGCCTTCGAACTCGGCCCAGGTCTCGGCATCCGGAGCCTCCCCTGCACGCAAGCCGATCTGGTTGAGCCCGCGCACGATCGCGTCCACATGCTCGCCCGAGATCGCGCCGTCGGCAGCATGTTTCAGCGTGCGTTCCACCACCGCCGACGTCCCGATACGCTGCATCCGCGCCGCGACGGCGGGCGCCAGCCCCATCTCGATCAGCAACGCGATCGGTTTGTGACCATGCCGTTGCGCAACCCCCAGCCGGTCGAGATGACCAGCTCCGGCCGCGGTCAACGCGTCGACGACGTTCCTGATGGTGACCAGTGTCTGCATGTCCGTGAACACGTCCGGCCCGGTCGGATCGTCGTCGAAACGACAATCGATGAGTGCGTCGAGAATGGTCTCCAGTTCCCCCTGCATGCGTTCCATTGTAGCGAACGTATAGGCGATGATCAGATGAATTCGCGCGCACGACAACATTTGTGGATAAGTTGTGAAAGCTGTTCACCCAGGAGGTTCAGGTTCACCCGTGGTGTGTTGAGCGGCCATCGGTCATGCCGAGGTGAAGGTCTTGGCGCGGATGTGATCCGGCGTCCGGGCCCGTGGGCTCCTCGACGGACACGGAGGCGCGGTGGGGGATCTGCGCTTGATAGATTTCCGGATTGTCGCGGTTGCGGCGAATCGTGGGCCGGTGGGCCCGGAGATAGAGGGGTAATGATGAGGCGACGCCTGTGGGGCAAGGTCGGGATGGCAGTGCTCGGCGCCACCGCACTTGCAATGACGATGACCGGATGTGGGCAGTTGCCCTTCGGCAATGACGACCCGCCGGTGTCGTCGGTCGCCGCGGGCGAGGACGCCGGCGGTGACGTGGACTTCGACGCCGCGATCGGTGACTGTGTCAAGCTGACCGGCTACAGCTTCAACGCCGAGATCGAGCACGCCACCTGCGGGAAGGCGCCCGCGAACTATGTGGTGATCGCGAAGTCGCCCACCAAGGAGGCGTGTCCGTCGGACGCGGACTCCACCTACTACGTGACCAAGGGCGGGGAGCAGCAGGGAGCGCTGTGTCTGGACCTGGACTGGGTGGAGGGTGAGTGCATGGAGGTGCCGACGTCGAACCTCGGGGACGCCGAGCATGTCGAGTGCACCGAAACCGGTTCGGGGCTGACCACCGTCAGCCGCGTCCTCGCGATCATCCCGGGCACCATCGACGAGAGTCGTTGCCCGGACGACTCGACGCAGTACTACACCTACGACGAGCGCAAGAAGCTGGTCTGCGTCGGTGAGGCCTGATCCCACCGGCAGATGGGGATGTCGTCGCCGGTGACGGCGAGGACTCCACACTGTTCGGGGCGTGTCCACCTTGAACAGCGAAAGGCCCCGTACCGGAACGTCTTCCGGTACGGGGCCTTTGTTTGTGGGGGTCAGTTGGTGTTGTCGCGTAGTTCTCGGCGGAGGATTTTGCCGGTGACGGTTTTGGGGAGTTCGTCGACGATGTCGATGTGGCGGGGGTATTTGTAGGCGGCGAGTTGGGTTTTGCAGTAGGCGATGAGTTCGTCGGGGTTTGCCGATTGTCCGTCACGGAGTGAGACATAGGCTTTGACGGTTTCGCCGCGGTATTCGTCGGGTACTCCGACGACGGCTGCTTCGCGTACGGCGGGGTGGGTGTAGAGGACGTCTTCGACTTCGCGGGGCCAGACTTTGTAGCCGGAGGCGTTGATCATGTCTTTTTTGCGGTCGACGACGTAGAACCAGCCGTCGGTGTCCATGAATCCGACGTCTCCGGTGTGCAGTGCGCCACCGGGGATGGATTTTGCGGTGGCTTCGGGTTTGTTCCAGTATCCGGGAACCACTTGGGGTCCCGATGTCAGGAACTCGCCGACTTCTCCGACGGGTACGTCGTCGCCGTTCTCGTCGACGACGCGGACGATGGTGTTGAACACGGGTACGCCGACCGAGAGTGCGCCGGAGACGGGGTCGACGGGGGCGCGCATGCCGAGGGGGACGGCGTGTGAGGGGGAGTTGGTTTCGGTGAGGCCGTAGATGTTGTGGATGTAGGCGCCGAAGATGTGTTCGAGGCGGTCTCCGACGGCGGGTGCGATGGGTGCGCCGCCGGAGTAGAGCACGCGCAGGCTGGTGAAGTCGGCGGGGGTGGCGCCGGGTGCGGCTGCGAGGGCGTTGAAGGCGGTGATGGCGCCGATGGTGAATACGGGTTTGTGTTCGCGGATGGCGTCGAGCATGACGGCGGGGTCGAAGCGGTGGGCGAGGATCAGTGGTGCGCGGGTGAGCATTGCGAACATGATGTGGCCGACGAGGCCGGTGATGTGGAACAGGGGTGCGATACCGAGGATGGGTTCGCCGGGTTGGAGTCCGGTCCAGTCTCGGTAGGTTTGGGCGTTGAATGCGAAGTTGCCGTGGGTGTTCATGGCGCCCTTGGGGTTTCCGGTGGTGCCGGAGGTGTAGGCGAGGACGGCCACGTCGTCGGCGGTGAGTGTGACCGGCGGCAGATCGGCGCCGGTGTAGTCGTCGATGATGGTGCGTAGGTCGAGGGTGTCGTCGGGGTGGGTGCGGGTGAGTCCGGTGAACAGCCGCTCGTCGTTGCGGGTTTGGAAGTCCAGTGCCGAGCAGGTGATGACGGTGTGGACTGAGCCGGCGCCGGAATCGATGACTGGTTTGGCGATGTCGGTGTAGAGGTCGTCGAGGGTGAGCAGTGCGACGGCTCCGGAATCACCGAGTAGGTAGGTGAGTTCGCGGGTTTTGTTCATCGGGTTGATCGCGACGGCGGTGCCGCCGGCTTTCCAGGCGGCGATCATGCCGATGATGAATGCGGGGTTGTTTTGTACGTAGAGGGCGAGGCGATCGCCGTCGCGGAATCCGTGGTTGCGCAGGGTGTGTGCGACTGCTCGTGCGGCGTGGTCGATGTCGGCGAAGGTGAGGGTGCCGTCGAAGTAGTGGAGGAATGTTTCGTTGGGGTGTGTGGTGGCGGCGGCGTCGAAGATGTCGAGGGCGGTGGCGTGTTCGACGGTGATGTCGGTGGGGGTGTCTTGTGGGTAGCGGGCCAGCCAGGGCCGATCAGCGTAGACGGAGGTGGCGGTGCTCACTTGATCACCACCGGGTTGACCGGGGAGCCGGTGGCGTTGTGGATCTTGAGCGGGGCGGCGACATAGAAGAATTCGTAGACGCCGTCCTCGGCGCAGTCGGCGGCCAGCTTCTCCAGATCGCAGATCTCGGTGAAGGCGATGCCCAGGTTGCGCATCAGGGCATTGTGCAGAACCAGCGCCACACCGTTGTTGGGGTCGTGGGTGACCTCGTTGGCGATCGTATCGGTCACCAGGTTCGGGATCTCCTTGCTCTGGAACCACTTCACCAGTTCCTCGGAGTACACCAGGCCCGGCTCACAGAAGTCCCCGTAGAAGCCTTCCTCGTCACGGAAGAACAGCTCGAGATGGTTGGTGCGGATGATCAGGATGTCACGCGGACGGATCTCGATTCCCTGTGCCGCAGCGCACTTCTCGAGATCGGTGTGGTCGAAGGTCTCACGCGGACCGAGGCAGTCGACGCCGCGGTAGCGGGCCATGTCGAGCAGGATCGCGCGACCGGCGACTCCCCGTTCGGCGATCGGCTCGACGCTGGCCTTGTCCAGGCCGCCGATGGTGGTGCGGGCGTCGTAGCCGTTCCAGATCTTGCCGCCGTACCAGACATGACCCAGCGCGTCGTACTGCGTGGAACCCTGCAGGAAGGCGTTGATCTTGTCGTCGGCGTAGTGCAGGCCGCCGGGGAAGGCCGGGCCGTCGCCGCCGTCGTCCCAATGGGACTCGTCGAGGATCATCTCGCGGGTCGCAGGGCTACGGCCCGGCCACACCGGGTCGCCGTTCGGGTCGCCGATGAGGCGCTGCAGCGTGAACAGCGCGCCCTTGCGGATCAGCGATGCGCCGGCGATGACCTGCTCGGCGGTCAGGTAGTTCAGGCTGCCGACCTCGTCGTCGGGGCCCCACTTGCCCCAGTTGCTGGGGGCGCCGGCGAGCAGTTCGGTGAGCTCGGGAACGTCGTGCGAGGTGGTCATGGTGCGTATCCTCCGAGATGCGGTGAATCGGGGTCTGAACAGTCCGAGCGATCGTTCAGCTCGCGTTCAGTGAGATGAGGATCACAGACTTCTGCGGATACGTCAAGTGCCTGCACCGGGGCGGTTCGGCGCAGGTTTCGGCGAGGCGTGTTCAGTCCGGCGTGTTCAGTCTGGCCGAACTCGGTGGTGCATCATCGCGAGTGCGAGATCGGCGTACTCGGCGGCGACGTCGGCCGCGGTCTGCGGTCCGCCGGGGGAGAACCAGTGGGGCATGGCGATACACATGGTGGCCACCGCCCGCGCGGTGCTGTGCGGGGTGCGGGTGGCGAAGTCGCCGGCCGCGACGGCCGCGGACGCCGCCCGATCGAGGCGATGCTGCACCGCACGCCTGGCGTCGGCGACGCGAGAGCGGTCGGGTTCCTCGAGGCTGCGCATCTCGGTGGCCACGATGAAGGCGAGGTCGCGGCGTTGGGCCTGGCACAGTGCCAGCGCCTCCACCATGTTCGCGAAAGCGGTCACCGGATCGTCGGTTTCGGTTGCGGCAGCATCCATTCGCCAACCCAGGTCGTCGAGCATGGTGTCGAAGAGGGCGACCAGTAGATGCTGTTTGCTGCGGTGGTGATGGTAGATCCCGGCGACGCTGATCCCGGCCGCGGTGGCCACCAGCCGCATCGTCGCGCCGTGATACCCGGTCTCGGTGAACACCTCGACGGCCGCCGCCAGGACCGGGTCCAGGTCGAGGGCGTCGAAGTGTCGCCAGTCGGCGTCGTCGGTCTCGGTGCGTGGACGTGGCGGGGGCGTGGCGGCGTCGTAGGTGAGCAGTTCGGGCGCGCCGACACCGAGTGCCTCGGCGATCGCGGTGAGCCGGTCGACGGTGACGGCCACCTTGTCGTTCTCGATGGCGCTCATGGTGCCGACACTCACGCCGAGCTTCCCGGCGAGGTCGCGCAGGGTGATCCCCGCGTTCTCCCGGGATCGGCGCACGGCTGCGCCGACAGCATCGCGTTCAGCCACGCTGAACAACATACGGGACGGTCGGCGGGTCTGTCGGGTTTCCGTGACAGGGGAGCTCCGGACTTCGTACACTCACGCACGCGATGTCGAATCCATCTCATACTCCTGCGCCGCCGTTCATCGGGCACGGTCGCCGTCTGCACCTCGAGGCGGGGACCGCATTGGAGATGTTCGAGCACTCGCTTGCCCGACGGCCCGACGACGTCGCCATCGACTACTTCGATCTGACCCTCACCTGGGCCCAGCTCGACCGGGCGTCGACGACCCTGGCCGGGCTGCTGGTCGCCCGCGGATTCGTGGTCGGCGACCGACTGGCGTTGCTGCTGCAGAACGACCCGGCATTCGTCATCGGGTTGCTGGCCACCTGGAAGGCCGGTGGGATCGCCGCCCTGATCAGTCCCATGTCGACCACGGAGGAACTGCGGGAGCGGTTCGCCGAGTACACCCCGACCGCGCTGGTCGCGCTCGACCACCTCTATCTCGATCGCGCCCGTGCCGCGCTCGCCGACGGCACCACCGGGGTGAACATCGTGCTGACCGTGTCGCCGCTGGACGGTCAGACGGTTCCCGATCGGCGGCTGTTCGCCGACACCGGGCGCCCGTCCGTCCCCGACACCATCGACCTGGTGGCGCTGGTGCGCACCGCCCTCGTCGACCCGACCGGGCTGCCCGAACTGCCCATCCGGCCACTGAGTCCCCTCGACACCGCGGTGCTGTTGTCGACGTCAGGGACCACCGGCCCACCCAAGGCCGCACAGATCACCCACGCCAACCTGGTGTTCAGTGCCCACGTCTACCGCGAGTGGACAGGTGTGTCCGGTACCGACGCCGTGCTCGGGGCGTCGCCGCTGTTCCATGTGACCGGTCTGGTCGGCGGCGTCATGCTGTCGATGCTGGTCGGTGTGCCACTCGTGCTCACCCATCGGTTCCATCCGCAGGTGATCGTGGATGCGATCCGACGACGCCGTCCGGGATTCATGATCGCGGTGATCACCGCCTTCATCGCACTCGCCGACGAGTCGGATGCCACACCCGAGGATCTGGCGTCGCTGCGGTTCCGGCTGTCCGGTGGGGCGCCGATCGACCCGGATACCGAGGAGCGCCTCAGTGAACGCCTCGGCGGATACATCCACAACGTGTACGGACTGACCGAGTCCACGTCGCCGACGCTGCTGGTGCCATTCGGCCAGACCGCGCCGATCGACCCGGAGACCGGTGTGCTGTCGGTGGGGCGGCCCGCATTCGACACCGAGATCCGCATCGTCGACGACGAGGGCATCGAGCTGCCGGTTGGCGGGATCGGCGAGCTGATCATCTCCGGCCCGCAGATCGTTCGGGGATACTGGCGCAATCCGGTCGCGACCGCCGAGGCCTTCACCGGAACCGGATTGCGTACCGGCGACATCGGATTCCGGGACGCCGACGGCTGGTTCTACGTGATCGACCGGAAGAGCGCGTTGATCAACGCCTCCGGCTTCAAGGTGTGGCCACACGAGGTCGAGCGGGTCCTGTGCACGCACCCGGCCGTCGTCGAGGCCGCGGTGGTGGGTATCCCCGACGAGTACCGCGGTGAGTCGGTCAAGGCCGTGGTGGTGATCAGCGAGCCCGGCGCGGTCAGCGAGGCCGAGCTGATGGAGTACTGCCGTCAGAACCTCGCGGCCTACAAGTATCCCCGAGAGGTGGAGCTGGTCGGGGCATTGCCCCGCACCGCAACCGGAAAGCTGTTGCGCCGTAAGTTGATGTGAGTATTCGATGAACTGTGTCGTCTCAACCAGAAATGGTGGCAACCGTATTCGGTGGTTGAGCCGGGACCGAGCGTAGCGAGGACCCGTGTCGAAGCCTGGTGACCTGACGATGTTGGTGGCCATCTTGATCGGTGGTTGGGTTCCGAGTTCGGCCGTCTGAGGTTTCGACTCGTCTCGTCGCTTCGCTCCTCGGCGGCTCAACCATCCATGGTTGCAGCCAATTTGGGTGGTTCCTTGGTGTCGAAACCTTGGTGGGTTGCCCTTGAGTGGTGACCACTTCGAATGTGGGTTGCGTCGACTCGACCATCAACTCCCGCAATCGACGACGCCGACCGGCTAGCCGACCACTTGTTCGTCGGCGACGGTGACGGAGCCGCCGATTTCGGCGGTTCCGAGTACGCGGGCTCGTTCTTCGACCCGTGCCCGACCGCTCACCGAGGCCGAACCGGAGACGCGGGCATGTCCGGAGACGTGAGCGTCGTCGGTGATCGTCGCGTGCTCGGACACGATGGCGTAGTCGGTGATCTGTGCGCGTCCGGCCACCCGGGACCCGCCGCAGATCCGGGCGTTGTCGGTGGCTCTCGCCGAGTCGGCGAGGACGGCCTCCTCGTACACCCAGGCGCTACCGGAGACTGTTGCAGAGTCCTTGATCTCGGCCATGCCGGACACTCGGGTGTTGCCGGCGACGTGTGCGTCGCCGAAGACCGACGAGTCGCCGTCGACGCGGGCGGTTCCGGCCACCTCGGCACGGTCGCCGATGAAGGCGTTCTCGCGGACGGCCGCGTTCTCCCGGACCCGCGCATCCCCGACAACCCATGCCTCTTCGCCCACCCAAGCCTGATCGGCAAGGTTGGCCTGCGATTCGAGCCACCCGCCGATGTCGCTGGCCGCCACCCGGTGCTGCGGCAGATCGCGCCGCGCACGGATACGTCGCAAGCGGACGGTGTGCGACCGGCCGTCCACGCTGTAGGTGAATTCCTGTGCCTCCCCGACGAAGTCGTAGTGATCGGGTGTCGGCGTCGGCGGTTGCAGGGTGGCGGGCGCACGGTGGGCCACCACGGTGTCGGCGTTCTGCGCCGAGATCTCGTGTTGCGCGGTCGGTTCGATGAGGGTCCCGGTGGCCGGACCCAGCACCGCCGACAGCTCGGCTACGAACTCGGTACACGTCGGGTACCTGTCGTCGCGGCGTTTGGCCATCCCGCGGGCGATCACCGCATCGACGCCGACGGGAAGTCCGGGACGCATCGCGGAGATGGACGGCGGGGGATCGGCGAGGTGTTGCTTCATCACGGTGGCGGCGGTGGGGCCGCGGAACGGTTTGCACCCGGTCAGCAGGTGCGCGGCCATGCACGCGAGACTGTACTGGTCGGCGCGACCGTCGAGGTCGTCGTCGGAGAGCTGTTCGGGGGAGCAGTAGTCGAAGGTCCCGATGAAGGTCCCGGCGGCGGTGAGCTCGTCGTCGGCGCCGATCTGGCGGGCGATCCCGAAGTCGCCGAGCAGGATCTGGTCGACCTCGGTGTCGATCAGGATGTTCGCGGGTTTCACATCACGATGGACGACACCGCGGCGGTGACCGAAGTCGAGGGCGCGGGCGATGTCGGTGAGGATCTCCATCGCGACGGGGATGTCCATACCCTGCGGTGCGCGGGCGATGAGCGCCCCGGCCGTGGTGCCACGCACCAGTCGCATGCTCAGCCAGAGGTGGCCGTTGTCCTCACCGCAGTCGTAGATGGGGACGATGTGCGGATGTTCCAGCCCGGCCGCGAGCTGGCCTTCACGTTGGAACCGCAGTCGGAACGTCGGGTCGGCAGAGACCGGTGCGTTGAGCACCTTGAGTGCCACCATGCGCGGCAGGCGGGGATGATGCGCCGCGTAGACGGTGCCCATGCCGCCTTGCCCGAGGATGTCGGCGAGCCGGTGCCCGGCGATCTGTCCTCCGCCGGACGATTGCATGTGGCGAACCTAGCACCTCGGCGCCGCGTCGGCCTCGCTGCTCCATCGCTGGAATGACACACCGGGACTCCGGATCTCAGCGCGGTCCGTCCGGCCCGTACGAGCGGGTCACCGTCGCCACCCGCACCTGGTAGTCGGCGTACCACGCGCTCCGCCCGCGTTGCTGGGCGATCTCGTGCTCGGTGACGTGCTTCCACGCCTGCGCCGCGGCCTCGTCGGCCCAGTACGAGACGGTGATCCCGAGCTCCTCGCGGGCCGACTCGATCCCGAGATAGCCCGGCTGGATGCGCGCCAACTCGTCCATCCGGGACGCCATCACCGCATAGCCGTTGTCGCCGGGTGTGCGAACGGACGTGAAGATCACCGCGACGTAGGGCGGTGTCGGGGTGTGCGCGAACGCGCCGTCGACCATGGGGCAAAGCGTAGCGACGATGGGCAAGGCGTAGCGACCATGGGGAACCGAAGAATCCGGCCCCGATACGACGTTCCGGCCCCGATACGACGGTCCGGCCCCGATACGACGATGCCGCCCGCGCACGACTGCGGGGCGGCATCGAAGGAGTGGGGTCGAAGGAGTGGGGGATGGGTCGGGCCGATCAGCTCTCGGTCGCGCCGTCGGCGGGGGTCTCGGTCTCGGTGGTGTCGGTCGTCGCGGCGGTCTCCGTCGAGATCGTGATCTGACGTGCCTGGGCCGGGCCGGCCTTCGGCAGGCCGAGCTTGAGCACACCGTCGGTGAGGGTGGCCTCGACCTTGTCGGCGTCCACCTCACCCGGGAGCGCGAGGCGGTAGTCGAACTTGCCGGTGCGGCGCGTCTGGTGTCGTACCTCGCCGGTGCGCTCGACCGCGGTGGTCTCACCGTGGACGTGCAGGACGTTGTCGTCGAGTTCGACGCTGATGTCCTCGCGCTTGATGCCGGGCAGTTCGGCTTCGACGATGTAGGCCTGCTCGGTCTCCTCGACGGTGACCGCCGGGGTCCAGGCCGCGGTCGCGATGCGGGCCGGCTCGAGCCCGGCGAACGCGGCGTCGAAGAGGTCGATCAGATTGCGGTTGTCGTCGAACACCCGGAACGGTGCGAAGAAGGGTGCGCCGACGCGGCGGGCGGGAACGAGGCGTCCGGTGGTTGCCATGGTGCGTGTCCTTTCTCTGCGAACGCTTGCTCTGTCGAAGCATTCTTATGTCAAGTTGAGCGCAGGGCAGTCAACTTTTATTCCGGGGTGATGCGGATCACTTCTGCTCCGACGCCAGATCCTCGTGGGTGGCCGCCCGACTCGCGGGCGGTGTCATCCGTCGCCGGGGAACCGGACCATGGAAATATATGCAAAAGGTATATAACTGTGGTATGTTATTTGAGTGTCCTCGTACAGCGATCTCCTCTGCAGCCTCGTCCTCGCAGGCCAACGCCTGACGCGGGTGGCTGTCCGGGAGACCGCCGAGAAGGTCTCGCCGAACGTCTACCTGACGTTGGCGACGCTGACCGATCACGGTTCGCTGCGCACCGGTGAGCTCGCCGTCCACGTTCGGCTCACCCAGCCGGCGATGACGCGGCTACTCGCCACCATGGCCGACGACGGCTGGGTGCGGCGCGTGGCCGATTCGGACGCCCGGGCCGCGCGCTTCGCCATCACCGACGAAGGGACCGCGCTCCAGGCCGACTGGCATCGCCGCATCGGTGAGGCACTGGAACCGTACTTCCGTGATCTGCCCGACGACGATGTCGCGGCGATCGCACGCACGGTGACACTCCTCGACGCCGCACCGCTCGACGGTCCGCCGCCGCGCTGACCCGAGGATCTCACTCACACACCAACCACCGCCACGGTTGACGACGGCCGTCGCGGGCTGTTGCCTGCGCCGACGCCACCGCGGGGCCGCCTCGTGCTGCCCGGCGCCGGCCGGTAGTACCCGCACGGAAAGGAATTCATCCGCTCATGACCCGTACCCGAGACGCACAGTCCGCGTCGGCCGGCGTCGTCGATCCCGGTGATCACGTCAGCCAGAAGCCGTCTCTGCTGAGGCAGCCCCCTGCCGTCTGGGCCGTCGCCTTCGCGTCGATGGTCGCCTTCATGGGCATCGGACTCGTCGGTCCGATCCTCCCCACGATCTCCGAGGACCTCGGCGCCACACCGACGCAGACCTCACTGCTGTTCACCAGCTACCTCGTGATCACCGCGGTGGTCATGTTCTTCACCAGCTGGCTCTCGTCGCGTATCGGCACACGCACCACCATGCTGCTCGGCCTGGCCGTCATCGTCGTCGCCGCCATCGGATGTGCGCTGGCCACCGACATCAACGGCATCATCGCCTTCCGCGCCCTGTGGGGTCTGGGCAATGCACTGTTCCTGTCCACCGCGCTGGCATCGATCATCTCCGCCTCTGGTGGACCCGCCGGTCACGCGGTGATCCTGTACGAGGCCGCGCTCGGCATCGGGCTCGCCGTCGGACCGCTGGTCGGTGGCATGCTCGGCGAGTTCTCCTGGTCGGTGCCGTTCTGGGGCACCGCAACGCTGATGGCCGTCGGCTTCGTCGCGATCGTCGCAATCGTGCGCAGTCCCAAGCCCACCGCGGAGCAGAAGGCGGCGACCACCCATACGCCGATCTCCGCCCCGTTCAAGGCACTTCGGATCCGTCCGGTCCTGATCCTGAGCATCGTGGCCTTCTTCTACAACGCCTCGTTCTTCGTCACACTCGCCTACGCGCCCTACCCGTTGGGTCTGTCGGCCATCGGGATCGGCATGGTCATGACCGGCTTCGGCATCGGCATCGCCTTCATGAGTGTGGTCGTGGCTCCCCGTCTGACGCACCGGTTCTCACCGCTGCGCACCCTGTGGGTCGCACTGATCGTGTTCGCGCTGACCATGGTGGTCACCGCCCTGTCGACGAGCAGCCTTCCCGTCCTGATCGTCTGCACCATCCTGCTCGGCTTCGAGATCGGTTTGCTCCACACCGTTCTGACCGAGGCGGTCATGGAATCCAGTGATCTGCCGCGGCCGGTGGCCTCCTCGGCCTACTCCGGTGTGCGGTTCCTCGGTGGCGCCATCGGTGCCCCGGTCGGCACCTCGCTGGCCGACTACACCGACGGATCCCCCTTCCTGTTCGCAGGAGCAACAGCCTTGGTGGGCGCACTGATCGTGATCGTCTGCCAACGCGTGATCGCCCGCGCCGACCAGCCGGTCCACGAGACCATGGTCGACGAGGCAGAAACGATCACGGTCGCCGACGACTGACGTCCGGCGCGCACAAGGCCCCGGCTCGACGTGAGCGAGCCGGGGCCTTTGTCGTGCTTCGGGGATGGACGGTTCGAGAGCGTGATCAGACGAGCCGACTCATCCCACCCCGACCGGTGTCGCCGTCTCCCGGTCGTGTGCATCGGTCAGCGACTTCACCTCGCCGATCAACGCCCGCAACAGGTCTCGATGCTCCGCGTCGACCAGTTCCGGCTCGCCCGTGCGCGGCTGCAGCTCACCGGCCCCGCCGATGGTGAGGACCCCGATACCCAACTTGTAGTACTCGAGGTAGGCGCGGGCCACCGATTCCGGTGACCCCACCAGCGACGGACCATGATTGGTCAGCGCCCCCAACCTGCCGTAGAACGCGTCCTCCGGAGAGTCGGTGCGGCTGCGCAGATCCAGTTCGCGATCGGCGTCGTCGGCGAGGCCGGTCATCCTGGTCTGGTCGGGCCGGTACCCGGTGCGTTCCTGGTAGTCGAGCACCTCGCGGGTGATGCCCTCGGCCTTCGCCCATGCCTGCTCGACGGTCGGCGCCAGGATCACGTTGAACCCGCCCAGCCAGAAACCGATCTCACGTCCCTTCGCCGCGGCGGCGTCGGCGACGCGGCCGATCAGCGCCGGCGTGTCCGACAGCGGGACAGTGGGCAGGGCGTAGATGTCGGAATGTGTTGCCGCGAGCTCGATCCCGGCATCCGACGCCCCGGCCGACGAGATCAGCGGACGCGGCTTGCGGATCGGCAACGTGGCCGAGCGGGCGCCGGCGATCCGGTAGAACTCACCCGAGTAGTCGAACGGCTCGGTGGCGGTGAGTTCCTGTTTGAAGACGTCGAGGTATTCATGCGACCGGCGGTAGCGTTCCTCCTTCGGCAGCCAGTCGCCCTCGCGTTGCATGTCCTGATCACTGGAACCCTGGATGATGTGGATGGTCGTGCGCCCGCCGGACAACCGGTCGAGGGTGGCGAGCGAACGCGCGGCTACGGTCGGCGACTGCAGTCCCACACGATGTGCCGCGGCAACGGTGATCGTGTCGGTGTGCGCCAGAATCCATCCGGCCGTGGCCCACACATCCGGCCGGTCGGAGAACTGGTTCACCAGGATGCTGGTGAAACCGTCCTGCTCGGCCTCGCGACCACCGCGTTCGACGATGGACGCGTCGGTCTCGGGCGGGGACGACTCCGCGACGAAGAACGATGCGGGGCCACCGTACGGGGAGTCGGAGGTCTTGCGTTTCCCGTGGAACGAATTGCGGGTTCGGAGGTCGACAGGCATGGACTTCTCCTTCTGGTCGGCAGGAACGTGCGGGGGCGTCAGGACTTGGGCGGGCCGAAGACGGCCTGCCAGCGGGCGGCGTCCTGGTTCAGCAGTGGAGCGAACTCGGCCGCGGGAACGGTCCGCAGGGTGTAGTCGGCGATACTCGGGAATCCCTCGGGTGCAGGTGATCCCGGAACGGTCCCGTAGTTGTAGGCGTAGGCGGCGATGGCCTGCTGGCCGGGTGCGGTGAACAGCCAGGCCTCGAGCAGTTTGGTGGCGTCGAGTGCGTCGGTGTTCTTGACGATCCCGAAGCCGGGACCGTTGAGCACCCGCGCGTCGGTCAGATTGCCCACCGCGATCGGTGCGCCCTTCTCCCGCTGGACCGCGGCCACCTGGCTCGGTCCCCAGATGGCGATCGAATAGCGGCCTTGCGCAACATTGTTGACAGCGTCCACCACGCTCGCATTGCGATCCGACAGCGGGATCTGGGAGTTGATGCGCTGCAGGGTCGCATCCGAGATCGCGTCGTTGTAGGCGAGGGTGCTCAACGCGAAGCTCGTCGGCGACGTCCCCACCGGCTGGCCGAAGGTCACCTGACCCTTGTACTTGTCCGACAGCACCTCGTCGAGGGTGGTCGGCGCCTCACCCTCCTTGATCTTGGTCGTGTTGTACACCAGGCCGAACAGACTCTGGAACGGCACGACGTACCGGTTGTCGGGGTCGCGGAGATCTGCCGGGACCTGGGCGGCCGTCGGCGGTGCGTAGGGTTCGAGGGCATTCTTCTCGATGAAGTGGCCGACGTCGCTCGGGCCGCTCAGCACGGCGTCGACATCCTGTTTGCCGCTGGCGATCTCACCGTCGACGCGGGTGAACAGCTGGGCTCCCGAGTAGAGCGACTCCTTTACGGTGATGCCCGGGTAGGCCGCCTCGAACTCGCGCAGGACCTTGCCGAACCCTTCGGTGGGGCTCGACGACGCGTACGCGGTGTAGAGCGTGACGGTGGTGCCGCCGGACTTCTTGGCGGCCTGGTACAACTCGTCGAGACTCGCCTTGGCGGCCGGATCGAGTGCGGCCGACGACGCCGGCGCGGCGTCGCTGCTGTCGGTGTCCGAGCTGCATCCGGTGGCGGCGGCCAGGACGGCGGCGCCGAGCAATGCCAGGCCCAGGGGGCGCCACTTGCTGATCTTCACTTCTGCTCCTGTTCAGGGTGTGGTTGCGACGAGCACAGCTGCGTCGGGGTCGACTTCGAGCCAGATGTTCTGGCCGACTTGGGGAACGGTTCGGTCGCGGGTGGCCGCGACATCGGCGCGCAGGGTGCGTCCGTTGACCGACACGAGACACTCGAGCCGATCGGCGAGGCGGACCGCGTCGAGTACGATGCCGGGCAGTGTCGGGCCGTGGGCGAGATCGGGACGATCGTGCAAGGTGACGCTGCTGCTGCGGAAGGCGACGGCCGTCGGATCGCCTCCTGCGACACCGGACGTCCCGGCGAGTGCCCGGAGTTCGAGCGATTCGGCGGTGGCCTCGTCCAGGCGGACGGTGGCGTGGCCGTCGTGTACACGGGACACCGACGCGTGGACGATGTTGTCGTAGCCGACGAACCCGGCGATCTGTTCGTCCTTGGGTGATCCGAACACCTCGGTGGGAGAACCGGATTGGATCACCGCACCGTCGACCATCACCACCACGCGGTCGGCGAGGGTCTGGGCCTCGATCCGGTCGTGGGTGACGTAGACGGTGGTCCGGGGCACCTCTCGTTGGATGCGGCGGAACTCGCTGCGCAGCGTGGTGCGCAGTTCGGCGTCGAGGTTGGACAGCGGCTCGTCGAGCAGCAGCGCCGTCGGATTGCTCACCAGGGCCCGGGCCAGCGCGACCCGCTGTTGCTGCCCACCGGACAGCGACCCCACCGATCGGCTCTCGAAGCCGCCCAGCCCGACCAGTTCCAGTGCGTCGGCGACCGATCCGCGGATCGTGCGGCGCGGGACCCGTTGCGATCGCAGGGGGAACCCGGCGTTGCCGCCCACGTTCATGTGTGGCCACAGCGCATAGCTCTGGAACACCATGCCGATGTCGCGTCGGTGCGCGGGGATGTGGAGACCGCGGGCGGGGTCGTCGACTGGGCGGCCGTTGACCAGAACCGTTCCGCTGTCGGGGTTCTCCAGCCCGGCGATCGTCCGCAGCGTGGTGGTCTTGCCGCATCCGGACGGTCCGAGCAGTGCCACGAACTCGCCCTCGGCGATGGAGATCGCGACCTCGTCGAGCACGGTCTTGCCGTTGAACGCCTTGCTGACGTCGATGATGTCGATGCCACTCATTCGATGCCGACACTTTCTGCGGGTGGTGATGCGGGTGTGGAGGGGGACGCGGCACCGGTGTCGCCGGCCGGTCGTCGCAACCTCCGGACGGTGATCCGGTGCAGCACACCGACGATCAGTCCGGCGATCAGCAGTCCGACGATCAGGAGGGTGAGCAGGGCGGCCGCCTGTCCCTGGTTCTGGTTGCTGAACATCTGGTAGGTGAGGGTCGAGAGGGTCTGGGTGTCCTGGTCGGACAGGATCAGCGGGGCGTCGAGGTTGCCCGAGATCAGGACCGCCGAGATCAACCACGAGCCGATCAGGCTGGGCAGGATGAGCGGGAGGTTGATGGTGACCAGGGTCCGAAGGGGCCCTGCACCCGACATCCGGGCCGCTTCCTCGAGGTCACCGCCGAGCTGGGCGGTCGCTCCGGCGGCGATCTGCACGGTGACCGGTAGTACCGCCACCGTGACGGCGATGATCATCAGCCAGATGGTCCCGTAGAGGGCGCGCAGTCCGGGGACGGCGGCGTATGCCCAGCTCACGGCGATGGCGGCGACGATGCCGGGCATGGCGAGCGGGATGATGGTGACCGCACGGAATCCGCCTGCCGCCCAACGGGATATCCGGGGCACGAGCGTTGCGATGGTGACGGCCAGGACGGTCGCGATCGCACCGCCGACCGCGGAGATGATGACCGTGTTGGTCACCGCGGGCCCCACATTCGGGTTCTCGCCGAGCAGTTCGTAGTTGCGCAGCGAGAGTCCCTGCCAGACACCGGGAAAGGGTTGGAAGGAGGTCAGGATGAGCGCGAGGAAGGGGAGCGCGACCGCGAAGACGGCGTAGACGCCGATCGCGATGCCGCCGACACCGCGGGCCCCGCGCAGATCCCAGCGCGCACCCTGGAAGTTCTTGCCGGTCACCGAGACAAAGGTCCGGTGCCGCAGGATTCGTGACTGCACCGCGGTGAGGGCCAGCAGGGCGACGAGTACGACGACGGCGATCGCCCCGGCCTGCGCGTAGAGCGGCGGATTGTGGTCGTTGATCAACGACCACATGCGGGTGCCGAGGAAGCTGAGGTCGGCGGGCCCGCCCAGGATCAGCGGTCCGTCGAACGACTGCAGACCCGAGACCAGGCCGACGAGTGTGGCCGACAACAGGATCGGGGTGAGCAGGGGAGCGGTGATGGTGCGCAGGGTGCGCCACTGTCCGGCACCGCTCATCGCGGCCGCCTCCTCGTAGGTGGCGTTGAGTTTGCTGACCGGGCCGACCAGGAACAGGTAGACGAATGCCGATGCGTGCAGTGAGTCGACCAGGATGAGCCCGTACCAGGATTCGATGTCGATCACCGGGCCGTGTCCGGTGAGGTCCCGGATCCACACGTTGAGCAGGCCTGTGTAGCCGTTGGCGAGCTGGGAGTAGCCCATCGCGTAGAACATCGCCGAGGTGCTCACGGAGATGAGGACCAGGGGCCGGATCAGGAAGCGTCCCCGCGCATTGGTGCGTTCGAGCAGCGCCAGACCCAGTGCGAGCCCGACGCCGAGGATCGTCGTCGCGACCGCCAGCACGATCGAGTTCAGCAGGGCGTCACCGCGGGTGAGGTTCTCGCCGAGGGCGGCGAATCCGCTGAGGGTCCAGGTCGCGGCCTCGAGCGGGGTACCCGACCGGAATGCGCTGACGAGGAGCATGACCAGCGGCCAGAGGATACCCAGGAACAGTACGACCCCGAGGACGGCTGCCAGCAGAGGGGTTCCGGTCCGGGGTCGGCGGAACCGCCGGGTGCTGGCCGCCGGTGGTGGCGGGGTGGGTGTGCCGGCGAGCTCGCGCCGGGTGTCGTCGGTGATCAGGGTGGTCATGTCACTGCTCGCTGCGGCTTTCGCGTTCGGGGCTCTCGAGCTTCTTCTCGATGTCGTCGAGACGGGCACTGATCCGGGCCAGTTCACGGCTCACCGTGGCGGGGTTCTGCCGGGTGTGGCGACCGTAGGAGTAGCCGATCTCGATCAGGCCGAGCACCCGGTGATCGACGGCGGCGTCGAGTCCCACCGCCGCCAGCACCTCGCGGCTGTCACCCTGTTCGGTGGTCATCAACGCCCACAGGAGGTTTCCGCCGTTGACGATGCCGGTGCGCATGGCCTCGGCGTCGGCGCGGGCGATGGCCAGGACGTCGAGCGCCGATGGTCCCAGTGCCGTGGTGTCGGACCCGAGCGGGGTACCGGCCACCACGATCTTGTCGAGCTGTTCCTGGATGAGTTCGCGGGAGAACCCGAGATGCTCGATTCCTTTGAGCACCAGGCTTTCCTCCTCGTCGAGAAGGCCCTGCAGGAGATCCTCGGAGGCGACCGCGTCCGAGCCGCGCCGGGTGGCGGCGGTATAGGACAGGCTCAGCGTCGACGCCACATGCGGGCTCAGCGGGATCTCGTCGGCGGTGCGGTCGGTCGGTGCGGCGTTGACCTCGTCGAGCGCGGCACGCAGCGCCCGCTGGCACAGCGCCGAGACGGGCAGCGATGCCTGCTTGATCTCGAGGGCGAGATCATCGGGCAGGTACACGTTGATCTTGGGCATTCAGGCCACCACCAGACGGTGGGCGGTGTCGACGGCGTCTCGGACGACGTCGGCGAGTCGCGGAATGAAATGCTCTCGTGCCGAGGCCTTTCCGCTGAGCAGACCGGCATCGGCGAACAGTCCGGTGTGCCGGTCCTGCTGACAGATGAAGGCATCGTCGATCGATGCGACAGCCCACGGCATGCGCTGGAAGATCTGCAGCCACGTGCGGGCGTCACCTCCCCAGGTCGCCGCGTCGTACCGGGTCTCGGTGGCGCGACGACCCGCGGCCTCCTCGGGATGGTCCAGAACCCAGCGGCACGCCAGTTCCATCGACGTGAGGATCTCGCGCAGTACGGCCTGCTGCTCGGTGGCGAAGACGCGGGTGGTGGTGAACAGATGGCGGTTGCAGACGGCGCTGTCGGTGGGGACCAGCCGGCGGACCAGGCCGGTCTCCTCGGCCTGGATCAGACGCGGGCCGATGATCGTGGCCGCAGAGATGTTCCCGGACAGCAGATCTGTGAGATCCTGATCGCCCCCGGGTTCGACGGCGGTGATGTCGTCGAGCCGCAGACCGTCCTGTGCCAGGGCGCCGGCGACCAGCTGCGCCGTCCACGCCGAGGCGTGGTAGACCACCTTGTGGCCGGCGAGATCGGCCGGGGTGTGGATCGGCCCGTCGGCGCGAACGAGCAACGCGCCCTGGCGAGGACGGTTCGGCGACGACGCGACGTACACCGCATCCACCCCGTCGTCGTGGGCGAACAGCATCGGGGTCTGGCCACACCCGACGAAGTCGAGGGATTCGCCCAGCAGCCACGGTGCCCGCGGCCCCGGAGAGTAGGCGACCCAGTCGACCTCCTCGCCGATCGCGGCGAGACGATCCTCGAGGATGCCCAGTGTCGAGAGCAGGTAGAGCACCGGATCGTGGCCGTTGAGCCCGACGCGGATGGCCATGGAGTGTCCCCTTCGGAGTCCGTGAATCCAGACGCCACCGCGGTGCACTCGAGGGGTGCACGGTGAAGCGGTGATCGGATAACCCCATGTAACCCCACGGCCTGGCGGGGATCGAGACGTCGGCCGCGTGCCGACGGCAACGCTGCTGGTCACGGGTTTAACCCGCGTGCGCCAGAAAGATGCGACGGGTTCGGCGGTACGGGGCGCCCAGATCGGCGGCAACCGCGCGCCGCCGCCGCCGACCTGGTAGGTCTGGAACCGATCGCAACCGAGCGAAGGAGCCCACCATGAAACTGTCCATCCGCAATCAGCTCGCCGGCGAGGTCGTCTCGGTGACCCTCGGCGCGGTGAACGCGACGGTGAAGATCCGCATCGACGGAGGTGAGCAGATCATCACCTCGTCGATCACCAAAGAGGCCGCCGAGGAACTCGGTCTCGCCGAGGGCAAGCGCGTCGTCGCACTGGTCAAGGCGTCGGAAGTGAGTGTCGGCGTGCCGGACTGATGGACGGCCGGCACGCTCAGATCACCGGCGACAACCCGCCGTCGACACTCACCGGGACTTCCGACGACGTTCCCGACCGCCCCGTCGGGCTCGGTCCCGGCTCGATCGTCAACGGGCGGTTGGGTTGATCATCCTGAGGTGACTGGTTTTTGGTGGTTGAGCAGATGAGG
>NZ_BCNF01000134.1 GCF_001485495.1 Gordonia desulfuricans NBRC 100010 | reverse complement strand
TGGGGAGCGGAGCGACGAGGCGTGTCGAAACCTCGGTCGGCCGAAGTCGTCGACGTAACCACCGCCGACGTCAGGGAGCGATGCCGCGTCGCACCAGTTCCAGTTCGGCGGCGACGATCAGTGCGCCGCGGGCGCCGGTGGCTTCGTCGGGCAGCCCACCGAGGATGACGCCGATCCGGTCGAGTCGTTGGTACATGGTCTGACGGTGGATGTTCAGGGTCTGCGCGGCGGCCACCCGAGAACCACAGCGGTGCAGCATGACCAGGGTCAGGAGGAGCTCGTCGGCGCGGTCGGAGTCCAACAGCGGACCGAGCACCTCTGTGCAGAACTCGCCGACGGCGGCGGCGTCGAGATCGTCGAGCAGGTGCGCCACCACCACATCGCGGGCCCGGACGACGTACACGCGCGCCGACGCCGACCCCGCTGCTGTGCGGGCCGTCGCCATCGACGGGGCCAGCGAGAGGATGTCCGGGGCCGGTTCGGTGACCCCGATCCGCAGGTCCCCGGGCAGGGCCGACGAGGTGAGGAGGTCGACCACGTCACCGCCCGTAGGGGTCGAACCGCGGATCGGTATCCGCACGATCGAGCGGTGGGCACCGTCCCGGATCTCCGACAGCACACTGTTCCCGTTGCGGCGCAACGCCTCCGACAGTTCCACTGTGTGCAGTGTGCCACTTACGGAGATGGCCACCACGCCGACGAACAGGCCGGGGCCGTCGAGACCCAGCCCGGCGGTGGCGACTTGGGCGGCGAGAACGTCCTCGGGGCGTCGGCGATTGTCTCGGTCCGCGCCGACGGCGAGTAGCCGGAAGATCTCGCGCACATGCTGATCCGACCGTGTGAGCGGTTGTCCGCGGAGCAGTGCCAGGGCGAGCGGTTCCGGGGCGCGTCGGCAGGCGGCCTCGATGAGGTGGAGATCGACGCCCGTGCGGGGGGTGAGCTCCAGGGTGGCGACGGTCACGCCGGCCGAGTCGATCGGCGCCACACGTGCGTAGCCGCGGGGACGGGCGTCGGCGACGGCGGTCTCGGCGATCACCGCCCCGGCCATCGAGCGCACCGTCACCGAGCATCCGGTCAACTCCGACAGCGCCTCCACCATCGATGCGATATCGCCTTGGGCGGCAAGGATTCCGGCGAGTGTGTGGGTCACCTGGTCGTTGGCCTGGAGTTCGCGCACCTGGGCTGCGACCAGTCGGCTGTTGATCGCATGGGTGACGTCGACGAAGCGCACCACCTCACCGAGCTCGATGAGTGGGAAGCCGCGGGCGGCGGCCTGGTGGACGAGTGGCTGTGGAACACCGCCGAGGCGCGGTCCTTCGACGGCCAGGCCGGCGGCCCCCACGTCGGCGAGCGAATCGAGATAGGCGCGCATCGCGGCCTCGTCGGCGTCACCGAGGAGTACCCCGGCCACCAACACCAACTCTCCGCCGGAGAGCAGGTCGGCCACGTCGAGCACCTCGCTGGTGTGCACCCAGCGCAGCGGGGTGCACAGTGCGTTCCACCCGGCGAGAACGGTCGGCCGGGCGGCGGCGAGCGCGGGATCGTCGAGCGCGTCACGCAGGGTCAGACCACCGGTGGTGTCGGAAAGATCGCTCATCTGGTCTCGCAGGCCGGTGTGGGTGGAGCACGGTCGGACGTGATGAGCACATCGTCGACACTCATCGATCAGTCACAGACATTATGTACATAGTCCCCGGGAGTTCGCGCCGCGATGATTGATGGGAGCGCAAAGGCGCGCCGATCCCACTGGACATCCCTTCCCGACAGGAACCCCCATCATGACCTCACTTGCCGCACTCCGATCGGTGGTGAAGCGTTCTGCAGTGGTCACCGGCGACACCACTGATCTCGACACCGTCACCCGTGCCGGTGGCGAATCCGACACCCGACCCCGACCGGATCACACCGCCGGCCCCGACCACGGCGACCACGAGGCCGAGCTCGAACTCATCCCCGAGTCGGCCAAAACCCATGACCTGCGTGGACAGTTCTGGATCTGGGCGGGCGCCAACATCGCACCGATCAACTGGGTTCTGGGTGCGCTCGGCGTGGGCATGGGGCTCGGCCTCTGGGAGACCATCGCCGTGCTCGTGGCGGGCAACGCCATCGGCATGGCGCTGTTCGGCCTGTTCGTGGTCATCGGGCAGCGCACCGGGGTCACCGGAATGGTGTTGTCCCGCGCCGTGTTCGGCCGTCGCGGTGCCTACCTGCCGGCCGCCGTCCAGGCCGTGGTGTGCATGGGCTGGTGTGCGGTGAACACGTGGATCGTGCTCGACCTGGTGATGGCCCTGCTCGGCCGCATCGGCATCATCGACGCGGGCGGCACCAACAACGGCGCTCGCATCCTGGTCGCCGCGGTGATCATGATCACTCAGGTCACCATCGCGTGGTTCGGCTACCGCGTCATCTCCACCTTCGAACGCTGGACCGTCCCACCCACCGTTGCGATCCTCATGGTGATGACCGGCGTCGCCTGGATCGGACTCGACGTCGACTGGGGCCACGCCACCGACCCGTCACTGGGTACCTCCGCGCACTGGGGCGCGATCACCACCGTGATGACGGCGATCGGAATCGGCTGGGGACTGACCTGGCTCGGCTACGCCGGTGACTACTCCCGATTCGTCTCGCGTGATGTCCCGTCCCGGAAGTTGTTCCTGGCCAGCGCGCTCGGTCAGTTCATCCCGGTCATCTGGCTCGGTGCCCTCGGCGCCACCCTGGCCACGCTGAGCACCTCGGGGGACCCGGGTCAGATCATCGTCGACGCCTATGGCGCCCTTGCCATCCCGGTTCTGCTGTTGGTCGTGCACGGTCCGCTGGCCACCAACATCCTCAACATCTACACCTGCACCGTGTCCACCCAGGCCCTCGACATCCGGATCGACCGTCGCATCCTCAACGTCCTGATCGGCGTCGTGGCCATGGCCGTGGTGGTGTTCTTCGTCCTCAACAGCGATTTCGCGACCATCATCGACACCTGGCTGGTCGCCATCGTCGGCTGGGTGACCCCTTGGGCCGCGGTGGTTCTCGTGCACTGGTTCTACGTGGCACGTCAATCCGTGAACGCCGCAGACCTGTTCGCGGCACCGGCGGAAGGTCGTATCCCGATGGTCCGGCCGACCGCTCTGATCGCCCTCGCGATCGGTGTCCTGAGCACCTGGATCTTCATGTACGGCACGCTGTCGATCCTGCAGGGCCCCGGAGCGAAGGCCCTCGGCGGGCTGGACCTGTCCTGGCTGGCCGGCGGAATCACCGCCGCATTTGCCTATGCCGCACTGGAATTCGGCCGCACCCGGCTAGCGGCCCGCTGACCACCTCTCCGAGCCTCCGAAGGACAACGACGATGACCCACGCATCCACCACCCAGAACCCCTCTGCCCAGAACCCCTCTGCCCTCAACCCCTCTGCTCTCCACCCCGACGGCCGAAATCTGTTCATCCGCAACGCCACCGTGCTCACCATGGACGACGTCCACGGGGCCACCCCGATCACCCGGTCCATCCGGGTCCGTGGTGGCCAGATCACCGAGATCGGCACCGACCTCGTCATCGGTCCGGACGAGACCCTCATCGAGGGTCGGGATCGGCTGGTGACACCCGGATATGTCAACGCGCACACGCATTCCTGGGAGGCGCTGTACCGGGCGCGGCTCGACAACCTCCCGCTCGAACACTGGATGCTGCTGTCCTATCCGGTGCTCGGCCTGGAGCCGATCTCCCCCGATCTCATCCGGTTGCGTTCCCAGCTGGTGGCACTCGAGTCGCTGCGCAACGGTGTCACCACCCTGGTCGACGACGTCCTGGAGATCCCTGGGCAGTCGGAGGGTCAGCTCGCCGCGGTGTTCGATGCCTATGACGAGATCGGCATCCGCGCCAACATCTCCGGGCACGTGATGGATGTCCCGTTCATCGATCACTTCCCGTTCCTGCGGGACACGCTCGAGCCGGAGCTGCGTCGCGAGCTCGACGCGCTCGCCGTCACCGGCACCGACGACTACCTGGCGTTCGCCGGTGCGGCAGCCACCCGCTACGCCGACTTCGGGGACGGGCGGCTGCGCTTCATGGTGGGCCCCTCGGCGCCGCAACGATGCACCCCCGAGATGCTCGTCGGCACAAGCGAACTCGCTCGCGAATTCGACCTCGAATTCCATATCCACGTGCTCGAGACCCGAACCCAGGCGGTCACCGCCGAGGAGAGGTTCGGCAAGACGATGGTCGGGCACCTGCAGTCCCTCGGCGTACTCGACGAGCATGTCACCATGGCCCACGGGATCTGGCTCACCGACGACGATCTCGACGTGATCGCCGGCGCCGGGGCGTCGGTCTCGCACAACCCGATCTCCAATCTCAAACTCGGCTCGGGGATCGCGCCGTGGCGCAAGTACATGGACAAGGGGATCACTGTCGGGCTCGGCACCGACGGCATGTCGAGTTCGGACACCGCACGGATGTCCGAGGTGGTCAAGACCGCCGCCCTGCTGCACAAGGTGACCGGTCCCGACCACCGCCGCTGGCCCACCGCGCAGGAGGTGCTCACCGCGGGCACCCTCGGCGGGGCCCGCTCGGCGCGTCTGGGTGACACGGTCGGCAGCATCGAGGTCGGCAAGCGTGCCGATCTGGTGTTCTACGACATGACCACCCTCTCGTTCACCCCGCGCAACCGTCCCGAATACCACCTCGTGTACTCCGAGAACGGATCGTCGATCCGGACCGTCGTCGTCGACGGCCGGATCGTCCTGGACGACGGGGTGATCACCACTGTCGACGAGCAGGCCGTGCTCGCCGAGCTGCAGGAGCGGGGCCCGCAGATCCGCGCCTGGCAGGACGAGCTCGAAACCCGCAACCGCGCGCTGCTGCCGGCCTTCGAGCGGCAGTACGCCACCACCATGGCGCGCGAGACCGCCGTCGACCGCTACAGCGGCCGAGGGGAGTGCTGGGTCAACTGAGCGCGCGGTGTCGGTGTCTCACCGGGACACCGACACCAGACCCACCAGCTTGCACAGACGCGTCTCGTCGATCACATGGATCTGCTGGCCACGGCGTTTGCGCTCGTGTACGGCGAACAGGATGCGGCCCTCGCCGACGCCACCCGTGGTGCCGTCGGCGCCCGCGCCCCGCACCAGCACCGTGGTCTCATCGGTGACGGTGGAGCCCATCGTCCCGCCGGCCCCCTCGATGAGGTGGTGCAGTTCGCGCTGGGTGCCGGTGTCGAAGCGCCCGGTCACCACCACGTGATGGCCGGTCAACGAGACCGGCCCGCGCTTGGGGCCCATGTCCACCGACCGCAGATCGACGAGTGCGGCCAGCGCCTGGGTGCCGTCGACGTAGCGCAGTCCCTTCCCTGCGGTGGCATGCCAGATCCAGCACCGCAGATCCTCCGGGGCGGGCAGCGACCGGATGCGGGAGACGTCGTCGTTGGTCCAGTCCTGCCCGGTCA
Source organism: Gordonia desulfuricans NBRC 100010 (assembly GCF_001485495.1). Lineage (GTDB taxonomy): Bacteria > Actinomycetota > Actinomycetes > Mycobacteriales > Mycobacteriaceae > Gordonia > Gordonia desulfuricans. Next base: position 15,359 of record NZ_BCNF01000134.1, on the reverse strand, counting down.
GGAGGGTGCAGGCGAGCAATCCCACCTGGTAGATGTCGAGCCACGTCGCCCAGTGCCTGCGGTGCTCCATGTCGGTGGGGGTGTAGGCCGGGGTGTAGGCGTCGACGGGGGAGTTCTTGGGGCTCAGCGAGTGCTTGGCGATCCCGAAGTCGCCGAGCACGAGGTGCCCGTCGCGCAGGAACACATTGTCGGGCTTGATGTCCCGATGGGTGACCCCGGCCGCGTGCATCAGCCGGAGCACACCGAGCAGGCGCTGGATTTCGCGGCGTACCGTCGTCGCCGACCATCCGCGCCAGGCGTCGTCGGCGATACGGTCGGCGACGGTGCCCTCGCGCAGGTATTCGGTGACGATCGCATACCGGGTGGTCCCGTGGGAACCGGCGGCGAAGGCGAAGGCGTCGAGCATCCGGACCACCTCGGGTTGCCCGGCCAGCAGATTGCCCATGTGGGCCTCACCGTGCCAGTCGGCGGCGCTGGCGCAGACCTTGACGCACACGGTGCGCAGCGACCGGTCGCTCGCGCGCGCCAGCCGCGACGCACGGTAGAGCGCGCCGTACCCGCCGGAGCCGAGGCGTTGGTCGATGCGATAGCGGTGGCCGGTGTCACCGGTGATGATCTGACCGAGCCGCAGACGTGGTGGAGCTGACGTCACGAGTACACGCTAGACCCCGCCACCGACGTCCGTGCGGTGATGGCTCACCACCGCACGGATTCGTCGGCGTCGGGCGGCTGCGGTGGGCAGCGCTCAGAAGTAGCCGTTGCGCGGCAGCGGGTTGCCGTTGACCAGCAGGTCCCCGACGGCCACCGCCTTGTACGACGTCGGGTTGTGCAGGGTGATGGTGCGGATGTTGCGCCAGTGCCGGTCCAGGTTGCGGGCCCGGCTCGCCGACGACGCGCCGCCGGCCTCGAACAACGACGACGCCGCGGGCAGGGCCACCCGGTCGACGTGCACCTTCACCCGGGCCGCGGCGACGGCGGCCCGGTCGAACAGCTCGGGATCGATATCGCCGCGTCGGGCGGCGAGGGTTGCCGCCTCGATGTCGGCGCCGGCGGCGAGGACCGCGGCACGGGCCACATGTGCCGCCGCATCGATCTCACCGACGGTGGCCAGCAGGATCGGGTCGTGCCGCGGCGACGGGTCGGGGGCGTGGGCAAAACTCCGCGTCCGCGAGCGCAGCAGGGTGGCCGCGTCGTCGGCCACCGAGAACAGGATGCCGGTGATCAGGGCCTGCAGGAACAGTTGCAGCAGTGGGGCGTCGTTGGCGATCGGGAGTTCCGACGACGGATCGAGGATCGCCAGGATCTCGTCGTCGGAGACCGCGACATCGGTGAACGTGGTCGACCCGGTCCCGGTGCGGTGCTGGCCGATACCGTCCCAGTCGTCGACCACCGTCACACCCGCCGGTCGACGGGAACGATCACCCGGGCGACCCGTCCGGTACCGTCATCGAGGATCGCCTGTGCGGCAACGTAGTCGGAGAATGCGGTGCCGGTGGAGTAGAACTTCTCCCCGGTCAGCACCCAGCCGTCGCCGACGGGTGTCAGACGCGAACTCAGCTCGAAACTGCCTGCGGTTCCGGTGCGTTCGCTGCTGGCATTGCCGAAGATCTTGCCCGCAGCGATCTCTGCACTCCACCGTTGCCGCACCGGGCCGTCGGGTAGCCGGCGGATCTGTTCGACGAACCAGAAGTGTGCGCGCAGGATGTGGGCGGTGATCGGATCGGCACGGGCCAGGTCGATCACGAAGTCCAGCAGTTCCACCGGATCCGCGCCGCCCCCACCGTGTTCGGTGTCGAGGGTCAGTGCGGTGAGCCCGGCCGAACGCAACAGTTCCACCTGTTCGGCCGGATCCTGTCCGGCACGTTCGCGGACGGCCGACTCGGCGGCGATCTCGTCGAGGACGGTGCCGCGGTCGGCGACCACGCGGGTGGCAACGGTCATGCCGGCACCTCCGCGAATGCGCCGCGGTAGCGGGCGGCCGGATGGCTCTCCGGGAGACGGTCCCGGCCGGTCAGCTTCTTGCGGGCGCTGCCCTCGGTGTAATCCTGCTGTGCCAGACCACGTTCCCGAAGCACCGGCAGCACCTGCTCGGCGAACTCGACATAGCTGCCGGGGATGGTCGCATTGATCACGTTGATCCCCCCGACGCCGGCATCGCGCCACTGTGCCAGGGTGTCGGCGATCTGCTCTGGGGTACCCACGACACGTCCACTGCGACTGCGTAACTGGGCCAGATCGCGCACGGTGGGTTCGCGGTCGGGCACCGCCTCGCGCAGCCAGATCCCCAGGCTCTGGCTACCCTCGGTCTCGATCTTGCCGATCGGGGTGTCCAGATCGTAGAACCCGAGGTCGACGCCGATGCCGCCCGCCGAGTGCGCGATGATCGTCGACGGATCGATCAGCTCGTCGAGTTCGCGTGCCTTGCGCTGCGCCTCCTCCTCTGTGCTGCCGACGACGAACGAAAGCCCTTGATAGAACTGGATGTCCTGCGGGTCGCGGCCCGCCTCGGTGGCTAGCCTGCGGGTGTCGTCGATCAGCCCGCGGGCGGCGTCCGGTGACGGTGACACGATGAACTGGGCCTCGGCGTTACGGGCGGCGAACCGTCGGCCTGTCTGCGACGATCCGGCCTGGAACAGCACCGGGGTACGCTGCGGCGACGGCGACACGAGATGGGGGCCTTCCACCGAGTAGCGGGGCCCGACGTGGTTGATCTTGTGCACCTTGCTGAAGTCGGCGTGCAGCCCGGATTCCTTGTCCTGCAGCAGGGCTCCCTCGTCCCAGGATCCCTCCCACAGCTTGTAGACCACGTCGACGTACTCGTCGGCCCAGGCGTAGCGGTCGTCGTGTCCGGTGATGCCCTCGTATCCGAAGTTGCGCCAGGCGTTGTCGGACAGGCTGGTGACGATGTTCCACGCCACCCGGCCGTTCGATGCGTGGTCGAGGGTGGAGATCTTGCGCGCGAAGTCGAACGGATGCTCCTGCAGGATGGAGCTGGTGATGGCGATCCCGAGATTCTCGGTGTGCGAGGCGAGGGCCGAGGCCAGGACGAGGGGATCATTGGACGGGATCTGCAGTCCCGAGTCGACGAACTTCTTCCAGTCGCCCTGGTAGTCGTCGTAGAGTCCCACCACGTCGGCGAAGAAGATGAAGTCGAACTTCGCCTCCTCCAACGTCTTTGCCAAACCGATCCAGTGATCCAGTGAATTGAAGTCGGTCTGTCGGGCCTCCGGCGCACGCCACGCACCATGCAGGATGTGCGAGGTCGTGTTCATCACGAAGGCGGAAAATCTCAAGGGTGCGGGCATGCGCTCGAGGCTACGATGCGGTGCACCGCCGCCACCCCCTTGAAATCAGCTTGACGGCAAGCGATGTGCCCGGCGGTCATCTGCCTCTAGCTTTGGCCGGTCCACCGAGCAAGGAGTCCTCGTGATCCGTCCTGTCCGCACACTGCGGACGCGCCTGCTGCCGGCCCTGGGGCTGGCAGCGTGTGTTGTCCTCGCCGCCTGCAGCGGCCCGCAGACCGGCGACGGCCGGTCCACCGGCGTCCCACCCGCCGAGGGGGAGTATCTCTCCGGTGGCGTCATCGAGTACGGACACGAGCAGGAACCACCGTGCATCCACGGCGGCTGGGTGCAGAACGCCTACCTGGCCCGCCAGTACCTGGACAATCTGGTGTCCCTGGACGACTCGGGTCAGGTGGTCGGGTGGCTGGCCACCTCGTGGGACATCTCCCCGGACCGCCGGACCTACACCTTCCATCTCAAACCCGGCGTGAAGTTCACCGACGGAACCGATCTCGACGCGGCAGCGGTCAAGACGACCTTCGCCGCCTACCTGAATCCGGAGGCGCCCAACGGCACGGTCGCCGCCTACATCGGCCCGTACTTCGAGTCCGACGAAGCCGTGGATCCGCTGACCTACCGGATGCACCTGAAGTCGCCGTACGATCCGCTGCTGACCGTGCTGACCCAGGGCTACTTCGGAATCCAGTCGCCGGCGGCGCTGGCCCGTGGGGCCAAGGCCAACTGCGAACAGCCCATCGGCTCCGGACCGTTCAAGATCGTCCGCTGGGATCGCAACCGCTCCATCACCTTCGAGCGCAACGACAACTACAACTCGGCCCCGGCCAATGCCCGGCACCAGGGACCGGCCTACGTCGACAAGGTCATCTGGAAATTCCTCAAGGACCCGGTCCTGCGCTACGGGTCGCTGACCAGCGGATCGTCGGACGTGATCTACAACGTGCCCGCGATCAACTGGGCGGATGCCACCCGCCGGTTCCAGACCGAGCAGTACATCACGCCGGGACGCCCGAATGCGATCACGCTCAACGCCTCTCACGCACCCTTCGACGATCCGCTGGTGCGGCAGGCGCTGGCCTACTCAGCCGACCGCAAGAAGGCGGTCGAGACCGCCTATCTCGGGGTGGTGCCCTACAACGCCAACGGTGCGCTGAGCCAGAGCACCCCCGACTACGACCCGTCCGCCGGCGATTTCCCCTATGACCCGGCCAAGGCGAACCAGCTGCTCGACGAGGCGGGGTGGACCGGACGCGATGCCGACGGCATCCGCACCCGCAACGGCCAGCGACTGACCGCCCGCGTGGTCTACCCGGCCGATTCGATCGTCGGCGCCGAGGGTGCGGTGATCCTGCAGGACGTGGCCGCACAGGCGCGTGAGGTCGGCTTCGATCTGCAACTGAAGCCGGCCACCCAGAGTGCCTACTTCGGCGGCCAGTACGCCAAACCCGACACCTACGACGCCATCGTCGGCTACTGGACCAGCCCCACTCCCGGTCTCCTGCTGATCAATTGGCGGCAGCGGCTGGAGGACAACCCGAATCCGTTCAACAACGCCTACTACAACGATCCGCATCTGCAGGGTCTGATCGAGCAGGCCAATGCGTCACCGGATCCGGCGCAGCGCACACGCCTGTACGCCGATGCACAGCAGCTGATCGCCGACGATGCACTGGCGATCGGTCTCTACACCCAGACCACCTCGATCGCGTCGTCGCCCAAGCTGCACGACGTGTGGATCGAGAAGTCCCAGGGCGAACCGGTGTTCGCGGATGCGAGGTTTGTGAAGTGACCATCACCGACGAGAAGATCGGCGGCACAACACCTGCCGAACCAGCGCGATCATCGTGGACCGCGTGGCGTCCCTCGCGCACGGCGGTGCGGTGGGCGGGCAAGATCGGGTCGGCGGTGTTCGTCCTGTGGGCCGCGGCCACCATCACCTTCCTGCTGCAGGTCTACGCCCCCGGCGACCGTGCCACCCTGCTGCTCAATCTCTCCAGCGGGCAGAGCCGGGAACGCACCCCCGACGAGCTGGCCCCGGTCAACGCGCAGTATGGCTTCGACCAGACCGTGTGGCGGCAGTACCTCGACTATCTCGGCGGACTGCTGCGCGGTGATCTCGGCATCTCGTATCAGTTGCAGCAGCCGGTGAGCGAGGTGATCGCCGACCAGATCGGTCCCACCCTGGTCCTCACCGTCAGTGCGCTCGTCGTCGCCTGGTTGCTGGTGCTGTTCCTCACCACGCTCACCGCCGGACGGCGCGGGCCGTGGGGTGCGATCGGCTCGGTCGTCGAGACGGTCAGTGCCGGTCTGCCGCAGTACTGGATCGGGTCGATCCTGCTCGTCGTGTTCGCGATCAACCTGGGCTGGTTCCCGGTGGAGAGCGGCACCGGTGCCTGGGGTCTGGTGCTCCCGGTACTGACCCTGGCGATCCCGCTCGCCGGTTTCCTCGGTCAGATCGCCCGCGACGAGTTCGCCCGTGCCCTGGAGCAGCCGTTCGTGCTCACCGCCCGCAGTCGCGGTCTCGACGACCTGTCGGTGCGGGCGCGACATGTGCTGCGGCACTCGGTGATCCCCGCGGTGACCGTGTCCGGTTGGGCGATGGGCGCACTGCTGTCGGGTGCGGTGATCGCCGAGACCGTCTTCGCCCGGGCCGGGATCGGCCAGACCCTGGTGGCCGCCGCCTCGTCCCGGGACGTTCCCCTGGTCAGCGGCATCGTCATCTTCGTCGCCTTCATCTACACCATCGCCAATCTGTTGGTGGATGCCCTGTACACCAAGATCGACCCCCGGATCGAGGTCCCGTGACCACCACCGACTCACCGTCCGGTTCGACACCGCCGGACCGCACCCAGCCGGATCCCGCCCAGCCGAAGCCCACCGGGCAGAGTGCCGGCGGTTCGGATCCGACGTCTCTGCTCGCCGGTCTCAAGACCCGCAATCCTCTTCCGGCCGAGGAGAAGTGGCGACTGTCGCTGCCGGCCGGGGTGATCGCCTCGCTGGTCGTCATCGCCCTGCTGGTGATCGCCCTGATCGTGCCCGGGTTGCTCGCCCCGTACGATCCGTTCGCGATCGACCTCGACGCCACGCTGCAACCGCCGAGCTGGGCGCACTGGTTCGGCACCGACCTGTCGGGCCGGGATCTGTTGAGCCGCATCATCTACGGCACCCGCGAGTCCCTCGGTATCGGTCTCGGCGCGGTGGGGGTGGCGACTGTCCTGGCCATCGTGTTCGGCCTGGCCGCAGGTCTGTCCGGCAGGATCGCCGGCGCCCTGTCCAACCGGTGGATCGAGATCATGTTCGCCTTTCCCACCGTGCTCCTCGGTCTGTTGCTGACCTCGGTGTTCGGCCCCGGTGCGGCCACGCTCATCTTCGCCATCGGAATCGGGATCGCCCCGGGCTATGCCCGCATCGTGCGCGGTCAGGTGCTCGCGGTGCGCAATGCCCCGTATATCGAGGCGGCCACCGCACTCGGTCACTCGCGTGGCCGGATCCTGGTGCAGCACATCGCACCCAACTCGCTGCGTCCGATGATCGTGACCGTCACCCTCGGCGTCGGACAGGCGATCATCTGGGCGTCGGGTCTGGCCTACCTCGGTCTCGGTGTGGCCCCGCCCGCCCCCGAATGGGGCGCCCTGCTCGACTCCGGTCGCTCCTACATCACCGTCGCGTGGTGGCTGGAGATCTTCCCGGGCCTCGTCATCGTCGTCGTGGCACTGGCATTCACCACTCTCGGTCGCCACCTCGGCGCACGTCTGGAAGGAACCCGACGATGAGTATCGAGCTCGAAGAATCCACCACCGACCTCCCTCGGGGAGGTACCGGTCTCGCTGAGGCCACCCACCTCGTCGAGGTCCGGGACCTGCACATCTCCTTCGGCGGCCGCGAGATCGTCAAGGGGGTGTCGTTCACCGTCGAACCGGGGGAGTGCCTGGCCATCGTCGGTGAGTCCGGCTCGGGTAAGTCGGTCACCGCCCGCACGCTGATCGGGCTCACCGGAGACGGTGCCCGGATCGACGCCGCCGCCGTCGAGTTCGGCGGCCGGTCCCTGCTCGGTCTGTCGGATCGGCAGTGGCGGTCGATCCGCGGCAGCGAGATCGGCTTCGTCCTGCAGGATGCGTTGGTCTCGCTGGACCAGTTGCGCACCGTCGGCGCCGAGATCGGGGAGGCCCTCTCGACGCATCGGGGTCGTGACGGCGGCCGCCTCGGCCGTACCGCGCGGCACGAGCGGGTCGTCGAACTGCTCGACCTGGTCGGTGTGCCCGAACCGCGTGTGCGGGCCCGGCAGCGGCCATACGAGCTCTCCGGTGGCCAGCGGCAGCGCGCGCTGATCGCCTCGGCGCTGGCCAACGACCCCACGCTGGTGATCGCCGACGAGCCCACCACCGCCCTCGACGCCACCGTGCAGGCGCAGATCCTCGAGGTACTCGCCGAGGCCAAGGAGCGCGGCAACGGCATCATCCTGATCTCGCACGACCTCGCCGTGGTGGGCCGGCTCGCCGACCGTGTCGCGGTGATGCGCGACGGTGAGATCGTCGAGGCCGGCACCGTCGACGAGGTGCTCCGCAATCCGCAGCACGAGTACACCCGGGGCCTGCTCGCGTCGGTACCGTCGCGGGCATCGAAGGGCACGCTGCTCACCAGCGGTGCCACCCTGCCCGCTCCCGCGCCGGTCGACGACGCGCAACCCCCCGCAGTACGGGTCCGGGACCTGCGCAAGACGTTCAGCGGCAAGAACGCCACCGAGCGTGCCGCGGTCGCCGGGGTGAGCTTCGACCTCGCACCCGGTCGCACCCTCGGGATCGTCGGCGAGTCCGGCTCCGGCAAGACCACCACCGCCCGCATGGTGCTGGGCCTCACCGTCCCCGATTCCGGAAGCGTCGAACTGAACGGGGAGCCCTGGAGTGGGCTGACCGACAAGCAGCGTCGGGATCGGCGGAATCAGATCTCGGTGATCTACCAGGATCCGCTCAGTTCGTTCGATCCGCGCTGGACCGTCGAGCACGTGCTCACCGATGCGTTGCGGGTCACCGGTCTGCGGGGTGCCGCGGCCGATACCCGGGTGTCGGAGCTGCTCGACCGCGTCGGTCTCTCCGACGGGTTCCGCACCCGGCATCCGCTCAAGCTGTCGGGGGGTCAACGGCAGCGTGTGGCCATCGCCCGCGCCCTCGCGCCCGAGCCGTCGGTGATCGTCTGCGACGAGCCGGTCTCGGCGCTCGACGTGTCCATCCAGGCCCGCATCCTCGACCTGCTCGCCACGCTGCAGGCCGAGACCGGTGTGGCGTTGCTGTTCATCTCGCACGACCTCGGCGTCATCCACCACATCAGCGACGACATCCTGGTGATGCGTGGCGGTGAGGTGGTGGAATACGGTGCCGCCGACGATGTCTTCGAGCGCCCGCAGCACGAGTACACCCGCGAACTGCTCGCCGCGGTCCCGACGATCGACGCCTGACAAACCCTCCACACCTACGCAGAAACCCCGACCGAAAGTCGGGGTTTCTGTGTAAGTGTGGAGCCTTTGTCGCGGGTGATGGCCTGCTGTCAGACCCCGACCGGGGTGAACGCGCCGCGGTAGCGTGCGGCGGGATGCCGCTCGTCGAGGTGGTCGTCACCGAACACCTTGCGTCGTACCGTTCCCGGGGCGTACTCGGTCTGTGCCAGACCTCGCTGCTGGAGCACCGGGATGACGTGGTCGACGAACTCGACGTAGCTGCCCGGGATGGAGGCGTTGACGACGTTGATCCCGTCGACGCCGGCATCACGCCACAGCTCGAGCTGGTCGGCGATCTGTTCCGGGGTCCCGACGACCCGCGAGTTGCGTCCCTGCAGCCGGCCGAGGTCTTCGATGGTGGCCTCCCGGCCGTCGACGGACTCACGCACCCAGTCGATCACGCTGCGGATGCCCTCGGTCTCGATCGCACCGAGCGGGGTGTCGAGCGGGTGGCTGCCGAAGTCGATCCCGATCGCCCCGGACAGGTGCGCGATCATCGCGTCGAGGTCGATGTTCTCCTCGAGCTCGTGCTCCTTGCGCCGCGCCTCCTCTTCGGTGCTGCCGATGACGAAGTTCAGTCCCTGGAAGAACCGCAGGTCGTGGGGGTCCCGGCCGTGCTGCGGTAGCCGGGCCCGGGTGTCGTCGACCAGCGCGCGCGCCTGCTCGGGTCCCGGCGCGATGATGAACTGGGCCTCGGCGTTGCGCGCGGCGAACTCCCGGCCGGCCGGTGACGATCCCGCCTGGAAGAGCACCGGGGTGCGCTGCGGCGACGGCGCGACGAGATGCGGGCCCTCGACGCGGTACCGCTTGCCCTCGTGGAAGATCTTGTGCACCTTGGCCGGATCGGCGTGGATACCGCGTTCCTTGTCCTGGAGCAGGGCGCCGTCGTCCCACGAGCCCTCCCACAGTTTGTAGACCACGTCGGCGTACTCGTTGGCCCAGACGTAGCGTTCGTCGTGCTCCTCGAGCTGGTCGAAGCCGAAGTTCCGTGACGCGTTCGACAGGCCGTTGGTGACGATGTTCCAGGCGATCCGCCCGTTGGAGGCGTGATCGAGGGTGGAGATCCGCCGCGCGAAGTTGAACGGATGTTCTTGCAGCACCGAACTGGTGATCGCGATGCCGAGGTCGGTGGTGTTGTAGGCGATGGCCGAGGCGATCACCGACGGATCGTTCGACGGGATCTGGAGTCCCGCTTGCACGTACTTCTCGTAGCCGCCGTCGTAGTCGCCGTAGAGGCCCACGACGTCGGCGAAGAAGATGAAGTCGAACTTGCCGCGTTCGAGCACCTTCGCGAGGTTCACCCAGTGCTCGAGTGAGTTGAAGTTGATGTTGTCGGCTTCGTCGGTACGCCACACACCTTGCAGGATGTGCGACGACGTGTTCATCACGAACGCGGAGAACCGAAGGGGCGGTGGGGTGGTGGACATATCTCCTCGAGGGGGTGGGTGACGGTGATCGGCCGGTCAGAAGTAGCCGTTGGCGGGAAGTTGTTGGCCGGTGAGCAGATTGGCACCGATGGCCTGTGCCTTGAGGCGGGCCGGGTTGTGCAGGGTGATGGTGCGGATGTTGCGCCAGTGCCGGTCGAGGTCTTTGTCGCGGCTCGATGCCGAGGCGCCGCCCGCCTCGAACAACAGGGTCGCCGCGCGGGTGCCGATCTCGTCGACCACCACCTTGACCTTCGACGTGGCCAGTGCCGCAGCCTGCGCCAGCGCCGGATCCTGGACGCCGTCGACCGCCGATTCGGTTGCGGCATCGAGGGTCTCGGCTGCATAGAGCACGGCCGCCTCGGTCACATATGCCAGCGATGCGAGTTCGCCGACCACCTGCTGTAACGACGGATCGTCGACCGGACGCGGCGAGGTGGCGTGCGAGAAGTTCCGTGCCCGGCCTTCGACCAGGGCGGTGGCGTCGGTGACCACCGACCGCAGGATGCCCGCGATGATCGCGTGCAGGTACAGCTGCACGAACGACCCCTGGGTGGACTGCGGGGGTGTCTCGTCGAGTGGCAACACCCGCAGGATGTCGTCGTCGGTGACCACGACGTCGGTGAATCGGGTTGTGCCCGAGCCGGTCCGACGCTGACCGAAGCCGTCCCAGTCGTCGAGGATGTCCACCCCGGTCCGGTCGGTGGGGATGACGATGGAGGTCAGGGTGGTGCCCTTGGCCGTCCACACGCTGACATAGTCGGAGAACAGGGTGCCGGTGGTGTAGAACTTCTCCCCGTTGAGGCGGTAGTGGTCGCCGTCGGGTGTCAGGGTGGTGGTGAACTCGAAGTCGCCGGCCGGTTTGGGGCCGCGTTCGCTGGTGGCATTGCCGAAGACCTTGCCGTCGGCGATCAGCTGCAGGAACCGCTGCGCATTCGGGGTGCCGAGGTTGCGGAACTCCTCGGTCAGCCAGAAGTGGGTGCGGTAGATGTGCGCGACGGTCGGATCGGCCTCGGCGAGATCGATGACCGCGGAGAAAAGGTCGCGCAGGCTCAGGTTCGCCCCGCCGAGCTCGGCCGGCAGTCGAAGCCTGCCGTATCCGGCTTGCGCGGCCAGGCGCACCTGGTCGAAGGGATTGATGTTGCCGAGTTCGCGGTCGACCGCGCCGTCGGCGATCTGGGCGAGGACGTCGGCGAATCGGTCACGGGTGGGTACGGCGGACAACGAGGTCATGGTTTCTCCTGGCAGAACGGGGGCCCGATGGGCGACGAAAGCTGGTGCATGGAGCTGCGGGGAAACCTACGAGTGGGTGTCGAGGTGGGAAACCCATGAGCGCAATGCGGGTTAAACCGGAGCAGTCCACCCGACGGTGACCTACAAGGGCGACGTCGGGACCGGTTGGGTCAGACTGGACCGATGGAACTGCTGCTGATCCGCCACGGCCGACCGTTTCACGTCGACGACCCGGCCGGCGCCGACCCACAGCTCACCCCGGAGGGCGAGGATCAGGCCGCCCGCCTGGCGAAGGCCCTCGCCGGTGGCCGGCACGGTCGGGTCGAGCGGATGGTCAGCAGCCCCATGCGGCGAGCGCACCAGACCGCACAGGCCGGTGCCGACGCCCTGGGCCTCGAGTTGGACCTCGACCCGCGCCTGGCCGAGTTCGACCTCGGGTGGACGTCGTATGGCACCGACCTCTCCTCGTACACCGATCGCCGCGAGATCTGGGCCGATCTCAACGCAGGACGGTTGCGCGACAACAGCTTCGATCCCGAGGCGTTCCGGCGGCGGGTGGTGGCCGGTGTCGAGGAGGTGATCAGTGCACGACGTGACGCGGGGGACGGGTACGACGAGGCCACCGTCGCGATCGTCTGTCACGGTGGCGTGATCAACGCCTATCTCACGCACATCCTCGGCCTGCCGCAGGCGTTCTTCACCGACCCCTTCTACACATCGGTGACCCGCGTGCTGGCCCGGCCCGGTGACCACCGCGAGATCCTGTCGGTCAACGAGGTCGACCACCTCCGATGACCTGTCGGGCTCGGCCGGCCCCGCTCATCCTGCCGAGCGTTGCACCAGGAGGATCGCCTGGTCGAGCATGCTCGACAGGGTTCGCAGGTCGGCGGTCATGCGCCGGTACATCGCGATCTCGTCGAAGGGGGCATTGCGTTCGCGGGCGTCGTCGCCACCGAGCTGACAGCCTTCGATCAGCTCCCCGCACACCGCGCGGTACTGCCTGAGCTTGTCCACCTTGCCGTTGGTCAGGTGCACGATGCGGTGCGGGGTCAGATCGCCGTCGTGGTACAGGTCGATCAGGGTCTGCAAGCCCACCGGGATGTCGCTGTCGGGGCAGTCGTGTGCGCCGGGCCCGCCGGGATTCATCAGGGTGAACAGCTCCTCGCCCACCTCCGAGACAAAGGTGCGCCATTCCGTGAGCACCGCCACGAGGTTGTCGGGATGGAACACGGTGCACTCCACCGTGCGCATCGCGTAGACGTGGCCGTTGCTGTGGCAGAACGAGATCGACTGGAATCGTTCGGAGTACCGGCCGATCAGGGTGGCCAGCAACATCGGATCGGTCAGCCGGTGGGTCAGTGTCGCGACGAACATCACCCGGTGCCCGGAATCGGGGACGTAGGCCCGCGAGGGGAGTGCATCGGTCGCCGGCAGCGCGATCATGCCGCGCCCGCCGACGGCCAACTGCTGACCCAGCTCCATCGACAGCACCTGCTGCGCCCACCCGAGCAGGTAGCCGTTGTCGGTGATCATGATCGCCGGGGTCGTGTGGCAGGCCTGGTCGCCCTCGGCGGGTACTGATGCCGGTGGCCGGTGGGGCTCCGGTGGCGACGGTGGCCCGGCGGAGTCGGCGACGGTGATGAACGACGGATGCGGGACGTCGAGGATGTCCCGCAGCACCCGGACCACCCGCGCGACCAGCAGTGGGAGGTCGCGGCGCCCGGATTCGGTGACCCACCGTCGCCGGACCTTCCGCCAGCCCTCGTTGCGATCGTCCCGGCGTACCGGCAGCTCTCGCGCCAGGTCGTCGACGTGGCCCGCCGCCGACGGCAGGTGTTGGCCCAGGGTGGCGCGCACCCTGCCCGACCCCATCACCGTGAACACCACCAGGCTGCGATTCGGCCCGTCCGCCGGGGTGAGTCCGACGCTGTGGGGCCGCTGGAGGACGCCGAGTCGGGAGGCCAGTTCCGCAGCGAAGGCGTGCCATGCGACGTCGACCAGGTCATCGAACGATTCGGTCATCGGTGATCACGCAGCCCGGTCGGCGTGGGACCTCGCCGGTCGACGATCGCCGGGCAGGGTCTGTAGATGCATCGGGAACACCACGTCGCACACCTCGCGCAGGGTGAGCACCACCAGGTCGGTGAGCTCGCCGAGGTGTCGCCGGTCGGCGTCGGCGATCACCTCACCCGCCACGCCGGCGCCCCAGCCGAGGGCGGTGAGGGTGTCGAGCTGCCGGAGGAACCGACCCGGGTCGACGTAGAGATCTTGCGGGTGGATGTGCATCCGGATCCCTGTCGAGGTCGCCACGACGGTGATCCGTGCCCGCGGTCCGGTGTGCCGCGGGTCGGTGGCGATGATCAGTTCCGTCCCGCCGTCGAGGCCGGCGATCTGCCGGATCAGCCCGATGCGATGACGCCGCCACGCCTCCTCGCCCGCCCCGTCCACTACAGTTCCGTCGAAGTCGTTGTCGCTCATGGCCTCCCCCTGCCGTCATGCGCCACATCGTCGGTGGTGCAGATCCCGATGCCCTCGAAGCGTAGGTGGGGTGACCGTCGCCACCGGGCTGGTCGCACACGCCGATGTGGATGGAGCGGCACCTGTGGACAACCGATGTCGATCGAGTGTTCGGACGTTCGGACATGTATTAGTCCGGGCAGATGAACTCGGTCTGCAGCGGCGTCGCCGGGGGATGTGGCGGATTACGCTTTCTTCGTAATCCCGACCGGACGGATGGAGCGCATCGTGCCCGTGTCCTGCGCCCGCCGCTACCGCATCGCCGTCGGAGTCCTGACGTCGATCGTCGGAGTCGCCGGGTGCGGGATCATCGACGGCGGTGACACCGACACCTCGGTCGTGCAGACGATGGTCACATCCACCGCGCCGGTCTCGATGTCGGTCTCGTCCAGCGGTTCGTCCACGTCGACGATGCCCATCGTCGACGTCGATCCGCGTCGCTTCGCCCTTCCCGGGATGGCCGGGTACTACCGGTGGATCTATCCCGGTTCGCCGGCCAGGACCTGCGGGTTCTATCCGGCGGGCGGTGACATGGCCGCCCAGTGCTTCGTCACGTTCCCGGCCGGGGCGCCGGAGGTGCGCAACGGCCCGTTCCACGGTTCACCGAACGAGATCCTGATCAGTGTCGGGCAGGTGGTGCGTTCGATCGGTGAGGAACTCCCCGCACCGGCGAAGCCTCTGCAGCCCGGGGAGCGGATCACGGTCAGCGGGATCTCATGTACGGCGCTGGTCGGGGGGATCGAGTGCACCGACGACGGCGCCGGCTTCCGGTTCGTCGACGGCCGGCTACGCGAGTGGTAGCCGGCTGACGTCTGGCGGCGGGAACAGAGTCGGTGCCGACCAGATGCTGGGTGAGGACGGGCGACTCGTCCGGCGGTCCCCGGGGCCTCCGCTGCACATCGTCCAACCCAGGCCGGGTGGAACGCGGATGTGACCCGCGGCGTGAGGCGGGCGAGTGAGTGGCCGACGCCGGGACCAGTTCGTTCCGGTCCCCGAGTGCGGCACTCGCCTGGCGGGAGACCGGGAGGGAGGAGGGGCGAAGCCATGAGTCGACGTAGTGGACGCACTCGTATCCGCCGGGCCCGACGCGTTGCAGCGGGGTAGGAGAGCGGGGAAGGGGGCAGTGCGCCGGCTTCTCCGTGATCCGGCGGTGCACCTCGCGGCAGAGTCATCCCGTAGCGACCGGGTAGCCGCGCCGACGCGGTGGCCACCCTCGGCAACGGCGACACGACGTTGTCCCAGCCCACGGGGATCGGTCGGAATGGTCGGCCTTCGTCGAGTTCTGCTCCGATTCAGGCCGCTGACCAGCCGATTTGATTCTCGCGTCACTCGTGCGTAACTTATTCCAAGTCAGCGAGCCACGGCGCCGCCCCGGACAGACTCGAAAAGAGA